>CAVFWX010000040.1:0-14541 GCA_963626225.1 Anaerotignum sp.
TCGTATTCGCCCTCTACCCCCAACTTCTTCAGCAGCTCCTTGCCCCAATCAGACTCAAATTCCTCCTTGGCACGGTGGATCCAGCAGCTATCTACTCCCAGAGCATGGGCGGCAAGCATAAGGTTTCCCATTACCAAGCTGCCATCATATACCCTGTTAGCCTCTTTCTTCTCTGCCAGGACAATAAGCATAGCAGGGGCGCCATAGAATGGATCAAAGCCCTCTTTCCAGCCACCGATTTTGCAGTTTAAGGCAGAGATTTCGTCACGCAGCTCCTTATTGGTTACCTGAACAATGATAGTATCCTGGCTGCCATGGCCGCTGGCAGCAAACAACCCCGCCTCAATAATCTGATCCAGGATTTCCTGTGGCACCATATCTGCCTTGAATTTTCTGATGCTTCTCCTGGTCTGCATTTTTTCCAAAACCTGATCCATAATAAATTCCTCCTGCTTTATTCATTTGGCATAATATGCTTTTCAATAACCTGCTGCAGTTTTTCCCTTGCCTCGGATAAAGGGGCATCTATGCGACAGCCTGCTGCCCGCACATGGCCACCGCCTCCTAACTCTGCGGCAATGGCACTGACATCTACACCCTTGGATCTCATGCTGACCCGGCAATGTCCCGGCTCAAATTCCTTCATCAGCACAGCTACATCTACGCCGTCAATGATCCGCACGCCGTCAATATATCCCTCGGTGGTGTCCAGCTGCTCATAGAGGGCATTGTCTATATAGATGCCGGCAACCCTGCCTCCGGCAGACATTTGAATGGTTTCCATGGCATGGGCCCTGTCCAGCACTTCCTTCAGTGTGCGCTTTTCCAAGGCCTCAGAAAGCACATGGGGCTGTGCCCCAGCCTCCAGCATATCCGCCGCAGCCCGCAGGGTAAAGGCTGTGGTATTTGAGAATCTGAAATTTCCTGTATCTGTGGAAAGTCCGGTATAAATGCACATGGCCACTGCTGCATCCGGCGTGATGGCCAGCTCCTCTAGCAGCTGATAAATGATTTCTGCCGTGGCGGCCCGCTCTGCATCAAGATAAAGATAATCTACACCTGAGCCATCATTAGTCCTGTGATGGTCTATATTCAAAATGGGAGCTTTGCATTTTTCCAATGCCCTGCCTACCCGATCTGGAGTTACATCCAGCATTACCAGATAGTCAGCCTCGTAAGATTCAGCTTCAGGCTTTTCTATAGTTTCTATATCCGGCAGGAAGCTAAAGGCTTCAGGGATATCATCATCTATCAAAATTTGTACATCCTTCCCCAGCCGTACCAGCATCTGGTACAGAGCAAGACTGGAGCCAAGGGCATCGCCATCTGGATTGTAGTGGGCTGTGATCACCAGCTTTTCTGCCTCCAGCAGCCTGGCTGCCGCCTCTTTCAAGGATATATTCATAAAAACACTTCCCTTCATGTGTATATTTCTTATTATACAACAAAAGCCGGTGGAATATCCACCGGCCCGCTAATTTATTCAGCGTTGTTGTTGTGCTCCTCCCGCTCGATCTGTAGGAGCAGCTTCTGGATATGGTCACTGTAGTCTAAGGACTTGTCCAGAACAAATTTTAGCTCAGGAGTAACTCTGAGACGGATGCGATGTCCCACCTCACGGCGGATAAAGCCCAGGGAGCTGTTCAGCCCAGCCCAGGTTTTGGCAATCTTCTCATCATCACCATAGATGCTGACAAATACCTTGGCACTGCTCAAATCCCTGGTAATCTCTACCTGGGTAACAGTAACAAAGCCGATTCTAGGATCCTTCAGCTCCTGCAGGATAATCTGGCTGATTTCCTGCTTCATAAGCTCCTGGATCTTTTCAATACGAAGCTGGCTCATAAAATGCCCTCCGCTTTCTTTAATCCTTATTTAAATCATTAATGGAGGTTTCTACCTCTTCCATGGTATAGGCCTCAATAATGTCTCCCTCACGGAAGTCCTTGTAATCCTTGATGGTAATGCCACACTCGTAGCCAGCTGCCACTTCCTTTACAGCATCCTTGAAACGCTGCAGGCCGTCCAGCTCACCATCAAATACCTCAATATTATCACGGACAATACGAATCTTGGACTGGTTGGTAATCTTGCCTTCCAGTACATAGGAACCTGCCACTAACAGGGTCTTGTTGAAACGCATAACCTGACGAATTTCTACCTTGCCCTGGATAACTTCCTTGAACTTAGGTGCAAGCATGCCGCTCATGGCTTCCTTCACATCATTTAGTGCATCATAGATGACGCGATAGGTACGGATATCAATGCCTTCAGTATCAGCTACACGGCGAGCGTTGGCATCTGGACGTACATTGAAGGCGATAACCAGTGCATTGGAAGCGGAAGCTAGCATAACATCAGACTCGGTAACGGCACCTACACCGGAATGAACGATACGGACACGAACCTCGTCATTCTTGTTGAGGCCCATCAATGAGCTGTTCAATGCCTCTACGGAACCCTGAACATCAGCCTTAACAACAATATTCAGATCCTTCAGCTGTCCCTCCTGAATCTGGTTGAAGAGATCATCCAAAGATACCTTCTTGGCATGGATCATATCATTGCGCTGCTTCTCCATACGCTTCTCAGCAATGGTTCTAGCCTGCTTCTCCTCTAAGGCTGCCAACTCATCACCAGCTGCTGGAACATCGCTGAGACCCAGAACCTCTACTGGTACAGATGGACCAGCCTTCTTTACATTCTCGCCCCGGTCATTCAGCATGGCACGAACCTTGCCGAAGGTAGTACCGGCAACGATGGAATCACCGATACGCAGGGTACCAGACTGTACCAATACGGTAGCAACAGGACCACGGCCCTTATCTAGCTGTGCCTCGATGATAACACCACGAGCCTCACGCTTAGGGTTGGCCTTTAGCTCCTTCATCTCTGCTACCAGAAGAACCATTTCCAGCAGGTCGTTAATACCAATATTCTTCTTGGCAGAAACCTCTACCATAATGGTATCTCCACCGTACTCCTCTGGTACCAAGCCGTGCTCCATCAGCTCATTCTTTACATTGGCAGGGTTGGCACCTGGCTTATCAATCTTATTGACAGCAACAATAATAGGTACTCCCGCATCCTTGGCGTGATGGATGGCCTCTACGGTCTGTGGCATTACGCCGTCATCAGCAGCAACTACCAGGATAGCAATATCTGTTACCTGGGCACCACGGGCACGCATGGCAGTAAATGCCTCATGGCCAGGGGTATCTAGGAATACAATCTTCTTGCCCTGGCACTTTACCTGATACGCACCGATATGCTGGGTAATGCCGCCTGCCTCGTGGGTAGATACGGAGGTCTTGCGGATAACATCCAACAGGGAGGTCTTGCCGTGGTCAACATGGCCCATAACAGTAACAACTGGTGGACGAAGAACCAGGCTCTTTGGATCATCCACGATTTCAGGAATCAGGGTAGGATCCACCTCTGGTGGCAGTTCCTCTACATTGACACCGAATTCGCTAGCTACCAGAGCAGCAGTATCAAAGTCGATTTCCTGATTGATGGTGGCCATCACACCCATCAGGAACAGCTTCTTGATGATCTCGGCAGCAGTACAGCTCATCTTGCTGGCAAGATCCTTGACGATGATGGTCTCCCCTACCTTAATGTTCTTAGGACGGGCAATCTCCATCTTTGGAGCCTGTGGCTGGCTGTTCTTGTTGCGGTTGTTCTTATTGCGGTTGTTTCTGTTGCCAAAGCCGCCATTATTGTTAAAATTGTTGTTGCGGCCATTTTTGCCATTACGGTCATTGCGGCCGCCGTTCTGGCGGTTACGATCATTTTTATCCATTCGGTCAGTACGCTCCATCCGATTGTTTTTCTTATCATTCCTGTTGTCGCTATGGGCATTGCTATTATTGTTATGCTCATTGCGGACAGGGCGGCTGTTATTGTTGTTGTTCCCAGCAACTGCATGCTTCTGCTGGCCATTACCATTGTTCCTCATGCGGTCATTCTGGGCATTATTTCCGTTGTTGCGGGGTCTCTGCTCCTGTCTTCTGTCCCTATTGCGGTCATGCTGGCGGTCATTGCCATTCTTCCTGCGATCATCGCCATTGCTGCCATTATTGCCATTGTGGGCAGGCTTGGACTGACGATTCTCCCCATTGTGGAAGCCTTTGCCAGCCTGCTGGCCTCCCTGTGCCTTTCCAGCCTGTGGCTGCTGGCTATGGGTATGCTGCACCTGACTTGCCTTGGCCTGCTGAGGTTTTGGCTGCTGTTGTGGTTTCTGGAGAGCCTTTGCCACAATTTGCCTGGCTGCATCATCCACTGTACTGGAATGAGATTTTGCCTCAATATTATTCTTGCGAAGTATATCCAAAATGGTTTTGTTATCTGTATTTAGTTCCTTGGCGATGTCATATATTCTATGCTTTGACATTAATCCACCCCCATATCCCTATCAGGGCTGGAAGCAACCGGCTATTGCATTGGCAAAGCCTGCATCCAGTACGGCTATGACAGCCCTGAAGTCCTTGCCGATGCAATGACCTAGCTGCTCCCTGCTGCCCAGATAGAACAATTCAATTTTTGCTTGTTTGGCCATCTGGCTATAGCCTGCCTTGGTTTCCTCCGAGGCATCCTCCGCTACCAGCATCAGATGGGCTTTTTTTCCTTGTACTGCCTTGGTTACGGCAAAATCACCAGAGGCCAAGCGGCCTGCCCGCTGTGCCAAACCAAGTAGGTTGTATAATTTTTCTTCGTTCATAGTCATGAGAAAAGCTGCTGCACCAGCTGGTCATAAACAGTCTTGTCGATTTGTCCTTTGAAGGAACGCTCAAAGCGATGGGCCTTGATAGCCATGTCCAGGCATTCCTTCTTGTTGCAGATATAGGCTCCCCGACCAGATTTCTTGCCTGTCAGATCCACAGAAAATTCCCCTTCAGGGCTGCGTACAATCCGTACCAGCTCCTTCTTGGGAAACTGCTGCTGGCAGCCCAAACACAATCTGGCAGGAATCTTCTTTACAGTAGCCATATTATGCTTCCTCGTTGTCCTGTGGTGCCTCTGCCTCAGCAGTGAAATCTTCATTGCCCAGCTCAGCCAGGATATCATCCTCAGCCTCTGGTACCATCTCTGGTTCCGGCTCTTCCCGGGCCTGGGTCTCGCTCTTGATATCGATCTTCCAGCCAGTCAGTTTAGCTGCCAAGCGGGCATTCTGTCCTTCTTTGCCAATAGCCAGGGACAGCTGATAATCAGGAACTACCACCCTGGACATCTTCTCAGCCAGATCCACATCTACGCTGACAACCTTGGCTGGGCTCAGGGCATTGGCGATGTAAATAGCAGGATCCTCATTCCACTCGATGATATCAATCTTCTCATTGCGCAGTTCATCTACAATGGTCTGTACCCGGAAGCCTCTATGGCCTACGCAAGAGCCAATAGGATCTACGCTTTCATCCTTGGCATAAACGGCAATTTTGGAACGCATGCCCGCCTCACGAGCAACGGAGCGGATTTCAACAATGCCGTCATGAATCTCAGGCACTTCCAGCTCAAAGAGACGCTTCAGAAGATCTGGATGGCTTCTGGAAAGCACCACCTGTGGTCCCTTGGCACTGTCCTTTACCTCGATAATAACAGCCTTGACACGGTCATTGACCCCATATTCCTCGCTGACAATCTGCTCAGATGCTGGCATAATGGCCTCGGTCTTGCCCAGGTCAATATATACGGTCTTGTTCTCTACACGCTGTACCAGGCCTGTAACAATATCTCCGACACGCTGGGAGAATTCATTGAGGATAATACCCCGCTCCGCCTCACGGATACGCTGTACCACAACCTGCTTGGCACTCTGAGCCGCAATACGGCCAAAGTTTGCCGGAGTAACCTCAACCTCCAGGGTGTCCCCAACCTGATAGTTAGGGGATACCTTCTGGGCCATGGCCAGGGAGATTTCCTGTACTGGATCTAATACCTCATCAACTACATTCTTGATGGCATATACATGATAGCTGCCTGTTTCCCTGTTTAAGGCAACTCGTACATTCTGGGCATTTGTATTGAAATTTCTCTTATAAGCGGTAACCAAAGCCGCCTCAATAGCTTCAAAAAGAACCTCAGGATTCAAGCCTTTTTCTGCACCTAGTTCCCTAAATGCCGCCATAAATCCACGATCCTGATCCTCTGCAACCTTTGCTTTCCTTGTTCTGGTAGCCACTGCTTCCTAACCTCCTAAATTCTATGACTGGTTACCAATCATTGTTAATCTTAAAAATCAATATGCAGGTTTACCTTGGCTACCTTGTCCACAGGTATTATCCTGTCATCTACAGAGATATTTTCTCCATCATAGCCCTTTAGTTCTCCTGTAATAACCTTTTCACCATCCATAGGGGCAAAAAGGCTCACATCTATCATCTTTCCCTGTTCCCGCTGGAAATCCCGTGGCTTTTTCAGCTCACGGTCCAGACCCGGAGAGGATACCTCCAGGATATAGCTGTTCTTCACCAGATCTTGGGCATCCAAGACTTCCTCCAGCTTGTGGCTGAGATCCTGGCAGTCATCCAGGTCCACGCCACCATCCTTGTCAATAAAAACCCTCAGATACCAGTCACGCTCCCGGACATAGTCCACAGCCACCAGCTCTAAATCAGAGCCTGCCAGCATTTCCTCAACGATTTTCTCTACTTCAGTTTCAATTCTGCTAGCCAAGCAAATCCCCCTCTCTCTTTACAGGTCTTTACAATCCCTAGATTATTTCAAAGAAAAGAGCGGGTGAAAACACCCACTCTCGAAAGACTTAAATAAATTACTACTTGTATTGTAACAGCTTTTATATCAAATGTAAATAGCAATTTTTATTTTATCCTGGACAAATCATTTTCCCAGGCTGAGGATTTCCCGATCATAGTCCTTGTCATCAAAGATTCTAGGCCTACTATTGTCAAACTGGCTGTTGATAATGCTGCGGGTTGGATCGAAATCTGCCGTCTGTATGTCAATGATGTCCAGCACAGTATGAATCATATCATCAGTCATATATGGCTGGTTGACAGCCTCCTGGATAGCCTGCCATTTATCCTGATGTAGTTCCTTGAACTTCTCCGAGCCCCAGATAATTAATGGCACTTCAATCATATGACGACTAGGGTTTTCCTCAATATGCCCCGTAACACCATCATCATATACGGCCTCCCCGTGATCCGGCAGGTAAATCACAATGGTATCCTCATCCAGATTACGGAACTTGTCAATAATGCCACTGACAATATAATCATTGTAGTACAGGGCATCATCATATTGGGCAATAATCTCCCTCTGGGATTCCTTTAGCTCCTGACCTTCCATCTGGATATCATCTTTGGTAAACTTGGTGAAGATATATGGGAAGCGGTTGTAGTACATCACATGACCACCCATCAGGTGCACCACATAGAAGTTTTTGTCAGCTGCCCTCTGGCTGATGGCATCATCCACCAATGGAAACAGTGCTCCATCCTCCAGTCCGTCATCCTCATGGGAATCACGAATCCTGGTAAAATGGCTGACTTTGCTATGGGCAGCATAAATCTGTGCCACATTGCCCCAGATACCGGAAGATTCCTGATTGGACAACCAATGGGTCTTATATCCTGCACTGTTCATAATGTCTATAAGGTTGTTGTATTCATACCAAGGCTTGTCGGACTCATTGTGGCAGAAGGTAAAGAGCTTGCTGAGGACGGCAATAGTAGTGGAATGAGGGCTAACAATATCCCTAAAGACGCTGATTTCACCTCTATCTGCCATATCATCTAAATTTGGGGTATTGGGCAGATAATAGCCATAGAGATGCATGTGGTTTCTGTTTGTGGATTCTCCTAGGATAAATACCACGTTCTTGATTTTGCCCTCGTTTTTGGTAAGATGCACCTCTGTGTCCAGCTGGTCAGACAGCTCCCGATATGCCTTGATATTTTCAAAGGCTGTAGAAGATGATAGCACCAGCCGTTGCATAGGAAACATGGTATCCCACAGTACATCTATATGCAAGCTGAAAAGCATAACCGTATAAATCACAGATACGGCAAGCAGGCAGCTAGTAAGAACTCTCTTGCCAACCTCATCAAAATGCAGCCTTCGCCAAGGTTTCTTCCACAGTAGCCATCCCAGCAACAGCAGGACAACAGCAGTAGTAAGCAGCTCCTGAGGGCCCATGTACATATCCATAAACTCCTTGGCTTCCTTCAGATTTGTTTCCAGCAGGGATGCCACAATACCTACGCCGATAAGTGCCGTGTAGTTGTATACCACCACACCCTCAATGACAAATGGCACAAAGAAGGCAAGCAGCAGCATGACTTTTAGCACCTTCTGCACCTTCCCCGGCAGCTTGTCAATGAGAAATACTACCAACAGGTCTATCAGCACCATAAAGCTGCCAAAGCTGAACATGGCCTCCCCATTTTTCTTCATAACCATGTAGCAGCACATAGGCAGGCAATTGAAAATCCAGAAAATCAAGGCAAAGCCTCCCTGCCGTTGCAGCAGGCGGCATATGCCCATGATAAATTTGTCCAGAGAATTTTTCACCGTACAATACTCCTCACATCAAAGCTGATCCATCATGCGATGGGTCTGGGGAATTACCCGTACATTATCCAATACTGTCAGTGCCGCCTCCTGCAGCTCCAGCACCTTGCCAGGCTCAATGCCAGGTACCCCATTCATGGGGGTAACAGGCTGCAGCACCAGCAATACCTCTTTATCTACAGCAGAAATGATTTTCAGTGCCTTCTGGAAATCTTCTTCTCGCAAATCGCCCGGTAATACCAGCTTTACATAGACATCTTTGTGGTTCTCTACAGCCACCTGGAGGAATTCCTTATGCTGCTGCCATTTTGCCTCACCAATATTCTGGGGCAGCTTAATATCCATGCTGATAATATCCACCAAATCAATGATTTTTGCCAGATGCTCCGGCAAGGTACCATTGGTTTCCACCATGATCTTGCAATTTACCATAGGCAGCATTTCCCGCAAAAAGGCGGTATTCAGCAGAGGCTCTCCCCCAGTGAGGCTGATTGCCTGATGAGGAACTGCCATGAGGAACTGGTTTATATAAGCGGCAGCTTCCGTGGCATCCATAGGATTGATAACTTCCCGAAACCTGCGAGCACCAGGGGATATTTCCACATTGCACATAAGATGGGTGCCTGGGGCATTTTCCGTATCACAATAATTGCAGTTTAGATTGCAGCCCTCAAAGCGTACAAAGAGCTGACGGCAGCCTACATAAGGCCCCTCACCCTGAACAGAGGAAAATATTTCAATTAGATTCGCCTGCATTTGGACACCTCATTCATAATATACAACATAGGATTTTGGAGATTCCCATACCTTGATTTCCTTTAAGGCAATGTGTGGCATTCCCCTAAAGAAATCAGCAGCAGCCATTTCCTTGTATACATACTGGGCAATATGCTCAGCTGTAGGATTGTTGCCATCGGCAAATGCTGGCAGCTCGTTCAGCATACGATGATCTAAGGTTTCCAGCAAATCCCGCAGCTTGCCCTTTACCAACTTGAAATCCACCAACATGCCAAGATGGTCGAGCTTTTCTCCCTGGACTACAGCCTCCACAGTCCAACTATGGCCGTGAATACGGTCGCATTTACCCGGATAGCCGGCTATTCTATGGGCTGCCTCAAATTCAGCACTAACATGTATATCAAACATCAAAATCTCTCCTTTTGTAAAAGCAACAAATTCAGCTTTAAACGGTAAAAAGAGGCCCTTGCCAGGCCTCCTAATTGCTTATTTTTTCCCCTTCATCAGCTGATCATAGCTAATGGCACGGGTATGCTTGGTATGGCTCCATTCATGGTCATTACGCTTGAAGAAACCGATAAATACGATTGGAATCCAGGAATAAATAAACACCGGATACAGCAGCAGGTAGAACCATGCCTTTAGCTTTGCCCTGATCTTCAGCAGAATAATCATTGGCAGAATATACTGTCCCAGCATAATGGCAGTCATCAGCTCAGATGGCATAAAGGTATATATGCTGGTGTAGAACTGGCCAAACCACAGCTGGCAATAGCTGGCAATGATGAAAAAGGTGGAAATCATCAAGAAATGAGGCTGCAACAGATAGATACAGCCATCCAAGATGCTGATATTCCGCCGCTTGATACCCTCTCTCAGCATGACAGGAATAAAGCGATGGGCCACATCAAACTGTCCCTGTGCCCAACGCTTACGCTGATTCCAGGACTGCATAAAGGTCAGAGGTTTCTCATCATAGACAATGGCATCATGAGCCCAGGTGGTCTTGATGCCCTCTGCCAGGGATTTCATGGTAAATTCCATATCCTCAACCAGGCAGGTAGCACGCCAGCCATGCTTCTTCAATACCTCGGTGGTAATGCACATGCCAGTGCCGCCAAGCACCGCAGAAAGGCCCAGATTGGTCTTGGCCAAATGGGAAATATGGTCAATAACCCAGAAAGCTATGGCAAAGGTACCAGCAACCCAGGTATCATAAGGATTCTTGGCATCCAGATAGCCTTGTATAATCTTGGCTCCCTTGCAAAGATGATGGTTCATCTCCATCAAGAACCGTGGATGCACTAGATTGTCTGCATCAAAGATGCAGACAGCATCGTATTTCTTGTCCATGGCAAAGAGCTTCTCAAACATCCACTCCAAGGCATAGCCCTTGCTCTTCTTGGTAGGATGGGTACGCTCACATACAATGGCTCCAGCCTCCCCGGCTACCTTTGCGGTATTGTCGGAGCAATTATCCGCAATAACGTAGATATCATAAAGCTCCTTGGGATATTCCAGCTGCTGCAGATTCTCTACCAGCTGGCCGATAACAGCCTGTTCATTATGGGCTGCCACGATAACAGCCATTTTCTTCTCAGGAGTGGTTATCTTTTCTTCCTTAAAACGCCACAGTCCGAAGAAGCCAATAAAGAAAAAATACACTGTAAATAGGAAAATAATTATTTGCAGCGGTACCATTACTATATCAAATGGAAAATTCATGAAACAGTTTTCTCCTTTTTGTTGTAATTACCTTGCTGTATTATTTGCTGGCAAGATTGATGCCATGATTGATAATGCCAAAAACTGCATATGCTGCAAAGATGGCAAACAGCAGGGCAGGTACGATAGCATCCATGCCGATATAAAGAATTACCAGAAAAATCACGGTAGCTATGATTTTTGCTACCAGGTTCATCTTTTCTGCCCCATCACCCTTGAAGTTAGGGTAATGAACGGTGCTAACCATGAGATAGCCAATGACCATGACAATCACCGGATAGCCGTAGGACAGCTGGTTCAAATCAAAGCCAATGGCTCTAAGCAGCAGGGTTGATGTAGCAATCAAGCAGCCGCCAGCCGGAATGGCCAGCCCCATGAAATAGCCATGGACCACATCAGTGCTGACATTGAAACGTGCCAAACGCCACATACCGCAAAGGGCAAAAAAGATTGCCGCAATCCAGCCAAAGGCACCAAATTCCTGCAACTGAAGATTAAAGGCCAAAAACGCCGGAGCTACGCCGAAGGAAACTAAATCGCACAGGGAATCCATCTCTTTACCCATCTCACTGCTGACATGAAGAGCACGGGCAGACCGACCATCCAGTCCATCAGCCACAAGAGCCAGCAGAATACATACAGCTGCCCTTGCCATTTCCCCTTCAAATGTACACAATATGGAGCAAACGCCAAAAACCAGATTCATGGAGGTAAGTCCATTTGGAATCCAAGATTTACTAAACATTATTTAATCCTCCCCAATACGCTTTCGCCGCCACGAACCTTGTCGCCCTTCTTCACCAATACCTCCACATCTCGTGGAACCACCAGCTCGGTACAGGAGCCAAACTTAATGAGACCATAAACCTGGCCCTTTGACATATTGTCCTCCAGGGTAACCCAGGAAACAATCCGGCGAGCCAGAATACCTGCTATCTGGGTGACGGTGATTCTAAATCCCTTGTCGTTTTCAATGCCCAACATGTGCCGCTCATTCTCAAAGCCTACCTCATCCTTGTAGGCAGGACGGAATCTGCCGCAGACATATTTCTGACATTTAATCTCACCTGCAATAGGGCTGCGGTTTACATGGACATTAAATACGGACAGGAAAATGATTATCTTGGTACAAGGCCCCTTGACAAACTCATCATCTTCCAGCTCCACCACATCCTGTACAGTACCATCTGCAGGAGATACAATCAAATGCTCATCTGCCGGTATGCTTCTCTGGGGATTTCTGAAGAAATAGGTAAAATAGCCTGCCAAGACCAATGGAATAATTGCAGGAGCCAGTCCAAATCCAAAATATATCAGCACTGTCAAGAACAGGGCTGCAGCAATATAAATATATCCCTCCCTGACCACAGGGCTGTGATTCATATTCTCCACCTCCAAAATATTTGATGCCGCAATTATTTCTTGCTGGCCATAACTTTCAATACAAATTTAGGCAATGCCATAAGCCTTCCTGCCCTGCTTGGCTGCTTTAGGCCACGGAAAAGCCATTCCAGCTTTGCCTTCTGCATCCACAGAGGTGCCCGCTCCATAACACCAGCCATAACATCCAGGGTACCCCCTACTCCCATGGAAACTGGAACCTGCAACTCCTGGCGATATTTATTTAGCCATTTTTCCTGCTTTGGCACACCTAGTGCTGCCAGCAAGATATCCGGACGGGCTGCCTTGATTTCCGCAATTATCTCCGGCTCGTCCTCTTCCTTGAAGTAGCCATTTCTGGTCCCTACAATCTTTATGCCAGGATAAAGCTCCATTGCCTTTTCCCTGGCCTTGTCTGCTACTCCTGGTGCAGAGCCAAAGAAATATATTCTATCTCCTCTGGCTGGAGCTTCACGCATAAGTTCTTGAGCAAGGTCATAACCTGCCACCCGCTCCGGCATAGGCACTCCCAAATAATTGGAGGCCCATACAGTACCGGCACCATCCGGTACTACCAGATCAGCATTATTCAAAATATCCTTTAATTCCTCGTCTATGGTGGTACGCATCAGCATTTCTGCATTGGCAGTGGCCACCAGTGCGTTTTTCTTCTCATCAATAAACCGCTGCACTCTTTCAACGGCCTGACTCATAGTCAGTGAATCAACCTTTACGCCGAGAATCTCAGCTTTATCTAATGGCATTCATCTACCTCCCATATATCTTCACCCAAAAATCTAACCTACATTGTAGCACATATAACCATCATAAAACAACTTAAAAAGGGAATTTCCCCAGAATATATCTAATTTAACAATGTTGACCGTTCATACCTTAAATGCTATCCTAATATATTGGAAGGCAATAAGGGCAGTTTGTGTCCATTATGCCAACTGCAATTTACTTTTAGGAGGGCAAATATATGAGCCTTGACGGTATTTCCATGCATCCCTTGGCTATTGAGCTGGATAGAGCGATAGCAGGAGGACGCATTGATAAGATAAATCAGCCTAACAAGCAGTCCATTATCATGGCACTGAGAATGCCGGGAAAAAATATCCTGCTGCATATTACCATAAATCCCCAGAACCCTGCCATGCATCTGGTAGAAAAGGCACCGGACAATCCCCCGGAGCCGCCAATGTTCTGCATGGTGCTGCGAAAGCATCTGGAAACAGGCCGCATTGCCAATGTAAGGCAGTATGGCTTGGACAGACTATTAATTATGGATATAGACTTCCTGGCTGCCGGAGGCAAGATCATTACCAAGACGATCATTGTGGAGCTGATGGGCAAATACAGCAATATTATATTGGTGCAGGACGGGGTGATTATTGACGCCCTGCGGAAGGTAGGCAGCAATTCCAGCCGTTTCCGCACTGTTTTGCCGGGAGATACCTATATCCTGCCACCACAGCAGGAAAAGCTGAACCTGCTGGAGGAGCCTGTGGATAATATTATTGAAGCCATTCGTGGCAAAGCCGAGATGAAGCTGTCCAAGGCCATCCTTGATACCTGCCTGGGCTTCGGCCCTGTTACGGCCAAAGAAGCTGCCTACGGTGCAGGATTGCCAAACAATATATTGGTTGGGGAACTAGATTCTGGGGATTTAGATTCCTTAAAGGCTTCCCTAGTAGAAATCCGGGACAGCTTCAAGGAACCATGTGGCGAGGCTTCCATTGTCCTGGATGAAAACAACAAGGTGCTTGCCACCGCTTCCTTCCCCCTCCATTATTTTACGGATAAAACAATCCTTTCCTTTGACACCATCAGCCAGATGCTGTCCAAGGCAGCCCAGCTGGCAGGCAGCTATCAGGTACCGGATAAGGACAGGTTCAGGAAGCTGCTGAAAAATGAGCTGAACCGGGCGGAAAACAAGGTACAAAAGCTACGGGATGATATTGCTGCTGCAGACAATGCAGAGGAATACCGCGTCAAGGCGGACAATCTGATGACCTATCAGTACCAATTTCAGGATAGAAAAGATGCTATTATTACGGTGCCCAATATCTACGATGAAAATGGCGGGGAAATTTCCATCAAGATGGATCAAAGGCTGTCCGTAACGGACAATATTCAGGCATATTACAAGAAATACGACAA
>CAVFWX010000041.1:0-14282 GCA_963626225.1 Anaerotignum sp.
TTAGGCTTTTCAGCATTTCCTCTGTGGGATTTTCGCCGTATTGCTGCAACAGGCTATCGTAGAGGCGGCCTACCAATGTACCGGCATTTAGGGAGATTTCCAGCTCCTTTTGGATGCGGTCGTCCCCCCTGTCCACCAGGAAATTCAGCCGATGGTATTCCTCCGGCAAATCAGCTAGCTTCACTATGGACGGCTCGCCATTGGGCTGATCCATATCATAGATATAAAACTCGGAGAAATTGCAGGTAATGCCCCAGCGAGGGTATTTGGAGTAGCCCAAAGCTGCAGCGTAGCGTTTTAGCTGCTGCATAGGAGTCAACATAGAACCATCAGACTGCTTGATGGGCTTGGCGAGATCCTTGCCCAGGGATTTTTGCTCGATCATGACCTTGGTGGCAGGCAGATAGATATCAATAAAGGAAGTGTGCTCTAGCTGCACCTGCACCTCGCAATCCATGTAGCCAGAGGGATTTTCTACCCCATACACCGTCTGCAGCAGATCAAACCAGAACTTCTGGCTCTCCCCCTTTTCATAGCCATGGCCCTGCCATCTCTCCACAAAATCCCTGGCTGCCTTCCTTTGCTCGCTGGCTGTCATATACCCTCAATCCCTTCATTTGATGTTAGATGTTAGTATCATAGTAGCACGAGGGGAAAAAAGTAGCAAGCAGTAAAAACACCCGGCCAAGGGTGGCTGATTCGTTAGCTAAAAATTTTTGATAAAGTCTTCCAGATGCTGGAATAGCTCCCTACTGATGAGATGGGAGAAGTCCTTATCCACCTCATGGAGGAGGCGAAGATAATACCGCTTGATGTGATTATCTGCTACCTTATCCAGAAAACAGTCAAAGGGCAGGCGGCTGTGGCTGCCGATATTGTCCACCACCCGTATAAGCTGGAAGGTAGGGCTGACCCTCTGTACCAGGAAATTGGTGTACTCCGCATTGGTGACAATGATTTTCTCCGCCAGCATGCCATAGAAAAACTGCTTGACGGTATACTCTAACACCTGGGGATCTACCTCTCCTTTGAGTCGGATATATTCCCCTAAGTCCTGGCTGGTTTCTCCGTTATAATCCATAACACGTTCAAATACATAGCCTGTGCCATGATTGGTTTCTACTTCCCCATAGTATTTAGGCAGCATAATGCTGTACTGGCCTCTGGCAGCACGGATTTCCCGGTATTTCTTCTCCCTGTCCCAGTCCTGGCAACGCCCCTCCAGAAGTATCTTGATGCATTTCTTTTCGTCCCTTGGGTCTATATAAACTTTTTTGTGGCCACCTTGACCAATGACCTGATCCTCTCTTAGCTGAATCCTTTCCATAATAATACACCCCTGTTTTATCTTCAAGTATAATTAGTTGTACTATTCTAACATACATTGTATGAAGATAATCTGAAAATTCATAAGTTTATTTTAACAAAAAATCCCGTAGATGCCAAGCACCTACGGGATTCGTTATTTTATGGAATTATTTGCTTATCAAGCATTTTCGGACTCTGGGAAGCTGTCCAGGACATCTTCCTCAGCATCCTCCTCGCCCCTGTACACAACCTTGATGTTGCGATAACGGCTCATGCCGGTACCAGCAGGGATGAGCTTGCCGATGATAACATTTTCCTTCAGGCCAATAAGTGGATCAACCTTGCCCTTGATGGCTGCATCGGTGAGAACACGGGTGGTCTCCTGGAAGGATGCAGCAGACAGGAAGGAATCAGTTGCCAGGGAAGCCTTGGTAATACCCAGCAGAACTGGCTTGGCTACAGCTGGCTCCAGACCATTCTCGATGGCCTTGGTGTTGGCAGCCTCGAAGATATTGATCTCCACCTGATCACCAGGCAGGAACTCAGTACCGCCAGCTTCCTCAATCTTAACCTTGTGGAGCATCTGGCGAACCATAACCTCGATATGCTTATCGTTGATGCCTACGCCCTGAGACTGGTATACCTTCTGAACTTCATATACGATGTAGCTCTGGGTAGCCTTCATGCCGCAGATATGGAGAATATCGTGTGGATTGATGGAACCCTCGGTAATCTTGCCACCAGTCTGGATATGCTGGCCGTCCTTGACTGCCAGATGAGAGCCAAATGGAATGATATATTCCCTGGCCTCACCGGACTCAGGCATAACATATACAGTAAACAGGTTGCCATTCTCCTTGACGGATACAGTACCCTCAACCTCGGAGATAATGGCATTGTGCTTAGGCTTTCTAGCCTCGAACAATTCTTCGACACGAGGCAGACCCTGGGTAATATCGTCGCCGCCTGCAATACCGCCGGAATGGAAGGTACGCATGGTCAGCTGGGTACCAGGCTCACCGATGGACTGGGCTGCGATAATACCAACAGCCTCACCAACGTTGACCTCGGTGTTGTTGGCCAGGTCACGGCCATAGCACTTGATGCAGACACCGTACTGGGACTTACAGGTCAGTACGCTGCGGATGGATACGCTCTTGCGAACCTTGCAGATCTTCTCTGCCAGATCCTTCTCTACGGTATCATTGATGGAAGCAATCTTCTCACCAGTAGCTGGATCAATGATATCCTCAGCCAGTACACGGCCCAGAATACGATCAGCCAGAGGCTCGATAACACGGTTGCCATCTACGATTTCCTCTACGGAAATACCACGGACGTTGTTGTTGCGTACGCGAACTTCCTTGGCATCGCTATTGAGGACGGCATCAATATATTCCTCAGTAAGGTTGATGCCGGCTGGGATAATCTCGTTGTCCATGCTGTCAACAACAGGCAGAACAACTTCCTTGCCCAGCATCTGATCCAGCATAGCCTTGCGGATGGATGCACGGACATTTTCCTCTGGGGAGCCCAGCAGTACAGTCTCGGTAACAGAGGAGCTACCAACAACGGTATCGTTGTTGTCGGTCTGGCCACGGAGAACCAGCTCTGCTACGCCGGCTTCGCCTGCGATCTGCATATCGTCAGCAGTCAGCTCAGTGCCAGCCTCCAGGAGAATCTCCCCAGTTTCAGGGCTAATAACATCCTGAGCCAGGAGACGGCCTGCCAGGGAGTCAGCCAGCATGCGGACAGCATCAGCAGCAGTCTCAGCCAGCTTAGCACGCTCACGTACCAGATTGATGCCTACTACGTCGCAGTCATCCTCACGGACGATAACATCCTGGGCAACGTCTACCAGACGGCGGGTCAGATAACCGGAGTCTGCGGTACGCAGTGCGGTATCTGCCAGACCCTTTCTGGCACCATGGGAAGAAATAAAGTAATCGGATACGGACAGACCCTCACGGAAGTTTGCGGTAATAGGAATCTCGATGGTCTTACCGGATGGATCCGCCATCAGACCACGCATACCGGCCAGCTGACGCATCTGGGACTTGTTACCACGGGCACCGGAGTCAGCCATCATGTAGATTGGGTTGAATGGGTCGTTTATCTCGTAGTTGTCGTACATCTCGTCTGCAACATCCTCGGTGGCCTTGTTCCACACGCTGCAGACCTTCTTGTAACGCTCCTCGTCAGTAATCAGACCACGGGCAAACTGCCGCTCAGTCTTGGAAACCTGAGCCTGGGCAGCCTCCAGAATGTCCTTCTTCTTAGGAGGTACGGTAATATCGGAAATGGCAACAGTCATACCTGCAATACATGCATAGTGATAGCCCAGGTTCTTTACATCATCAATAACCTCGGCGGTACGGCTGGCACCCAGTTCCTCAAAGCACTTGGCAACCAGCTTGCCCAGCTGCTTCTTGTTCATGAGTACGCCCAGAGACCACTTGCCATTCTCATCCTGGGAATAGGAACGAACCTGTGGAGGCAGAATCTCGTTGAAGATCATGCGGCCCAGGGAGGTAGTAACAAGGCCATAGTCCTTGATGCTGCCATCTTCCTGCTTCTCCTTGATGAGAACCTGAATCTCAGCCTGGATATCCAGCTCCTGATGCTGATATGCCAGGAGAGCCTCGTTGATGCCGGTAAATACCTTGCCCTCGCCGATAATCTCATGGTCCGGAGTGGACTTTCTCAGCTTGGTCAGGTAGTAGGCACCCAGAATCATATCCTGGGAAGGAACGATAATAGGGCTGCCATCCTTTGGTGCCAGAATGTGGTTTGCTGCCAGCATCAGCACACGGGCCTCAGCCTGAGCCTCGGCAGACAGTGGCAGATGGATAGCCATCTGGTCACCATCGAAGTCGGCGTTGTAGGCGGAGCAAGCCAGTGGATGGAGCTTCAGGGCACGGCCCTCAGTCAGGACAGGCTCGAAGGCCTGGATGCCCAGACGATGGAGGGTCGGAGCACGGTTCAGCAGTACAGGATGCTGCTTGATAACATCCTCAAGTACGTCCCAAACCTCTTCCTCAGCACGCTCAACCTTGCGCTTGGCGGACTTGATGTTGTGAACGATACCCTCGCTAACCAGCTTCTTCATAACAAATGGCTTGAAGAGCTCCAAAGCCATTTCCTTTGGCAGGCCGCACTGATGGAGCTTCAGCTCAGGGCCTACAACGATAACGGAACGTCCGGAGTAGTCAACACGCTTACCCAGCAAGTTCTGACGGAAACGTCCCTGCTTGCCCTTCAGCATATCGGAAAGGGACTTCAGTGGACGGTTGCCAGGGCCGGTAACAGGACGGCCACGACGACCGTTGTCAATCAGGGCATCTACTGCCTCCTGGAGCATACGCTTCTCGTTGCGGACAATGATGTCTGGGGCACGGAGCTCCAAAAGACGCTTCAGGCGGTTGTTTCTGTTGATAACGCGGCGATAAAGATCATTCAGATCGGAGGTAGCAAAGCGGCCGCCATCCAGCTGAACCATAGGACGAAGCTCAGGTGGAATAACAGGAACTACATCCATAATCATCCAGGAAGGCTTGTTGCCGGAACGTCTGAAGGCCTCAACAACCTCCAGACGGCGGATAGCACGAATACGGCGCTGCTGGCTGGCTACATGCTTCAGCTCATCGGTAAGCTCCTTGTGAAGCACATCCAAGCCGTTCTTCATATCCTCAGTCTGCTGATCCTCTGGCAGATCTGCCTCCAGCTCTACCAGCAGCTGCTTGATGGACTCGGCACCCATGCCAACTACGAAATCACGGCCATATTCCTCACGGGCTTTGCGGTACTCCAGTTCAGAGAGAAGCTGCTTCTTGGACAGCGGGGTGTCCTTCGGATCCAGCACGATGTAGGAAGCGAAGTAGAGAACCTTCTCCATGGCACGAGGAGGAATATCCAGAATCAGACCCATGCGGCTAGGGATGCCCTTGAAGTACCAGATATGGGATACAGGGGCAGCCAGCTCAATATGGCCCATACGCTCACGGCGTACCTTGGAACGAGTGACCTCAACGCCGCAGCGGTCGCAGACAGTACCCTTATGGCGGATACGCTTGTACTTGCCGCAATGACATTCCCAATCACGAGTTGGTCCAAAAATTTTCTCGCAGAAAAGACCGTCCTTCTCTGGCTTCAGAGTACGATAGTTGATAGTCTCAGGCTTCAAAACCTCGCCGTGGGACCACTCACGAATCTTGTCAGGTGAGGCCAGGCCTATGCGCATTGAATCAAAGTTATTTACATCCAACAAGGAGGTGTCACTTCCCTTCCATTACTCTTCAGTATTAGTATCATCATCAGACAGGAAAATATCCATATCGTCAGCATCTTCTATAGCATCAAAGTCATCAGCACCCATGTCGGCAATAATATCACCGTCAAAGCTGTCGTCATCCTCATCGGACTGAACAGGCTCATCATAGTCGCTGGCATAATCATCCTGCTGGCCGGCTCTGCTGCTGTCGTCTACATTGTCCATATCTGCATCACGGACTACATCCTTGATGTTGATATCGTCATCATCGTCATCCTGTACCATGATTTCGTTGGCATTCTCATCCTGAACCTTGATGTCCAGACCGATGGACTGAAGCTCCTTGATGAGAACCTTGAAGGACTCAGGTACGCCTGGCTCAGGGATATTCTGTCCCTTTACGATGGCTTCATAGGTCTTTACACGGCCTACAACATCATCGGACTTAACAGTCAGAATCTCCTGGAGGGTATAGGCAGCACCGTATGCCTCCAGTGCCCAAACCTCCATCTCACCGAAACGCTGGCCGCCGAACTGGGCTTTACCACCCAATGGCTGCTGGGTTACCAAGGAGTATGGACCTACGGAGCGGGCATGAATCTTATCATCAACCAGATGATGGAGCTTCAGCATGTATACGCAGCCTACAGTTACCTTGTTCTTGAAAGGCTCACCGGTACGTCCATCATAGAGGATGGTCTTGGCTGTTGGATCCATGCCGGAAGCACGGACAGTATCAAATACATCGTTCTCACGAGCACCATCGAATACTGGGGTAGCAATATGAATACCTGCTACATCAGGCTCTGGCATGCCGTACTTGTCAAAGTCATAGCCAATGGCACGGAGACGGCTCTCTACAGTAGGGTCACCCTGCTTAATCTGGGTACCCAGGTTGCGGATGGCCATACCCAGATGAGTCTCCAGAATCTG
Source organism: Anaerotignum sp. (assembly GCA_963626225.1). GTDB lineage: Bacteria > Bacillota > Negativicutes > Selenomonadales > Selenomonadaceae > Anaerovibrio. Next base: position 6,512 of record CAVFWX010000041.1, read on the forward strand.
ACCGATGTTCATACGGGAAGGCACGCCCAGAGGATTCAGCACGATATCTACCGGAGTACCATCTGGCAGGAACGGCATATCCTCTTCTCTCATAATGCGGGAAACTACACCCTTGTTACCATGACGACCGGACATCTTGTCACCTACAGAAATCTTACGCTTCTGGGCGATGTATACACGGATCATCTGGTTTACGCCAGGGTTCAGCTCGTCATTGTTTTCACGGCTGTAGATCTTTACATCTACAATCTTGCCTGCCTCGCCGTGTGGTACACGGAGGGAGGTATCACGAACCTCACGGGCCTTCTCGCCGAAGATGGCACGGAGGAGTCTTTCCTCAGCAGACAGCTCGGTTTCTCCCTTTGGAGTAACCTTACCTACCAGGATATCACCGGTACGAACCTCGGCACCCTTGCGGATAATACCGTACTCGTCCAGATCCTTCAGGCTGTCATCGGAAACATTAGGAATATCACGGGTAATCTCCTCAGGTCCCAGCTTGGTGTCACGGGCCTCGCAGTCATATTCCTCAATATGGATGGAAGTATAAATATCACGCTTGATCAGGTTTTCACTCAGCAGGATAGCATCCTCGTAGTTGTAGCCTTCCCAAGGCATGTATGCAACAATAATATTGTAGCCAAGGGCCAGCTCGCCATGGTCAGTGGAAGGACCATCAGCAATAGGCTGCATAGCCTCAACCTCATCACCCTTGAATACGATAGGCAGCTGGTTGATACAGGTTCCCTGGTTGGAACGGAGGAACTTCTGGAGCTTGTACTCATCACGCTGGCCATCATGGGTACGAACCACGATGTTGTCAGCAGTAACAGTCTCAACCACACCAGCATGCTTGGCCAGAATCATAACGCCGGAGTCGCAGGCAGCCTTGTACTCCATACCGGTACCTACCAGAGGAGCCTGGGTACGGAGAAGTGGTACAGCCTGACGCTGCATGTTGGCACCCATCAGTGCACGGTTGGCATCATCGTTTTCCAGGAATGGAATCATAGCTGTTGCGATGGATACAACCTGCTTTGGTGATACGTCCATGTAGTCAACCTTTTCACGGCGAACCTCGGTGGTTTCCTCGTGGATACGGGCAACTACACGCTCGTTTACGAACCAGTCATTGTCATCCAGCGGCTCATTGGCCTGGGCAATAATCAGGCTGTCCTCTTCGTCAGCAGTCAGATAGCGAACATCATCAGTAACCTTCTTGTTGTCCTTGTCCACACGGCGGTATGGAGTTTCCATAAAGCCAAAGCGATTGATGCGGGCATAGTTGGACAGGGAACCAATCAAACCGATGTTAGGACCTTCTGGGGTCTCAATAGGACACATACGGCCGTAATGGGAGTTATGTACATCTCGAACCTCGAAGCCTGCACGCTCACGGGACAGACCGCCAGGGCCCAGGGCAGACAGACGGCGCTTGTGAGTCAGCTCTGCCAGAGGGTTGTGCTGGTCCATGAACTGGGACAGCTGGGAGGAACCGAAGAACTCTTTGATGGCTGCCACTACTGGACGGATATTAATCAAGGTAGAAGGATTGGTTACATCCTCCTGCATGGACATACGCTCCTTGACTACACGCTCCATACGGGAAAGGCCGATACGGAACTGGTTCTGGAGCAGCTCGCCTACGGAACGAACACGGCGGTTGCCCAGATGGTCAATATCATCAGTGCGGCCTACGCCATGCATCAGGTTCAGCAGATAGCTGATGGAAGCCAGAATATCGTTGATGGAAACGGTGCGATGACGATACTCCAGAGTTGGGGAGCAAATCATCTGCAGCTTCTCACCTTCATCGTTCTTCTTTACATGAACAACAATAGCATTGCCCTCGCCGAAGATGGCCTGCTCCTGCTCTACAGTGATGTCATCCAGCATATCTGCATCAAGCATGGTATCAGCAGGTACCAGAATCTCACCGGTTTCCTTGTCCAGCAGTGGTGCTGCCAGGATCTGGCCCTGGATGCGGCGCTTCCAGCCCAACTTCTTGGTGAGCTTGTAGCGGCCTACAGTTGCCAGGTCATAACGCTTGGCATCAAAGAACAGGCTGCGGAGCATCTGATGAGCATTGTCTACGTTGAAAGGCTCACCAGGACGAATACGGCGATAAATCTCTTCCAGTGCCTCTGCACCGCTGGTGGTGTTGTCACGCTCCAGGGTAGCACGGATAGCATCGTCGTTGTCAAAGAGTGCCAGAATCTCATCATTGGTGCCAAATACCAGATCAGTGGTACCTACACGGAGATGATCATCGTTGCGGCCCTGCATGGTGGTGGTACCATCGGTGGCCAGCTCTGCCAGACGGAGCTTCTCCTGCTGGTTGATGTAGTTCAGAGCACGGAGGAAGACGGTAACAGGCAGCTTACGGGTACGGTCGATACGTACGGAAATCACATCGTTGGCATCAGTTTCCAGCTCGATCCAGGCACCACGGTTTGGAATAACAGTGGAGTTGAAGAGGGACTTACCGGACTGATCCACGGTAACGCCGTAGTAGGCACCTGGGGATCTTACCAACTGGCTGACGATAACACGCTCAGCACCGTTGATAATGAAGGTACCGGAAGCAGTCATGAGAGGGAAGTCACCCATGAATACCTCGGAATCCTGGAAGATACCGGTAGTTCTATCCAGCAGACGAACCTTGACACGGAGAGGAGCTGCATAGGTAGCATCCCTTTCCTTGCTTTCGTCCAGGCTGTACTTTGGCTCCCCTAGCTCATAGTCCATCAGGGACAGGCTTACCTTGCCCTGGAAATCAGAAATTGGAGAAATATCCTGGAAAATCTCCATAAGGCCTTCGCCCTTGGTGTTATTTTCCCAGTCACCGATAAACCACTCGTAGGACTTTCTCTGAATGTCCAAGAGGTGTGGCATCTCCATGACTTCTTTAATCTTTGCATAGCTATACCTGGTTCGTTTGCCCACGGGCACAGGATGAAACATTAAGATCTTCACTCCTTAGCAAAAAATACTGAAAACAACAAAAATCCGCACATTAAAATAGAACGGAATCACAACATCCCTTCATGGGCTAAAACCACACGGCACGTTGCCAGAGGAAAAATAAATTACTCAACCCTCTGATGAATCCATTTGATAGATGCACGAATTATTTTCTCTTTAGTAGCATTTAATTTTACACCTATAGGCGGTGACATGTCAAGAAGGAATCACAGTTTTTGTATAAAAAACGCTGAAGATATACCTTAGTCGCTCCGCCTGCGTGGATGCGGCGGAGCTATTCCATTAATTACTCCAACTCTAATCCTACTGGGCAGTGGTCGCTGCCGAAGATTTCATTATAGATAGTGGCGGATTTGATTTTTGGCTGGAGGCGGTTGGAGGCCAGGAAGTAGTCGATACGCCAGCCGGAGTTGTTTGCCCTGGCCTTGCGGAGGTAGGACCACCAGGTATAGGCACCTGTTACATCTGGATAGATATAGCGGAAGGTGTCTGTAAAGCCTGCTGCCAGAAGCTCCGTAAATTTACCCCGTTCTTCATCGGTGAAGCCTGCATTTTTGTGATTGGTTCGTGGATTTTTCAGGTCGATTTCTGTGTGGGCCACATTGAGATCCCCGCAGACAACTACTGGCTTTTTCTCGTCCAGCTTCTGCAGAAATTCCTTGAAGGCTGCTTCCCACTCCATGCGGTAGGCAAGACGAGCCAATTCCTTCTGGGAATTTGGGGTATATACCGTTACAAGATAGCAGTCCTCCAGCTCCAAGGTAATCACCCGTCCCTCATGGTCATGCTCCTCAATGCCCAGTCCATAGGTAACATTCAATGGCTCTATCCTGCTAAATACCGCTGTACCGGAGTACCCCTTCTTCTCTGCACTGTTCCAATACTGCTTATATCCCGGCAAATCAAGTATAGCCTGCCCTGGTTGCATCTTGGTCTCCTGAACACAGAATATATCTGCATCCATATCCCTGAAAGACTCCATAAACCCCTTGGTGAGACAGGCTCTCAGGCCGTTGACGTTCCACGAAACAAATCTCATGCTTTGACTCCTCTCTTAGTTCAGCTGCATATGTATTGCATATATTTTACTACAAAAATTGCATATATGACAATCTTCACTGCAAAACAAAAGCCCCTGGCCAGATATGGTCAGAGGCTAAGCTGCAAAATAATGGTGCGCTCGGCGGGAGTCGAACCCACGCTTTCAGCTCCGGAGGCTAACGTCCTATCCACTGGACTACGAGCGCACATTTTTTGTGACTAGAATAGTATAGCACAAAAAAAATTATTGTACAAGGGCAACATTTTATTTCTGGGAGAAATTTTTATCACCCTCTGGTGATTTGTCCCTTTAAAAGCAAGGTAATGAAGAATATCAGAGCTGACAGCACCACAATAGTGGCACCGGCTGCCATGTTGAAATAATAGGCCAAAATCAACCCGCTGACACCAGATACCATAGCAAAGGCCACAGACAGCACATGGTACTCCTTGACGCTGCGGGCTATATTTCGTGAAGCAGCTGCCGGAAGCACCAGCAAAGAGTTGATAATCAAAAGCCCTACCCACTGGATGCTGATGGCTACCACTACCGCAACCATGGATGCAAAAATACCTTCCACTGCCAATACAGAAATCCCCCGGCTCCGGGCAAAGGAGCTGTTGATGCTAAGTATCAGCAGCCTGTTATACAGCAGTGCCCAGGCTATAAGCACCAAAATAAGTACAAGGAGCAAGGCTGCCAGCTCATCTGGGGTAATGCTGAGAATATCTCCTATAAGATAGGAGGAATATTTGTTGAAGCTGCCACCGTAGGACATCATCATCAGGCCTGCAGCTATGCCCACGGAGGAAAATACTCCGATAATGGTATCTGTAGATGCGGTGCTATGGTTCTTTATATAGGTAATCAGCAGAGCAAAGAGCACAGAGAAAAGTAATAAGGAAGCCGTAGGAGAGAAAATCCCCAGTATAGCTCCTATGGCCAGCCCTGTAAAAGCACCATGTCCCAGAGAGTCGGAGAAAAATGCCATGCGATTTGATACTACCATGGTACTAAGGAGGCCAAAAAGTGGGGTAATCATCAGCACCGCCAACAGGGCGTTTTTCATAAAACTGTAGCTGAGCCAATCAAAAGGCAGCAGAGAAAGAATATCATATATGGTTTCCATTATCTATCTGCCTCCTCTACATCCTGCTCCTGCTCCACCGCCTGCACCATAACCTTGCCTTCCTTGCTGTCTGAGCCATCGTTACAGCCACAGTCACAGCCAGCAACAGGCTTTTTGTGATGGGGCTTCCACTGAAAGCCAGTACCAGTATTTTCATTAAGTCCATTGAGGCTGCTATTACCACCAGCCAGCATACCAAAGATCTTGCGGGTGCGATGGTCGCTGAATACCTCCTCCGGACTGCCATTGCATACTACTCCCTTGTCCATGAGCACCACCTGATCTGCATGGCGGGCTACCATGTTTAAATCATGGGACACCAGAATAATTGCCATATCCTCGTTGTTCTGCAAATCCTCCAAGATTTCATAAAAGATTTCCAGACCGTTCTGGTCTACACCGGAAACCGGCTCGTCCAGCAGCAGCAAATCCGGCTTGGGGTTCAGTGCTAGAGCCACTAGTACCCGCTGCAGCTCACCACCGGACAAGGCTCCCAAACGACGGTCAATCAAATCCTCCGCCTTGACCCTTTTTAGACTGCTAAGTATCTCCTGACGGCGATTGGTAGGAAATAGCCACACAGGCCTGTTGCTGAGGCAAGCAGCAAAAAGATCCTCCACTGTAACAGGGGCACTAACATCGAACTTTAGATACTGTGGCACATAGCCGATTACCGGATGGCCAGTGTGCTGTCCCTTGGCATCAGTGTACCGCAGCTGGCCAACATGGGGGATTTCTCCCAAAATAGCCTTTAGCAAGGTGCTTTTGCCTGCACCATTGGGGCCGATAATAGCTGTCAGCTGGCCGCAGTGGACATGGATATTTACATCCTCAAAAATCACCAAGCTGCCAACCTTGACCCCAAAATTTTCTATTTTGGTGCAACAAAGCCTAGTGCAATCCTTTTGAGAGCTGGCATGATGAAAAAGTTTTTTTAGCATATATAAAATCCTCTAAGATATGTATTCTAGTGGAAAATCATCCGACAAATTTATTTAGTCAGCCTGAGATATGCCCAGCGGGCAAGACCGAAGAAAACACCGCCATATATAGCCAGCACCAGTACAGACTCCCAGGCTGCCGGCTCTCCCATGGCTATGCTCCTGAGAAGATAGCTAGTGTGGGTCAAAGGCAGTAGCTGGATAAAGTATCGTACCAAATCCGGCAGGGCATGGACGGAAAAGAAGGTGCCACAGAGAAAGGACATAGGCAGCAGGATATAGGTATTTACCTGGCCCATTTCCTCATAGGTGCTGATGGTCATGGCAGCAAAAAAGCCTATTTCCGAAAAAATCACGCAGTTCAGTATTAGCACCAACAAAAACAGCGGTGTGAGCTGAAGCTGTGCCCCAAAAGCCGCTGCTAGCACCAGTATAATGGCGGAGGAAATCAGCCCTCGCAACACCGCAGCCAATACCTTTCCTATGACAAAGGCCTCGGGGATTACGGGAGCTATGATGTACTCCTCCAAACTCTTGTGGTAAATCCGCTCCGAATGAACAGGGGTGACACTGTTGAAGCTAATATTCATGGAGTTAAGGGCCAAAATACCTGGAATAAGAAAATCCAGATAGGAGCCTCCTGTTACCTGAATGCTTCGACCCAGACCCCAACCGAAGGCCACCATGTACAAAAGGGGAGCCACCATACGACTGAAGATGAATTTTTTTAGCCGACGACGGAGCACAATCCAGTCTCGCCAGAATACAGTCCAAATATCCTGCAGCAGCATCATAGCCCCTCCCTTCTGCCTGTTAGCTCAATAAATACATCTTCCAAATTAGAACGACGGATATGGGCAGACTCCAGGGTAGCTGCAAAGGCAGCTGCCTGTCCCTTGTCCTCAAAAAATTTGAACTGCCTGCCGCTATCCTCCTGCCATTCCACCGCAAACTGCCCCATACGGCGGCAAAAGCTCTCCGGAGTATCAATATCCACCAGCTTGCCCTTGTTGATAATGGCAACCCTGTTGCAGATGTTTTCTGCTTCCTCAATATAATGGGTGGTCAGCACCACTGTAACGCCCCTATGGGCCATATCCCGAATCAAATCCCAGATACGGTGGCGAACCTGGGGATCCAGTGCCACTGTAGGCTCATCCATAAAGAGGATACGAGGCTTGTGAATAAGAGCACGGGCAATAAGTAGCCGCCTTTTCATGCCCCCCGACAACTGTCTTGGAGACATGCGGACAGTATCCTCCAACTCCATATATTTTAGCAGCTCCCCAATCCGCTGCTGCCGCTGAGCCTTGTCCATATGATGGAGCCTGCCGTGAAGCTCCATATTGTAGCCCACATCCAGGTCATTGTCAAAATTAATATGCTGAGGCACCACACCAATGGCCGCCTTGAGAGTTTTTTCATTTCCCTCTAAAGGCATTCCCTCATAAAAAATGGAGCCGGAGGTTTTCTCCGTCTGCATGGTCAGCATGCGGATGGTGGTAGTCTTGCCGGCACCATTAGGCCCCAGCAGGCCAAATATTTCACCCTGCTCTATCTCAAAGGACAGACCATCTACCGCCACCTTATGGACAGTCTTACCATCTCTGCCCTTCCGGACAAACTCCTTCCTCAACCCATCAACCTTGATCACATCTCTCACCGCCTCTCCCC
>CAVFWX010000042.1:0-13867 GCA_963626225.1 Anaerotignum sp.
GCCTGTCAAGCACAGAAATAAACGCAATAGCCAGTGTTGAGTATCTGGATTACTTGCTTTACGGGACAGTAAATCACGAATGGTTGTAGCGTCAGCATACGCCTGAGTGATTACTTTCTCATATTGCTGATAAGAAGCGTGGAGCAGAGACAATGACCAAATCTGATTAATAGAGCGGTAATATCCTGTAATTTTTCTCAAATCTTTTACAGAAATGTGCCCGACTAAGTCAGAACGAAAATCTATCCAGGCAGATTTGGAGAAGCCAGTAGGCGAATCAGGCGATAAAAGCTTATTTTTGTTTATAGACTCGCCTAGTATAATCAAATGCTCATATATCTCCATATCGATAAACATGGAGGCAGCTTCATATCTTGTGCGGGATTCGTACCACTCAAAAAATTGTGTAAAACCCGCAACAATAAGACCTGCTGCCAGCCCTTGGAAGAGCAGGGCACCTAAAGAGCATAGTATTTCATACATATCAATCACCTCCTTTCTAAGGAGTATTATAACATTTTCTTGCTATCGTGCTGATGGCTTCGGTGGGGCTACCGCCTGGAGCTACCAGCATGGCAGCAAGCCATGTAGAGGACAAATAAATAGGAGGTTATGTTATTATGGCAGATTTGGAAAAGGCATTGGCCAAGCTGGAGGGGGAGAACCTACAGTATGGCACACCAGAAAATGAAGTTAGAGAAATGGTTCGCCTGTGGTGCCAAGCGGACGAAACGGCACCGGCACTGGTACTAGCTAAGGGCAAGGACTGCATGGGAGCCTACAAGAAAATATATGAATATGCCAGAGGCCACAAGAACATTAAGGGTGGTGCCTATGTAGACCCTGTTACGGCCATGGCTATCATCATGGCATACTTCGGTGCCGGCACTCAGGATGAGGCACACAGCAGGCTGGAAGCAGGACTGATGGCACGAATCATGCAAAAGCAGCTGGAGAAGTGGACTACATACACACCAACAGCAAATCCGCAACCAGTTGCGACAACATCACCTGCATCAGCACCGGCAACAAAGCAGCCAGCCTTTGACCTGTCGGCCTTGTCTTTGGAGGACGAGCTATGACAGTGGAAGATATTTTGGGCTACTTCGAGCATGAAGGACCGACTGAAGAACAGCAGCAAGAGGCTGATAAGTTTCAGCCGGTCTATTTTTTAGCCGCAAATACATCTGGGATAGCAAGATGCACCAGATGCCAGCAGGATATCAGCATAAATGCCGCCAGACATTTGGACCACATAGCGTGTCCCAACTGTCGATATCCTGGCACTGTGATACAGAAATGGCGGTACAGGGGCAAATATATCGACAAGCTACGGCGGAATGTACTGACCTACCACCTGGAGAAAAGCCCCATCAACCCTGATGCGGTGCTGTGCAAGGCTGTATATAGCATGTACGAGGTAAATAAGGTAGATACAGTGTTGGAAACTACCAGATTTGTGGATGCCTGGTATGTGTTTATACCAGAGAAGGGTGGATATGAAGCTACATGGAATAGGCCCTGGTTCCCTCAATATGACGGGGGTATTAAGCGCGGTAAGTATCCATATTCTGCCAACAGTACGCGCTATCTCAAGTCGCTGAAACGCTGTACCAGTCGGCATAAGGTTTATGACCCGAGAAACATGGCTGATAGAGAGGTACAGGTGATAACCCTTGACGAAAAGCAATGGCGGGAGATTGCTCGAGGGCAAAAGCTTCAATATGTATGCGATTTTTATGCTGATGCCCTAGCGGAAGAACGCAACTTTGTAGAGCTGATGAACAAGATAGCTCGGTGGCCACTGGCTATGGAGCAAATGGGGAAAGTTGGGTTCCGCAGTATGCTGCTGGAAGCAGTTTCCCGTGGATATGGTATAGGCAGTATATTCAATATGCGGGGAAAGAACCTGGCAACAATGCTCAAGACGAATATGTCTAAGAGGGATATATCATATTTGCAATTTACAGCCATATCCTTGCAAAACTATCAGAGTTGGACAAGGCTCAGGGAAAGCAAATATGGATATGGCCTGAGCCTGGAAGAGTTTATGGGGATTGCCTATAAAGGATATAGCGAAACCATGCTGAGAGAAGCCTTGAATCATACGCCTTTAAAAAAGATTACCCACTACCTGGACAAGCAAAATGCCAAGTTCCCGGAAGTGAAAAACGATTTAGGGCTATATACGGACTACATCGAGGACTGCGTAAAGCTCAATATGGATTTGGACACCAAGGCGGTATTATTCCCTGGTAACCTTGCTTTGATGCACACTAACCTCAGTGCCCAGGCGATATACGAGGCGAATAAGGAACTGGAAGATGAGTACCACAAACGCTATGGGGAGCTGCTGGATAGCTACAGCTATCGGGATGATACCTATAGCATAGTGGTGCCGGACAGGGTATCAGACCTGATCCGTGAGGGCAAGGTTCAGCATATCTGCGTTGGCATGTATGTGGACAGGGTGGCAAAGGGCAAGACTGATGTAGTCTACATCAGAAAGAACAATGCCATGGATACATCATTTTGCACCATGGAGATTACAGACGGCGTAATCATCCAGGTGCGAGCCAAGCGGAATGAAAAGCCGCCAGAGGATACCATGGAGTTTGTAGAAAAATTCCGGCGGGAAAAGCTAGAAAAGGGAGCGTAAGCATGGAGCGTGGAAAGATATATCGGTTCCTGAAAAGGATTATCCGCAGTCTGAGGGTAGATCAGAGACAGGCGGAACGCTTTGAGGAATTGGAAGATGATTGGAAGAACAAGCGGTACTGGCAGGGATTCTATGACGGCATAGGCTTTGCCATCAGCGAGCTGGAGGACGTAGAAGAAGGGTTGAAGGAATATGGGAGGCGGCATTGATGGAAATATTGCAAGGCCTGTTGCTGGTAGCTGTCACCGTCCTAGCGGTGCGGCTTGAATATGAATACTGGAGGAGAAATAGGGAATGCTGAAATACCACAAAAATAAAAGTCGCACCTATAAGGAATACTACAAAAGCGCTAGGAAAATCATCAGTAAAAATATGAGTTGGGGCTTGGTAAGGGGCTGTTGCAAGATAAACAGCCGCCGCCGTATGAAGGTAAAAGCCAGACGGTGGGAAGTTCGGTATAAATGCTATAGCTGCCAGCAGGAGCATTTGACCCCCGGCCTGGTGGAACATGTGGAGAAGAAGCTGGGGATTCATCTGGAAGCACAGGTTGGATATCACCCTATTGATGAGATTTTCCCAGATAGTTGCCGGGAATGTCGGTTTATTATGCGAGGAGGTCAACACTAATGGAAAACGAAATCACAGTACAGAGTGAAAATGCAGTGGTGAATCTGGTCCAGATAGCTGCAGATATTAACGCTATCAAGAACCAGGTAAAGGAAACCGTATATATTGCCACTTGCCGCATCGGAGAGAAGCTGCTATTGGCAAAAGGGGCTGTAGGCCACGGTAACTGGGGCAAATGGCTGGCAGAGAATGTGGATTACAGCGAGCGGACGGCTCAAAACATCATTACCATATACAAAAACTTCAATAATACAGAAATGAAGCTTTTTGGCAGTGAGCCTGATCCGGAGCTATTGGCACAGCTAAACCAGACCCAGCTCCTGGCATTGTCCTCAGTAAAAGATGAAGATAAGCGAAATATGTTCATGGAAGAGCACAAGGAAGAGTTGCCGGACATGAGCAAGCGGGAACTGGAAAAGGCACTGAGGGAGCTGGAAAACGAAAAGGCAGCCCGTGAAGAAATGGAGGAGGAAATCGTAAACCTCCGTAATGAGCTGGTAAATGGTGACAATGAGGAATTGGAGGAGCTAAAGGATAAATACAGAAAGCTCCAGCAGGAGCTTATTGCCACTGATGCCAAGCATGACAAGGCCACTAGGGAATCAAAACGCTATCAGGATCTATTTGCAGAGGCCCAGGAGGAAATCAAGCAGCTGAAGGAAAAGCCTGCTGATAATACTATAGAAGCTACTATAGATAATAGCGAGGAATTGGAAGCCAAGGAACAGGAGCTGGCGGCCAAGGAAACTGAATTGGCTGCCATGAAGAAACGCATTCAGGAGCTGGAACAGGGCAAGGGCAAGAGCCGTGAGGAAAAGCAGTTTGTACGGCACTATGAAAACTCCCTGCAGGAAATCCAGTCAGCCATGACGCAGCTGGCGTATATTGATGGGGAAAGCAAATACAAGTACGGCATGGCAATACGGAAATTAGCCCAACAGGTGTTGGATAATACCAGCTGGGCAGAAGAATAGAACATAAAGCCGTGCAGAAAACAGGGCTGAAAACTATATAGGGAATACCACTGGAGGGCTGAAAACAAGGGGCTGGCCCTCCGTGGAGTCCTTGTTAAGCGTATCTCTATGGTATAAATATCTGGTGAAGGGGGTGAAGGTAATGGCATACATCCGAAAGGTACACAAGCACGGAGTGGTAATCGAGAGAATAGAATACCAGAATGGTAGGTTGGGTCAGAAAGATGCAGAATACATCCGTACTGGTGGAGCAACTCCGGAAAGAATCAAAAAGTACAAACTCAAACAGTTGGTCAAGAAAACATGGAGACTGCTGGATTGGAACTTTGGCCATGAGGATATGTGGTGTACATTCACCTTCACCAGAGAGAACAGACCGGAGACAAACGAACAGGCTAAAGATATTATCAAGAGATTCTTGGGTGCTCTGAGAAGGTTGTACAAGAAGCATGATTTGCAGCTGAAATATATTCTCTCCTGTGGCAGGGGTTCGAAGGGCGGTATTCATTTTCACATGGTACTGAGCCACTTCCCTGATTGGAGCAAGATTGCGGAGCTATGGGCTAAATACGCAAACGGTGGCGATTATGTGAGAACAAACTTCACTCCACTGGAAAAGCGGAAGAACTACAAGAAGTTGGCAGAGTATCTGGTAAAGAATGGCCAGGAGGATTTTGACAAGCTCCATGAAAGCGTATTTGGCAAAAGGGTAAGCTACAGCCAGAACCTGGTTAGCCATGAGCCAAAAAGACAAAAGATTTCTGCCAAGTTCTGGGGCAAGAGACCACCAGCAATCAAGGGATATTACATCGATCAGGATTTGAGCTATGAAGGGACGGATATAAATGGCTATCCATACCGGTACACCGTATATATCCAGCTGGATGAGGGCAAGCAGGAGAAAGTACGATGTCAGCTACCAAACCGAAGGATTTAGACCACATGGAAAATGTTTATGCCCTGGTGCTGGCTATACTGTATCCGGTTCCATTGTCAGCAGAGCAGGCCTTTGCCAAAATGGGCAATGCTATCGAAAGACGCAAGATGGTAGGCCGTGATGTTGTCATGCTGCGTGAGGCTGGCTGTAGCTGGGAGGAAATTAAAGCCTTGACAGGGTGTAACCAACCTCAGAGCATGTACACAAAACGAAAAAACGAAAAAGAAAAGAGGTCAAGGAATGTCACTAGCGAGAAAAATGAAAAGGCAGACCGTGGAAAAAATCAAGGACTCCATAGACAAGGAACTAAGGGGAACAATCCGCATGGATGCCAGGGGCAGGAAAGTAGCTGAAAGCCTGGAAAAGGATATTCAGCAAATGTGCTGGGCTACTACCACGCCGTTGTTCTTGTGGATACTCAATAGGGATTTTGGCTATGGAGCTGATAGGCTGCATAAAGTGGGCATGGAGTTCAACCGACACATCGACCTGGTGAACGAAACTGCCAAGGCTGATAAAATGCGATTGAAGGGCATGACTCTGCCATTAGTGGGAGGTCCATTTCCACACCACTACCTAAGCCTGGACGAAATGGAAGAAGGGCTAAAGATAGAGGCAAGGTATGAGTACAGCACAACACCAATGCCTAAGAAGCTGGGAAAAGGTGCAAGGCAGAAGGATTTTGAGGACTGGCATGTAGCAAAGCTAAGAGACGAAAACAGGGATGATCTGCGATTGGTGTGGCTCTATACCATGTGGTCCGTATTTGGTTTTGGCAAGAGCAGGCTGGAAAAGCTCAATGATACCTTGTCGGAGGAAATAGCACAGCTTACGCCAGATAAGCTGAATAAATACATGGCAGAGCTGGAAAAGCGGGACAAGACCAGAGAAAAGATAAACTTCAAGGACACAAGGCGAATTTTGAAGAACAACATGGTGGCATAAGAAGCAGGGAGGAATAAACATGGCAGAATATGAACAGGACCAGGAACAGGATGAATTTCGTTTTCTCTTACAGCATGGCATGGCCAAGGTGCTGATTGAGATAGCCAAGGGATTGACAGCAGGGGATAAGAAACACCCAGGGGCAACATGGATGCAGATACCTACCGAGGAACATTTGGCAAGAGCTATGAGGCACATAGCCAAATACTGCGACGGAGACAAGACAGAGAATCATCTGAGCCATATCTGTATGAGGGCGTTGATGGCTTTTGCAGTGGCCATGAGGGAGCAAGAAAAAATTTTTGGCGTATCAAGAAGATAATTAAAGGTAATAGCGGGGCTGAAAACAACCTCGCTATTTTTTTTGTGACGCACTATTTCCGCTGTGTTACAATGCAGCCAAAAGCAGGAAATGGATGCCATAACCGCAACCAGATTCGGCAACCTAGCCCCCGGGGGTCAAAGGTACTTCTGACGGGGAGACGTTTCCACGGGTCTGCGATTCGCGGCGTTTGTCTCCGTGAAAAACATTTTTTCGGGTTAACAAGGGAACAAGAAACGAACATGAGGGGAGGTAGAAAAGATGGCCGAGAAAAAAGACGGTGAATATTCTAGTAATAAATTCATTTTTTCTACCGCTGATACATGCGAATTTTTTGAAATTTCCCGTACCGCTTTGTCAACATGGCAGAAAAAAGGTGCTCCACAAGTTAGCCGGGGAAAATGGGACATTAAGGAATTGGCGAAATGGAAAAACGGTGGCAAGGGTGCTGCCAGTCCAGAAAGCCGAAAACTCAAAGCTGAAGCGGATTTGAAAGAAGCCAAGGCGGCCCAGGAAAAAATAAAACTGGATGTCACCAAAGGTAAATTTGTGTCAGCTCAGGAAGTTCAAGCCGAAATCACAAAATTAATGGCCAATCTCAAAAAATCACTGCTGGCAATTTCCCACAATGTGGCGACAAATCTGGCCACGCTGGACGTAAATGCCGCAGAAATTGCTAAAAACGAGGTTGACGAACGCATCAAGGAGGCCTTGAAGGAAATGAGCAAGGGAGGTGTGTACCGTGAGCGAAAAGCCAGAAAAACCGCCAAAAAGTGAGCCTTACCCGCCCTATATCATGGCGGCACTAAAGGCTTTGAAGCCACCGGAAAACATGACCGTCTCCCAGTGGGCAGATAAGTTCCGTGTGCTCAGTCCTAAAGACAGTGCCGCACCCGGGCGGTGGCATACCAACCGCACACCATACCTGAAAGCCCCCATGGATGCCTTTTGCAATATCCACGTGAAGGAAATCACGGCGGTAATGGGTACCCAGTCAGGCAAAACCCAGATGGAACTAAACATGATGGGCTATGCGGTAGACCAAAACCCCGGCCCTATGATGATTGTCTACCCTACGGACAAGCTGGCGGAAACCGTCAGCCAAAACCGATTGAAGCCTATGTTGCAGATGTCGGAGCCGCTTAGGGAAAAGTACATCGAGCGGAGCAGCCAAAAGCTGGAACTGCAATTCAGGGATATGTATATTGCCCTGGTGGGGGCAAATTCACCATCCAGCCTTTCATCAAGGCCGGTGCAATATGTTTTCTTTGACGAAATAGACAAGTTCCCCAAGTGGTCCGGGCAGGAAGCCAGCCCAATGAAGCTGGCAGCAGAGCGAACCAAGACTTTTTACAACAAGAAAATCGTCCAGGTATCTACTCCCACGCTGAAAAATGGCAATATCTGGCAGGCTTGGGAGAAGTCAGAAGCCCAGTATAAATACTATGTGCCCTGCCCTAACTGTGGGGAATATCAACTGCTGAAAATGCAGAATCTCCATTGGCCGGAGGGGTCAACTCCTACAGAAGCCGGAAAAACGGCGGTTTATCGTTGTGAGTTCTGCAATGAGGTGATAGACAGCAGGCAGAAAATGGACATGCTAAGGCAGGGGGAATGGAGGGCGGTAAATGATCCACCCAAACGGCCCCAGAGCGTGGCATTTCACCTATCGTCCTTCTACTCTCCCTGGGTAACGTTCCGGGAAATTGCCCAAGAATTCCTAAGCTCCAAGGACAGCCCGGAAACATTGATGAATTTTATCAACTCGTGGCTTGCCGAGCCGTGGGAGGATAAGAGCAGCAAGATGCGTGCCGAGGTAGTGGCGGAAAAGGCACTGCCTTATGCAAGGGGTACAGTGCCACTAGGAGCACAGTTATTGACTGTGGGGGTGGATGTACAGCTTGACCATTTCTGGTACAGCGTGCGAGCCTGGGGACCTCACATGACCAGCTGGCTGGTAGATAATGGCAGGGCAGAAACCTGGGCGGACGTGGCTACCGTCATAAACCGCAACTATCCGGACGTAAACGGGGAAATCCACACGGTAAACCTAGCCGGCATAGACTCCAACTACAACACCGATGAGGTATTGCAGTTCTGTGCCGAACAAGGCGGTGTGGCCATTCCAACACGAGGTTCACCAAAGCCTTTAACGTCCAGATACGTTGTGAGCGTCATAGACAAGGCTGTAGGTGCCATTAGCCTACGGCGCTATACATTCGACCCTAACCAGATGAAGGACTATATAGCAGGCCGCCTGTCAGTTGATGCAGGGGCAGCAGGCTCATGGAACGTGTATCAGGACATAGAGCCGGAGTATTGCCATCAGATATGTGCCGAGCAGAAAATCGAGAAAAAGGACAAGAAGGGCCGTGTGTCCTATGTATGGGAAAAAATCACATCCCATAGCCAAAACCATTATCTGGACACGGAGACAAACAATGCCCTGTGTGCAGAGGTGCTGGGGGTTCGCTACCTCATGGATCCGGAGGACGTGCCGAAGGAACAGCAGGCAGAGAATACCCAGGATGAATGGCTGAATGTGAGCGATAACTGGCTAAATTAGCATGAAAGGAGGTGAACCAGCATGACGGAAGTGGAGAGGATAACCCAACAGCTGGAAAGCGTGCGGGCGGCTATCAGTGCCATTGAAGCAGGTGCCCAGGAGTACACCATTGACAACAGGAAGCTGGTAAGAGCTGATTTAACAACCCTGTACAGCCGTGAAAATACGCTGGAAACCAAGCTGGCACGGCTCCAGGGCACGGATATCTATTTTGCCGAGCTGGGGAGCCTATGAGGGATAACTTTTTGGAAAAGGCTATTGCCTTCATCAGCCCTAAGTGGGCCTGTGAGCGTTCCATGTACCGGGAGGGGCTAAGAGCCTACGAAGCGGGGGATATTAACCGCTTCAACAGCAACTGGACCCCTATCAATGCCGATACGGAGAACACGGACAAGGCGCAAAGGGATTTGATTAAGGCTCGTGCCAGATATCTGGAGGGCAATAGCGATATTGCGGAAGCCGCCGTGGGAGCCATACTGCGAAATGTAGTAGGCACCGGCATAAAGCCACAGGCACGGACAGGCAATGAGGATTTGAACAGGCAGATTGAAGCCTTGTGGCTGGAATGGTGCCAGCCAGATAACTGCGATATTACCCACCAGCAGACTTTCTACGAGCTACAGCACATGCTTTTAAGGCGGAAAATCTATGACGGGGAAATATTGGTCAAGAAGGTTATCAGCAAGACGGGCAAGTTCCCACTGAAACTGCAGATTATCAAGAGTGATTTGCTATCCCAGTACCTGCTGACAGCACCAAAGACGAATAATATTATCCGTTCCGGCATTGAGCTGGATGATTACCTCCAGCCCCTTGCCTACTGGATAGACAAGAAAAGCCCGGATGGTTATATCACCTATGACCCGGACAGAGTACCTGCCAATCAGATATTGCACCTATGGACAAAGCGGTATCCAGACCAAATCCGGGGCATTTCTGACCTGGTGGCGGTAATTAAACGCCTGAAAGATACCCAAGACTACATGGATGCAGAGGTAATAGCTGCTAGGATTGCAGCCTGCTTCTCTGTATTCATCACCCAGGACAGCCTACCGGCTACTGCTGGGCGGTTCAACAACATGAAGGACAAGGAAGGCAAGCAGCTGCAGAGCATCAGGCCGGGTATGGTGAAGTATTTGGCACCTGGGGAAAAGGTGGAAACTGCCAATCCTAGCAGATCCATTACCAGTGCCAAGGACTTTATCAGCATTCAAGAGCGTTTGAGTGGTGCCGGTATGGGCTTGTCATACGAGATTATCAGCCGTGATTTCAACCAATCCAGCTTTTCTGCTGCAAGGCAGGGAATGTTGGAGGATAGAAAGACCTTTGAGCCGATACAGGAGTTTATGAATATCCACCTGTGTACGCCAATCTATAGGGAGTGGCTTGATACCTGCGTGATGGCAGGGCTTTTGCAGATACCGGACTATTGGCAGCACAAGGCAGAGTATCAAAAGGTTGACTGGATGGCTCCTGGGTGGAGCTGGATTGACCCAGAGAAGGAAGTCAAGGCAGATTTGCTGGCTATCCAGAACGGGGGCAAGACCATGGCACAGTGGTGTGCTGAAAGAGGTTATGACTGGCGGGAACAGCTGGAACAGCTTGCCCTTGAAAAGGCTACCGCTGAGGAAATGGGCTTGACTCTATCCATACATACACCTGAGTCTGTACAGGCGGCTCAGAGCAATCACGAAGGAAAGGAGAATGGTAATGAGTGAGCAAATCACTAATAAGCTACTGACGCGGTTCTCAGAGGGAATGAGAGCTATCAAAACCGCAGACGGTGGCGAAAATGAAAGGGTAGTGGAGCTATCCTTTTCCAGCAATGAACCCTATGAAAGATGGTTCGGAGTGGAAGTATTGAGCCATGAGGAAGGGGCAGTGGATTTGACCCGCCTAAATGAAATCGGCGTTTTGCTGTTCAACCATGACAGAAACCAGGTTATTGGGCAAATATTATCCGCCGAATTGGATTCTAAGGCTGGGCGGTGCACTGCAAGGGTTAGATTTGATACTGATGAAGAGTCTGAAAAAGTTTATCAGAAAGTGCAATCCGGCACTCTAAAAGGCGTATCTGTGGGCTACATTGTCAATGAGTTTGATGTAGCTGAGGGGAGCAAGAAAGAAGATCCGGATATCTACACCGCTACCAAGTGGATGCCCTATGAGGTTAGCATAGTCTCCATTCCGGCTGATGCCACTGTGGGCGTTGGCAGGAGCGTGGAGGATATATATTATGGCGTGAAGCCAAAAATACAAGAGGAGGCAAAGAGTATGGGAATTGACAACCCAACAAACACCAATGAGCCTATTGATGTAGAGGCTCAGGCAAGAGCAGCTGTAGAGCTGGAACGCAAGCGTATTGATGATATCATGACCGCTTGCCGTAGCTTTGGCATGGATGCTGACGAATTTATTCGCAGCGGCATCAGTGCAGAGGAGGCTAACAAGAAGATTTTGCAGAAGCTGGCAGAGGAAAGAACCGCCAGCAATATCACCATCCAGGTGGACGAAACAGACAAGTTCCGGGCGGCTGCCATTGATGGCCTTGCCATGCGTTGTGGCTTGGCTGTAGAGAAGCCTGCTGTAGGTGCTGATGAGTTCCGTGGCAAGCGTATGCTGAATCTGGCTGCTGAGTGCCTGGAGCGTGGCGGAATGACCAATGCAAGGGATTTGGATGAAAACACCCTGGTAAGAGAAGCACTGACCGGCACAGGCCAGTTTGCAGGCATTCTCTCCAATGTTGCCAACAAATCCATGGCACAGAGCTATCAGACAGCCCCTACCACCTTCCAGATTTGGACGGGCAAGGGCAACAACTCTGATTTTAAGAATGCTACCCGCTACCGCCTGTCTGAGGCTGAGGAGCTGGTAAAGATGACTGAGAACGGCGAATTTAAGAACGCTGAAATCACTGAGGCATCTGTTACCACCAGCGTGGCAACCTATGGCAGGAGCTTCAGCATCACCCGTCAGGCATTGATTAACGATGATCTGGGAGCACTGAGCAGCATTCCTGCTAAATATGGTGCTGCTGCCAAGCGTATGATTAACAAGATGGTTTATGAACTGCTGGTATCTAATCCAACCATTGAGGGGGCAGCACTGTTTGATGCTAAGCATGGCAACACAGGCACTGCTGCTATTACCGTTGAGGGCATCGCAGCCCTGAAGAGCCAGATGGCAAGACAGACCAACATTGGCGGCAAGGAAGCATTGAATATCCAGCCTGCATACATTATTGTACCGCCAGAGCTGGAAATCACTGCAGCACAGCTGATTAATTCTGCTGTTGACCCTACCAAGGCCAATGCTACCCCGAACCCATTTGCCAACCGCCTCAGTGTAGTGTGCGACCCTGCATTGACTGACACAAAGGCATGGTATCTGGCAGCAGCTGCAGGCTATTGCCCTACCATCGAGGTAACTTATCTGAACGGCAACGAAACCCCATTTATGGAAAGTGCCGTGCAGTTTGATACCCTGGGCATCAAGTGGAGAATCTACCAGGATGTAGGCGTAAACCTGCTTGATTTCAGAGGTTTGCAGAAGTCCACCGGAACTGGCAAATAAGGAGGAATGAGTAATGGCTATTGCAAAATACGTACAGCCTGGTTACAACATCGACTATACCGCTGATAAGGACAAGGCATACCGTGAGGTTGTAGCCCTGGGAACCTGCATCGGCGTAACCAATGCAGAAATCAAGGCAGGGGAAACCGGTTCTGTGACATTGACCGGGGTACACCAGATTGCAGCAGAGGCAGGCACTGCCATTGCCTTTGGTGCACAGGTATTTTTCGACACCAAAAAAGATGCTATCGTAGCTACAGCCGGCACTAATACCGTTCCTGCTGGCATGGCTGTTGCAAATAAGGCTGAGGCTGGCACAAGCTGCCTTGTAAGGATTGGCTGATATGGGATTTAAAGAGCAGGTTGAGAATGACATCAATGTATTTCTGAATCTTGATGAATTTGCAGAGGTGCACAACCTAAATGGCGTTGAATGTCCTGTTGTGGCCACTGATGATAGCACCAGGAGCCATAACAAGGCGGTAGGTGGGCCAAGGCTCACAGACGGCCTGCATGGTGACAACATAAGGCTGCAGGTTCGTACATCGGATTTGCCTGCTATCCCGGTACAGGGAACCAATTTCAAGTACGATGGCAAGCTCTACAAGGTAGCATCATGCACAAACAATATGGGAGTGCTGAATATATCCTTGATGGCTTACAGAATGCTGGGAGGTTGAGAACATGATTGAGGTAAATAGCGATGAAATCCAAAAGGCCATAGACCTTTTGCAACATATACCGGGGGCGGCTCAAAAGGCCACCAGGACCGCCATGCGAAAGAGTATCAACGGCGCCAAGGTAGATGCAAAGAACAAGGTCAAGGAACGCTATACAATCAAGCCTAAATACATTACCAGAACCATGAAAGCTAAAGTCGAGGACATGAGGGCAATATTGTCCTCCCAAGGCCCTGTAAATGATTTGGCATATTTTGCCCACAGGCCAAAAAGCGTGCCCAAGAGGCGGCCGAAAGCGGGCAAATACACATGGGTACAGGTAGTAAAGGGGCAGGGCGGAACAATAGCCCATGCCTTCCTGGCAAGAATGAGAAGCGGCCATGTGGGCATTATGAGGCGTACCGACGGTAATGCTTCACTGCCTATTGAGAAGCTGAATGCACCATCCACTCCACAAATGCTGGGACACCCTAGTGTTGTGAAGTTTATGGAGGAGCGAATCCAGGAGAGATTCAGCAAAAACATGGAGCATGAGGTTAATGCATTTTTGATGGGGTATAGAAGATGATACCTGTTGAATTGAT
>CAVFWX010000043.1:0-13864 GCA_963626225.1 Anaerotignum sp.
AAAGTTCAGAAGGAGGCTGAAAAGGTTATGGGCGGTAGAGTATTAGAGTATGAAGCAAAAACAATATATAGAAATGGCCTGAATGCCGGTATTGAACGTGGCAGAAGTCAGGGACTTAGTCAAGGAATAAGCCAAGGAATAAGCCGTGGTGTACTTAAAACAGTTTTGTCCATGCTGAAAAAAGGTCGTATTACCGAATCAGAGGCTGCGGAGGAAGCAGGTATGAGTGTGGCAGAATTTAAGAAGGCTGTAGCTGCTATGGGAATGTAGAACCACTAATAACCAACGATGCAAGGCAGCATGGCCGTATGATATGAATACTATAGAGACGTATAATACCGTCCAGTAAAAGCTAGGCGTAAGGCTTTAGTTGCTGGGCGGTATTTTTGTACAAAAAAATGCTCCCGGAGGGGTTCCGGGAGCGGGAAAGGAGAAATGGTATATATCTGGCATTATGGATTTTCTGCCGTGGCAGAAATATTCTCCATAATCCTGATTTCGTTGGTAAGGATATAATATTCCTTTTCGGGAGCGTGGCCGTTTACCAGATAGTCAAAGACAATCTGCATGGCAATCTGGCCCTGACGGCGGGGATGCTGATAAATGGTAGCTTGGATAACCCCCTGCTCCATCATCTCCACGGTGGTAGGCAGGGTATCAAAGACAATTACTGTCATATCCTTTTTCTGGCATGCCATCATGGCACGGCAGGCACCATAGATGCCACCGGAGCTGGCAGCAAAGAGGGTATTTATCTCAGGATGCTCCCGCAGCATGGCAAGATTCTTCTCGTAGGAAAGGATTTCATCATCCTGATCCTCTGTAATAGAAAGTATATCCGCTTTACCATTTTTGCTGATGGCCTGACGGAAGCCTTCCAGCCGCTGCCTGTGGCCCAGAATGGTCAGGGATCCAAGTGTTACGCCAATATGCAAATCTTCCTTGTTAATGAGCTGCAGCAGTGCTCCTGCGGTCAGTCCCCCGTTGAGGTAGTCAGTCCCCACATAGCAGCTGCGGCTGGAGTTCTCGATATCATTGTTGATGGTAACGACGAAAATCCCGCTGTCTGTAAGCTTTTGGATTTCCTGCCGTATCCGTTCATCGTTGATGGGCATAAGAATCAGGCCGTTGACCTTGCCCTTTAGGGCAGAAAGCTGCCGGCATTGCTCGTCTACATTGTAGCCCTTGCTGAGGTGCCATTCCACCTGCATGCCATACATGGTATAGGCATTGGCAGACTTTTTCATGGCCTCCAGGACAGCATCAAAGAAGCCGATGCCTACGGAAGGCATTACTACCGCCACAGTGGGCTTCATCTTACGGGCAGCCAGTGCCTTGCCGGCGGGATTGGGCACATAATTCATTTCCTTGATGACCTTTAGTATCAGGGCTTTCTTTTCGGGCTTTACATTGCCACGGTTGTTCAGGACGCGATCCACCGTGCCCCGTGATACCCCGCACAGGTCTGCAATCTCTTTGATTGTTACCACTAAATCACCCCTAGACAATGCTTTTTAATTTAGTATCTTTGTTAATTATACAATAAAACTGTGCTCGTGTACAGTTTTCAACACAGAAAAATAAAAAATTTAGTAATTTTCTCTTGCATTACTTTAATAAAATAAAGTATAATAGGGGAGTCGATTGAACATGACATGTACCGGCAGTGATTTATGGTATAGATGAGCCATGGCCGGACAATATCAAGGAGCGTGGGATGTATGAAAAAGATTTTTGCATTGTGCATGATGCTGGTGCTGGCAGTAACAGCCCTGGCAGGCTGCGGCAGTGATTCTGCCAAGAAGGAAGAAGCCAAGAAGATTGTGGTAGGACTGGATGACAGCTTCCCTCCAATGGGCTTCAAGGATGAAAATAACGAAATCGTAGGTTTTGATATTGACCTGGCCAAGGAAGCTGCCAAGCGTCTGGGTCGTGAGGTAGAGTTCAAGGCTATTGACTGGAACTCCAAGGAGGCAGAGCTGAAGAGCGGCCGTGTTGACATTCTGTGGAACGGACTGGACATTACTGAGAAGCGGAAGGAAAATATGCTTTTCAGCGATCCATATATGGACAACCGCCAGATTGTTTTCGTAGCCAAGGGTAAGAATGTTGCCATTGCCAGCGAGGCTGATTTGGCAGGCAAGACCATTGGTACCCAGAGCGGTGGCACCACTGAGGAGTATTTTGAGAACAATCCTGAGCTGAAGGGCTCCATGAAGGAAGTAAAGTATTATCCAGACTACATCAATGCCTTTATGGATCTGGAAAACGGCCGTATTGATGCTGTTGTTGGCGATGAGATTATTGGCCGCTACTACATCAGCAAGCATCCTGAGGAGATTGAGGCCATTAATACTGTTATCGGCGAAGTAAGCCAGTTTGGTTTTGCTTTCCGCAAGGATGACCAGGCTCTCCGGGATGAGGTTCAGAAGGTATTTGATGATATGAAGGCTGACGGCACTGTGGCAAAGATTTCCCAGAAGTGGTTTGCCGAGGATATTACCAAATAAAAAGTTGATTTAGACTTGCAACCAGTGCCGGTAGATGGAACCCGGCTAAAAAAGACTCCTTAATTTTCTTGAGGGGTCTTTTATTTTTGCGTTGTATGAAGTAAAATAAAGTAGACTGTGCTTTGTATGAAAAAGGAGTTTTTTAGCTTATGGACAATCTGTTGCATACCATATTATTGATGCTGGAAGGAACAGAGATTACCCTGGAGATTTTCTTCATCACTCTGGTTCTGGCACTGCCAATCGGACTTTTGGCAGCCTTGGGGAGAATTTCAACCCTGAAGCCATTGAGCCTCCTAATGGAGTTCTATGTGTGGATTATGCGTGGTACGCCACTTATGCTCCAGCTGTTGTTTGTATATTTCGCCCTGCCTATGGTGGGCATCAAGCTGCCGGATATTGCGGCGGCACTTCTGGCCTTTGTGTTGAACTATGCCGCCTATTTTGCGGAGATTTTCCGTGCTGGCATCCAGTCCATCAGCCGGGGACAGTATGAGGCAGCCAAGACTTTGGGCATGACCTACCCTCAGACCATGCGGAGGATTATTATCCCTCAGATGGTTCGACATGTACTGCCTCCAATTAGCAATGAGACCATCAATCTGGTAAAGGATACTTCCCTTATCTACATTTTGGCCATGAACGATTTGTTGCGGGTGGCCCGTACCATTGTACAGCGGGAATTTGACATGACACCTTTCGTGGTGGCTGGCGTATTCTACCTGGCCATGACCTTTGTCCTTACCTGGGCATTCAAGAAGCTGGAGGCACATTATGCAAAATACGACCAATAATATTATGCTAAAAATGAAGGATATACATAAAAGCTTTGGCAACTTGGAGGTGCTGAAGGGCATAGATTTTTCTGTGGCCAAGGGTGATGTACTAGCAGTAATCGGCCCTTCCGGTTCCGGCAAAAGCACCATGCTAAGATGCATCAACCGCTTGGAGGAGATTGACTCCGGTACCATCGAAATCAAGGGACAGGTTCTGGCTCAAAACAATGGCCAGGGACAGGCAGAGTATGTTACGGAAGCTGAGTCCCGCAGGATTCTTTCCTGCACTGGCATGGTTTTTCAGCAGTTCAACCTGTTTCCACACATGACGGTGCTACAGAATCTTCTGGAGGCACCGGTACAGGTAAAGAAGCGTTCTGTGGAGGAGGTTCGTCCCGAGGCAGAGGAACTGCTGCGGAAGGTGGGCCTTTTTGACAAGCGGGATGCCTATCCAGGCAGGCTTTCTGGCGGACAGCAGCAGCGTGTAGCTATTGCCAGAGCCCTTGCCATGAAGCCGGATATTATGCTTTTTGATGAGCCTACCTCTGCATTGGATCCTGAGCTTACCGGCGAGGTGCTGAAAACCATGCGGGAGCTGGCAGAGGAGCATATGACCATGGTGGTAGTAACCCATGAGATGGCCTTTGCCAGGGAAGCAGCCAGCCATGTTATGTTTATGGCTGATGGCGTTATTGTGGAGCAGGGTGCTCCTGAGGAGTTCTTTGCCCATCCAAAGCAGGAAAGAACCATAGCATTTTTGAAGAATATGCTGTAATTTTATGGAGGATTGAAGCGTGCAATATTGTGTAAAAAAGAGCAGTCTGGGGTATCTGTGCCGTTTGCTGCTGTTTATTGCCGGCTGCATGATGATGTGGGGCACCATGACCGCCCAGGCTGCAGGCTTTGCAGAAAGAGCCGGTTCCATGTCAGAAATCAAGGCAGTCCGTGTCAGCACAGTCTCTGACAAAACCCGTATCGTGGTGGATGGCAGCAAGGAAACTACCTACAAGGTCAGCGTTCTGTCCAATCCCCAGCGTATTGTGGTGGATATACAGAATGCCTGGCTTAGTCCTGATGTAAAGAAATCCACCGCTATTGACAGCCGTTTTGCCAAGACTGTGCGGATTGCCCAGCATGACAACAGCACTGTCCGAGTGGTGGTGGAAAGCACCATGGGGAAAAATAACTACAAGGTTTTTGCCCTTCAAGGAGGCAGTTCTGCCTATAGGCTGGTAATGGATTTTGGCAATCTAGGCTCCAGCAGTAAAAATTCCGGCATTGATTTCAACCCACAGCCAAAGACAGATACTACTAGCAGTACAAGTACAAGCTCAAATACATCTACTGGCATTAGCCAGGATAGCAGCAGCTCTGCTGGAACTACCGTGGAATCTGACAGAGAGCCTACCTTTAGTGCTGGCCTACAGGGGAAGATTATAGCCTTGGATGCAGGCCACGGAGGCAGCGATGTGGGAGCCATTGGCCCTACGGGAGTGACGGAAAAAGGTGTTACCATGCGGGTGGCACAGGCATTGAAGAAGCTGCTGACATCTGAGGGAGCAACGGTGCTCATGACCCGTGATACGGATACGGAGGTATCCGATAAGAAGGCAAACGCCTCTGATGTGGAGGAGCTGCAGGCAAGATGCGATGTGGGCAATGACGGCAATGCCGATATCTTTGTTTCCATGCACATGGATTCCTTTACCAGCGGCGGGCCTAGCGGTACTACCGGCTATTATTACTCCCAGGGCAGCAAGGCAAGCCAGCGTCTGGCAAAATATGTTTCTGAGGGTGTAGTGGAAAAGCTGGGCATTACCAACAGGGGCACCAAGAGCTGCAACTTCTATGTGGTAAAAAATACAGATATGCCTGCTACCTTGGTGGAAATGGCCTTTATCTCCAATGAAAAGGAGGAGAAGCTGATGAACTCCGAGGAGGGTATCAGTAAGGCTGCTGAGGGCATACTTGAGGGATTGAGGAAATTCTTCAGCTAACATAAATCTATTTATATGCAGGGAGTGTACCATCGTCCACTACCTGCATATTGCTGTTAAATGCAGCAACATACTAAAATTGGAGTGAAATTTGTGGCAGAAATAAATGGCAAGACTATTGAAACAGAGAGGGATTTTACCTTTTCTGAGGCAGAATACAATGAGATGCTGGAGCAAAGTGAGGCTGAGCGTACCAAAAGGCTCCGTCGGCATAAGCTGCCAGAGGAACGAAAGCTGAAAAATGCCCTGCTGGCCATGACCAAGCCGGAGCTGGAGGATATCCGCTTTAACCTGAATCTCCCGGAAATCAATGTGGCACGGGTAAAGAAGGATGAGCTGGCAGAGGAGCTAGAAAAGGAAATTGTGAATTTCGCCGGCCGCTGGTTTGTCAGCATTTGCCAGGAGCAGAAGGACTGGTTCGACTATGCCTGCCAGCACGAGGGCTTGCTGACGGGCATCCAGAAAAGCGAAAACCACAAGCTGGACTATCTCCAGGGCGTGGGCATCATGTTCTGCGGCATGTCAGAGGGGGAGCTGGTATGGTATATGCCAGAGGAAATCCAGGCAGAATATGCTAAGTTGAACAATGGTGCTTTTGCTGATGCAGTCAATGTAAATACCGAGGTTATGCGGCTTTTAGGCGGTATGGCATATTATTACGGCATTGCAGATTATGATACCCTGTACAGGAAAATCAAGGAACTAATTGACGGGGATTTGGATTTTGCCGACTTTATGGGCATTGTCTTTAACGGCAGCTGCTGGTATCCATATATTGTACCAGGCAAGCAGGATCTTATGCATGAGTCCCTGATGAATCCAGAGGCCTTGCAGCAGGCCCGCAGCCAGCGGCCTGGGCTGGATTATGCGGATATTCCTTATGATAAGCTCTATGATGCAGGCCAGGAGGGCTATATGGAGTCCACCGAGGCTTATAGAGCACTGGCACAGTATTTTATGAATAGCAAGAAGCTGGATGTGTTGGCAGCGGCCCAGGTGGTGGAAAGCATTTATGTTATTCTCCAGAACGGCTATGGCATGAAGGAAATCATGGGGCTGCTTTCGGACAACAATCTGGCTATTACAGAAAAGGCTGATAAAGATGTGTTCCTGCAGCTTTTGTCAGATTACAACGATACCATGCATCAGTGGGTGCTGAAGGGGCATACTCCTGAGGAAGCAGCCAATATGCAGGCAGGCACTTTTGTCCGCCAAGGCCCAAAGGTAGGCCGCAACGACCCATGCCCATGCGGCAGTGGCAAGAAGTATAAAAACTGTTGCCTGAAAAAGGAATATTGATCATAGGATGACAGGTGGGAAGTTCTCGTCTGTCATTTTTTTGTGCTGTAAAAAAGGATTTGCAACATTGGCAACGAATAAAATACACTGGATTTCCACGGCGTGGAAATTTTATGTATTAGCAGCTTTCCGCCACTGTGAAAAAGATGGTATTAAAATTCAAGGTAAATTACCCTACAATAAGCACAACGGATACGGAATTGTATCTAAATGAGAGAAGATGAAGGTATGACTGAAAAATTGTCAGACAGGAAAGGGGTAATTTGCAATGAGTAAAAATTGGCTTGGTTTGGAGGATAAGGTTGTTGTAGTAACAGGTGGTGCTTCCGGTATTGGCAAGCATATTGTTACTACCCTGGCAGATGCGGGAGCCAAACCAGTAATCGTTGACATGAATGTCAAGACCGGTGAGATGCAGGATAATGCATACTGTGTCCAGTGCAATGTAACAGATGCATCCAGTGTACAAGCCATGACCCAGGAGGTTGTCAATAAATATGGCAAGATAGATGCCCTGGTAAATAATGCCGGTATCAATATGCCAAGGCTTCTGGTGGATGTTAAGGGAGAGAAGCCGGAATATGAATTGAACGATGACAGCTTCAACAAGATGTTTGCTGTAAATGTAAAAGGCGTGTTCCTGTGTGCCCAGGCTTGTGCCAAGGAAATGGTAAAGCAGGGGGGCGGCGTTATTGTCAATATGTCCTCCGAAGCAGGCAAGGAAGGTTCCCAGGGCCAGTCAGCCTATTCTGCAACCAAGGGAGCTGTAGACAGCTTTACCAGATCCTGGGCCAAGGAGCTGGGCAAGTACAATGTAAGAGTTTTGGCCTGTGCACCTGGCATCATGGAGGCCACTGGCCTGAGAACTGCTGCCTACAATGAGGCACTGGCATATACCAGGGGCTGCAAGCCGGAGGAGCTTTCTACTGACTATTCCAAGGTTATTCCACTAGGGCGTGATGGCAAGCTGGATGATGTAGGAAACCTGGTAGCATATCTGGTATCAGACAGAGCTGCATATATAGCAGGAACTACCATCAATATTTCCGGCGGCAAATCTAGGGGCTGATAAAAATAAGCAAGAAAGGGTGCTGAGAGGTGAAGATGACAATCAATGATAATCGCATGGGGCAAATCCTGCAATACTTTAGGAAAATACCGGTTATCACTGTGAGCACCCTGGCAGCAAAGCTGGATGTCAGTGAGAGAACTATCAGAAATGATATCAAGCAGATAAATCATGATTTGCACGGCTGTGCTGTCATAGAAGGAAAAAAAGGCGAATACAGCCTGCATGTCTATGCAGCGGAGACATTTAGGGCCCTGTATGCCAAGCTAACGGATGAAAATGCTTTTCTCAGCGGGCCTCAGAATCGCATGGATTATATTTTCGCCAAGCTGATTCGCTCCGAGGAGCCCGTTTTGACAGATGAAATTGCCTATGAGATGAATGTAGGCAGAAGTACCTTGATTGGTGATCTGCGGAAGCTAAGGGAAAATCTGGAACCATATCAGCTGGAAATTATCGGCAAGGTAGGCCGGGGGCTGTTGCTTCATGGCCATGAGGTTGCCATCCGCCAATACATACTGGAAAACAACTATCAGCAGCTCTATCAGGATTATCCAATGGATCAGGAGATTGTGGAGGCCATTACGGAGATCTTCAATGCCTATGCCCTGCAAAAAAGTACCAGAAGGAATTTTGAGAGGTTCGTTACCTTGATGCTGGACAGATTTCTGACAGGACATTTTATAGGCAAGCTGGAGGCACCATATTACAAGCTGGTCAACAAGGATGAGTTTGAGATTGCAGATGTGCTGATAAACAGGATTGCAGAGATATTGCAGGTAGATTTTCCCATTGAGGAAAAGATATTTGTCTTTTTGCCTATTGCGGGAATGCGGACTCCTACGGATATAACCAATTTGAAGCTAATCAAGCTGGATGAGAATATACAGAAAACCTTGGACAAGATTATTGCCAAGATACATCAGGAAATGAATATAAGCCTATGCAGCAATGAATTTACCAGAGAGTTCCTCTATCATATCATGTTTATGCTGAACAGGCTTAGATATGGCATAAAGCTCACTAATCCTATGCTGGATGACCTGAGAATAAAATATCCCCTGGCCTACCAAATGGCAGGCATAGCCGGAGAACTCATAGAGCAGGAATACAGCTTGCAGGTTACAGAGGCGGAGCGTGGGTATCTGGCAGCATACTTTGGCGTGTTCCTGACAGAAAACGCAGCACAGGAAAAACGCTTCAGGGTAGCCCTGGTATGTGCCGAAGGCAAGATTACAGCCAGGCTAGTGGCAGTACAACTGAAAAGAATCCTGGATAGTACAGCCCAGCTGGATATTTTCTATCAGGAAAATGTATCTGGTAGTGAGCTTGACATGTATGATGTGATTGTCAGCACCGTGAAGCTGTCCATGCCATGCAGCAGGCCTTTGATTCAGATTAATGAAATATTTGATGAGGAGGAGCTGCGACAGAAGATAGCCAAGGCCAGGTATTGGGACAAGACGGATACTCCGGTATTGGACAGCAATCAATTCCTCATGACTGGCATGTTGGAGGAAAGCAGGGTATTTATCCTGGATAGCAGTAGCTATAATGAAGCTGTGACAAGCATGGTAGACCGTTTATCTGCCAAAGGGTGGCTGGATGAAGGATTTGGTAAAAGGCTATTGGAAAGAGAACAGAAGGGGGCTATGGTTTTTGGAAAATCCGTGGCCATTCCCCATACTGTGCAATATGCCACAGACAAGCTTCTTTTTGCAGTAGGTGTTTCCACCAAGCCTCTAGACTATAATGGAAATAATGTGCAGGTAATTTTTTTGCTAGGTGTGCCGGAAAACATAGAGGAAGATGATAGTGTCCTGGTGCGGGTATATGATGAAATCATTACGGTAGCCAAGGACGAGGAAATGGTAAAACGGCTGGTAAAAGCTAGAAATTATCAGGCATTGCTAAGCGTACTGTATAAGTAGAAAGGATCGGGAAAAATGTTAAATGTATTGCTTGCTGTAGTAGGTGCGTTTATTCTGCAGGCTGTATTCAGTATGATACAGATGCGGCACTTTTCCAAGGAATTTGTCAAGCTGCGGCGCAGGGGCAAAGTGGCTTGTGGCCGCAAGGCCGGAGGTTTCCGTGCAGGTGCTATTGTAATGTTCCTGATAGATGATGATGGTATTATTCAAGAGGCCAAAAAGATGGAGGGAGTTACCTTCATGGCCAGGGTAAGGCCTCTGGATGGCTTTGCAGGACTTTATGTAGGGGATCTTACTGGGGATGAGGTTCAAACCAGAAATAAAAATCTACGCATGGCTATCCTGGATGCCGCCCTGACATACCGGAAATATATTTCCGGTGAGCCAATAACTGTACCACCATCCCCTCTCAAGCTGGCATATATCAATCTTAAAAATTCCCTGCAACGAAAAAAAGCGTACAATAATTGATAATGAATTAACGAGAGAGGAAGATATATATGGATATTCTGGTTTCATTTGCATCTGGATTCATGAACCTGTTTCAACTGGGAGGACAGCAGTTTGTAGGCTGGATCACAGGCATTATTCCTACCATTGTCATGCTACTGGTATTGATGAATGCCATCATGGCCATCGTAGGACAGGAGAGAGTAGAAAAAATAGCCAAGTTCTGTACCGGCAACCCAATTCTCAGATATGCGGTACTTCCTTTTATCAGTGCCTTCATGCTGGGCAATCCGATGGCATTGTCCATGGGCAAGTTCATGCCTGAATTCTACAAGCCATGCTATTATGCATCCGCAACCTATCATTGCCATACCAACAGCGGTATTTTTCCTCACATCAATGTAGCTGAGCTGTTTATCTATCTTGGCATAGCCAACGGCGTAGCCCAGCTGGGATTTGATATGGCTCCCCTGGCATTGCGTTATCTGCTGGTGGGCATTGTGGCCAACTTTATTTCTGGTTATGCCACAGAGTTTACCACCCGCATGGTAGAAAAGCAGCAGGGTATTAGATTGAGCCGCGAATTTAAGGCAGTGCATGATTGAGGAGGACAGGAAAATGGCTGAATATAAATCTATAAGAATTGAGCACGGTGCAGGTGGCTTTGGTGGCCCATTGGTTATTACACCAACTGAAAAGAGAAATAAGGTAATGTTTATTACTGGCGGTGGAGCAGAGCCAGAATGCCTGAAGAAAATAGTAGAGCTTACAGGTCTGGAGCCAGTTAATGGCTTTAAGACCAATTGCCCTGAGGATGAGATTGCAGTGGTTATTATCGACTGCGGTGGAACCCTTCGCTGCGGCATATATCCAAAGAAGCGTATCCCTACCATCAATACCAATCCAGTAGGCAAGGCCGGCCCTATGGCTAAATATATTACAGAGGATATCTATGTATCTGGCGTAACATCAAAGCAGGTATCCCTGGCAGATGCCAGCGAGGTAGTTGCTGCCCAGAATGTTCAGCAGGAAAAGCCAGCCCAGAAATTCTCTGCCAATAAAAAGGTTTCCCAGACCTTGGCCGAACAGGAAAACAAGAGCATCATCACTGTTATTGGCCTGGGTGCAGGCAAGGTAGTCAGCACCTTCTATCAGGCTGCAAGAGATGCTATTCAGACCTGTATTACCACATTGCTGCCATTTATGGCCTTTGTATCTATGCTGATTGGCATCATCAACGGTTCCGGCTTTGGCGATGCTTTCGCTTCCATGCTGACACCACTGGCAGGCAATATCTTTGGTCTGGTAATCCTGGGCATTATCTGCTCTATTCCTGGCCTGTCTGCCCTCCTTGGGCCTGGTGCAGTTATCGCCCAGATTGTAGGTACCTTGGTAGGTGCTGAAATCGGCAAAGGCAATATTGCTCCACAGATGGCTTTGCCAGCACTGTTTGCCATCAATACCCAGGGTGCTTGCGACTTTATTCCAGTTGGCTTGGGCTTGGCTGAGGCTGAGACAGAAACCATTGAAGTTGGGGTCGTATCTGTTATGTATTCTCGCTTTGCCACAGGCTGGCTCCGCGTTATCATTGCATACTTTGCCAGCTTTGGCCTCTATGCATAGGAGGAATTTTCATGAGTGTTATTTACAAGAATCAGGTTAAGGCATTGGGAGCTTGTGTAGAGGAGTTCAAGTCTGAAGGAATTTTCATCATGTTTGGTGAAAATGCACCTGATGAACTGAAGGACTACTGCTATGCTGTCAGTGTAGAGCCTATTAATGGCCAGATTGCAGCAGGACAGACTCTCTGCATCGACGACAATGAGTACAAAATCACTGCCGTTGGCCATGAGGCACCTGTGACATTGGCAGGGCTGGGGCATTGTACAGTATGCTTTAGCGGCAGTACAGAGGTTGAGCTGCCAGGCACAATATATGTGGAAAACAAGCCAATGCCTTTAATGCAGGAAGGAACTATCATAAAGATAGTTGACTGATGTTTTTGCTTAGTGACTGGCTGTTCTTTTTAGCCAGCTTGCTATATACTGTATTTCCCTACTACTCTTACAATCCTGGCCCAGATACTGTCTCCCCAATAGACATATGGGCCGCAGCAGAATACCGCTTGGCAGACAGGCGGTGTTTTGTTGTATGTAGATGAAAAATACTTGAGGTGATAAAATGCTTAAGGGTGCAATTTTTGATATGGATGGCTTGCTTCTAGATACAGAAAGGCTTTATGCAGAAAGCTGGTGTGAGGCAGCCAAGGCTTTTGGCCAGGAGCCGGCAGATGGGTTTGCCAAGGCTGTATGCGGTACAAATGGAGAGAAAATGCTGGAGGTAATCCATAAATATTATCCTGAAGTGGATGCCAGGTCATTCATGGAATTTTGTATTCATAGGGTGGAGGATATTCTAAAGATAGAAATTCCAGAGAAGCCAGGTATGCGAGAGATTCTGAAGTTTTTCCAAAAGAATAATGTAAAAATGGCTGTGGCCAGCAGTACCAAATTAGCTACCATAGAGGATAATCTCAGCAGGCTGGGGGTACTGCCTATGTTTAGTGCCGTAGTTAGCGGTCAGCAGGTGGCTAAGGGAAAACCGGCACCGGATATTTTCCTGCTAGCAGCAGGGGAAATAGGCTGCCAAGTTGATGAATGCTATGTTTTTGAGGATAGTGCCAATGGGATTCGTGCCGGTAGAGCTGCCGGGTGCTGTACCATCATGATTCCAGATCTGACATTGCCGGATGAGGAATTGAAGGAATTGGCTACAGGAATTTATGGCAGCTTGGAGGAAGCCATGGAAGCTATCAGCAGAGGAGAAATTTAAAAGTAGATTCAAGGGGATGCGGCAGGTGTGGCATCCCTTTTTTTGAGAAAAAATTTTGATTTTCGGCTACGATGTTGTAAAATATACCATGTATAACTATTTTCAAGTAAGCAAGAAATGAGATGGCCTATGTCGCAATATACTACTGAGGCTGTGGTTCTGGGAATCAGGAACTGGGGCGAGGCAGACAAAATCATAACCCTGCTGTCTCCGGAAAAGGGACGGATCAAGGCTGCGGCCTTTGGCTGCCGACGTCCCAAGAGTGCCTTGGCAGGAGCTCTCCAGATGTTCAACCAGATTGAGGTGCAGCTACGGGAAGGAGACAAGCTGGATACGGTGAAAAACTGCAGCCTGCTCCATGCCAACAGGGCCATGAGCACGGATTTTACGGCTATGGCCTATGGTTCCTTTGTGGCAGAAACAGCCGGGCGGCTGGCCATAGAGAATTTTCCCCAGCAGGAAATGTATCAAAGGCTGTTGGAAATCTTCAACGCCTTCGGTGGCCGTAATCCTAGAATTGCAGCAGTGGCAGCGGCCTATCAGCTGCTGGAGTACAGCGGCATGCAGCTAGGGTATGAATACTGTTCCCAATGTGGCTGCCAACTGGAGGAAGATGGCTTCTTTGACTTTGAGATTGGAGGAGCCCTTTGCCCCAAGTGCGGTAGTATCCGCCGCCGGGAGCTGGGGGAGCATAGGGTGTTGGAATACTCCGCCCAGGTTAGGGAGTTTATCCAGCAGCTGCTGCAGCTGGACTGGCACAGCCAGCCGGCCTTTTCCGTCAAGGGCAAGACCATGGTGGCAGCAGAGGGACTGCTGCTGGGCTATCTCCATTTTATTTTTGAAAAGCCGTTGAAATCCTTGGAGTTTATACGGCAGATTAGTTGAATTTTGGAAACGAGGTTTCTTTATTGCGAGCAGTTAAAGAGGAAATAATAGAATTTCAGGATCGCCAGGAGTGCCAGGCACTCTTAGGGGAGCGGGATGAGTTTATCCGGGTGCT
>CAVFWX010000044.1:0-13668 GCA_963626225.1 Anaerotignum sp.
GCCATCTTGTTGAAGGAGAATACTGGTGCCTTTACAGCCACATAAGGCTTTGGTGGAACCAGTCCGGAGTGGTAGCCCAGCTCCTTCAGGGAAGCTCCCAAGGCAACCTGGGTG
The DNA here is from genome assembly GCA_963626225.1 of Anaerotignum sp. GTDB lineage: Bacteria > Bacillota > Negativicutes > Selenomonadales > Selenomonadaceae > Anaerovibrio. Next base: position 115 of record CAVFWX010000044.1, read on the forward strand.
GCCACATCTACCATCTGTACATCAGTAACCTTGCTAAGGAATGGTACAGTTCTGGAGGAACGAGGATTTACCTCGATAACATAAACTTCGTCATTTACCACTACATACTGGATGTTCATGAGACCCTTGACATGGAGGCCTACAGCCAGACGCTTGGTATAGTCGATAATGGTATAAATAACCTTGGAAGACAGGGTCTGTGGCGGATATACGGCAATGGAGTCACCGGAATGTACGCCGGCACGCTCCACATGCTCCATAATACCTGGAATAACCACATCAATGCCATCGGAGATCGCATCTACCTCTACCTCGGTGCCCTGCATATAGCGGTCAACCAGTACAGGGTGATCCGGAGTTACCTTTACGGCACGGCCCATGTAGTCACGAAGCTCATCCTCGTTGTACACGATTTCCATGGCACGGCCGCCCAATACATAGGAAGGACGAACCATGACAGGATAGCCGATATTGGCAGCTCCGGCAATGGCCTCATCCTGGCTGGTAACAGAGATACCCTGTGGACGTGGAATACCCGCCTGGGTCAGAACCTCATCAAAACGCTCACGATCCTCGGCACGGTCAATGTCGTCAACAGAGGTACCAAATACCTTGACACCAGCCTTGGAAAGTGCTCCCGCCAAGTTGATGGCTGTCTGGCCACCAAACTGTACAATAACACCCTCAGGCTTCTCCTTGTCGATGATGTTCAGCACATCCTCAGCGGTAAGAGGCTCAAAGTACAGCCTATCGGAAATATCAAAATCTGTGGATACGGTCTCAGGATTGTTGTTGACAATGATGGCCTCAATGCCCATCTGACGCAGTGCCCATACAGAGTGAACAGAGCAGTAGTCAAACTCAACGCCCTGACCGATACGGATTGGACCAGAGCCCAGAACCATAACCTTGCGGCGTTTGCTAGAGGTATCAACCTCATCCTCCTGGGCATGGAAAGTAGAATAATAATACGGAGTAGCTGCCTCAAACTCAGCAGCACAGGTATCTACCATCTTGTAGCAAGGCAGGATGTTCATGGTCTTACGCATGGTGCGGATTTCATCAGGAGTCTTGCCTGCTACCTCTGCAATGGAGCGGTCAGCCAGTCCTGCATCCTTTGCCTTCAGCATAAGGCTTGGAGTAATAACTCCTTCCTTCAGCTGATTCTCCACATCGGTAATGTGCTTGATCTTCCGCAGGAACCACTTGTCAATCTTTGTGATATTGTGAATCTCATCAATATCTGCAATGCCACGGCGGAGAGCCTCTGCTACTACGAAGATACGCTCATCGTTGCAACGGGACAGATGCTTGATAACCTTTTCATCATCCCAGTTATCCATCTTTTCCATGTGGAGACGATGTACTCCGATTTCCAGGGAGCGAACAGCCTTCAGGATAGCACCCTCGAAATTTCTGTCAATGGACATAACCTCACCGGTAGCCTTCATCTGGGTACCCAGGGTCTTGTCTGCATAGACAAATTTGTCAAATGGCCAGCGAGGGAACTTTACTACACAGTAGTCCAGAGCAGGCTCAAAGCAAGCCTTGGTCTTCTGGGTTACAGCATTGGTAATCTCGTCCAGACTGTAACCGATGGCAATCTTGGCAGAAACCTTGGCAATAGGATAGCCGGTAGCCTTGGAAGCAAGGGCAGAAGAACGGCTTACACGAGGGTTTACCTCGATTACATAATACTGGTTGCTATTTGGATCCAGTGCATACTGGGCATTACAGCCACCCTCGATGCCCAGCTCACGGATAATGCGGATAGAGGCACTACGGAGCATCTGATATTCGTGGTCAGTCAGGGTCTGGGAAGGTGCCACAACGATAGAGTCGCCAGTATGAACACCTACTGGGTCAAAGTTTTCCATGTTGCAGACAGTAATGCAGTTGTCGTTGCCATCACGCATTACCTCATACTCGATTTCCTTCCAGCCAGCTACGCTGCGCTCGATAAGCACCTGACCAATCATGGAGTATTTCAGTCCCTTGATAACGATATCAATGAGCTCATCTTCGCTTTCCGCAATGCCGCCGCCAGTACCACCCATGGTATAGGCAGGACGCACAATCAGTGGATAGCCGATTTCGTGGGCAAAGGCCACAGCAGAGGCTACATCCTCTACGATAGTAGACTCAGGGATAGGCTCACCTAGTTTGTTCATGGTTTCCTTGAAGAGCTCTCTATCCTCCGCACGCTCAATGGCCTCCAGGGATGTACCCAAAAGCTCTACCTGATATTTGTCCAAAATGCCCTGCTCAGACAGCTTTACAGCCAAATTCAGGCCGGCCTGACCACCCAGAGTTGCCAGCAGTCCATCTGGACGCTCCTTGCTGATTATTTCCTCCAAGAACTCCACGGTAAGAGGCTCGATGTATACACGGTCAGCCATGTGGGTATCAGTCATAATGGTAGCAGGATTGCTATTTACCAATACTACCTCCAGGCCCTCTTCCTTCAGGGCACGGCAAGCCTGGGAACCTGCATAGTCAAACTCTGCTGCCTGTCCGATGATAATAGGACCGGAACCAATAACTAAAACCTTTTTGATATTTTCCTTCTTTGGCACTGATTATTCCCCCTTCTTGCTGCCTGTAAGCATGGTCCAGAACTGATCAAAGAGATACATATTGTCATCAGGTCCTGGGGATGCCTCAGGATGGTACTGTACGCAGAACAGCGGCAGTGTCTTGTGACGAAGGCCTTCTACGGTGCCATCATTTACATTGATATGGGTAACCTCCAGTGGTAGATCTGCCAGTGACTTCTCGTCTACGGCATAGCCATGGTTCTGAGAAGAAATATGCACCCTGCCATTAAGTAGATTCTTTACTGGCTGATTGGAACCACGATGGCCAAACTTCAGTTTATAGGTATCTGCACCCAAAGCCAGGGAAATCAGCTGATGTCCCAAACAGATACCGAACATTGGCTTCTTACCAATGAGTTTCTTTACTTCCTCAATAACCTCAGGCACATCCTTAGGGTCGCCAGGGCCATTGGACAGGAAAATGCCATCTGGATTCATGGCCAGTACCTCTTCAGCAGTGGTAGAGGCTGGTACAATGGTCAGATTGCAGCCCAGATTGTGAAGAGAATTCAGGATATTCTGCTTGATGCCGAAGTCCATTACTACCACATCAGGACCGTCATTTTCCATCTTGTAGGTCTCAGGGGTTGTTACTTCTTGTACAACTTCCTTCTTGATTGGCACAGCAAAAAGCTCGTCAATCTCGCTCTGGGATGCATCCTCAGGCACAATAATGCCCTTCATGCAGCCTACAGAACGAATCTTGCGGGTAACTGCACGAGTATCTACATTGTAGAGGCATGGCACACCCTGACGGGTCAAGAAGTCTGCCAGCTCGTTCTGAAGCTGCCAGTTGCTGCCCTCATCGCAGAGCTCACCGATAACAAAGCCATTGACAAAGGAACGGCGGGACTGCATGAACTTCTCAGCCACGCCATAGTTGCCAATCAATGGGAAAGTCAGTGTAACAATCTGACGGCAGTAGGAAGGATCCGTAAGGATTTCCTGGTAGCCAGTCATACCTGTATTAAATACTACCTCACCGGTAGCCTTGATATTATTTAGCAAAGTGCCGGTAAAAACACTTCCGTCTTCTAAAATAAGCTTGCCTTTCAAAATCGCACCTCCGAAATTATGCCAGAACCTGACCGTCCTTCATTACCAGCTTGCCATCAACAAAGGTCATAACAGCACGGCCCTTGAGCTTGCGGCCCACAAATGGTGAATGAGAACCCTTGGTGTAAAACTTCTTGGCATCTACAGTCCACTCCAGCTCAGGGTCAATCACGGTAATGTCTGCCGGCATGCCCTCTGCTAGACTGCCTGCCTCGATGCCAAAAATTTTGGCTGGAGCGGCAGTCATTTTCTCAATCATCATGGCAATATCCAGCTTGCCGGTATGCACCAAATCTGTCAGCAACACGCCAACAGCTGTCTCCAGGCCTGGGAAGCCACTAGGGGCATACATATACTCTCTATCTTTCTCCTCCTGAGCATGTGGAGAATGATCTGTTACGATACAGTCAATGGTGCCGTCCAAGAGGCCTGCCAATACTGCATCCACATCCTTCTGCTCACGAAGAGGCGGATTAATCTTGGTGGAGCTGTCAAAAAGCTCTACACAATCATCAGTCATGGTAAGATGCTGCGGAGTAACCTCTGCTGTTACCTTTACGCCACGAGCCTTGGCCTGACGGACAATATCCACAGAGCGGCCAGAGCTGATATGAGCCACATGAACCTTGGCATCTGCATATTCTGCCAGCATAACATCCCGAGCTACGGCAATATCCTCCGCAACAGTAGGACGGCCTTTCATACCCAGCATAGCACTTCTGTGGCTCTCGTTCATAACGCCTTCTTCTACCAGGCTGGTTTCCTCATCATGGTTAATAATGATTTTGTCAAAAGTTCTCAGATAATCATAGCAGTTCAGCAACACCTTGGCAGACTTGGTAAAATGTCCGTCATCAGAGAAGGCAATGGCACCGGCCTGGGTCATATCCCCTACCTCAGCCATTTCCTCGCCTTTTTGACCCTTAGTAACAGCACCGATAATCTCAATGTGCACCACTGCATCTTCTTCTGCACGCTTCTGCATAGCCTTTACCAGGGCTGCTGTATCAATAACAGGGTTAGTATTTGGCATGGTGGCTACACGGGTATAGCCGCCAGCAGCTGCTGCCTTAGAACCGGAACCAAAATCTTCCTTGGCTTCCTGGCCTGGCTCGCGAAGATGTACATGCATGTCAATCAGGCCTGGGCAGACGATCCTACCCTCTGCCTCTACAACCTCAGCTTCCTCAGCAGCAATATTTTCTGCTACCTCAGCGATTTTGCCATCCTCTACCAGCACATCTGCAATCTTATCCAGCTTATTGGCAGGGTCGATTACCCGGCCACCCTTTATCAAAATTTTCATAATGCTTTACCTCCGGTCAATGCATGAGTCAGAATCGCCATACGGACAGCAACACCGTTCTGAACCTGCTCCTGGATGGCAGAATGTTCACCATAGGCTACAAATGGAGAAATCTCCAATCCCTTGTTCATTGGACCTGGGTGCAGAATCAATACATCCTTCTTGGCCAGCTCCAGCCTTGCATCGTTGATGCCGAAGATGCGGGCATATTCCCTTGGAGATGGGAACAGGCCGGACTTCTGACGCTCTAGCTGGATACGCAGCACGTTGATAACATCTGCATTCTTGATGGCATCTTCTATTCTGTCATGAACATAGATGCCATCCTCCTGGAACAAATACCGTGGCAACAGTGTCTTTGGTCCGGCCAGATGTACCTCAATGCCCATTTTCCGCATGCCCTGGATATCTGAGCGGGCTACACGGCTATGGGTAATATCACCCAGAATAGCTGCCTTCAATCCCTGGAATCGGCCCTTCTTTTCCATAATGGTAAAGAGGTTCAGCAAGCCCTGAGATGGATGGGCATGAGCACCATCACCGGCATTGATAATAACAGGGCTAACTACCTTGGAGGCATATTCTGCCGCACCCTCAGCCTTGTGGCGCATAACAATGGCATCCACGCCCATGGCTTCTACAGTGTAAAGAGTATCTCTCAGGCTTTCTCCTTTGACAATGCTACTGGTACCTGCAGTGATGTTTACCACATCTGCTCCCAGGTACTTGCCAGCTAGCTCAAAGGAAGAACGGGTTCTGGTACTTGGCTCATAAAAGAGAGTCACAATGGACTTGCCCTTCAATGCCGGTACCTTCTTGATATCCCGGTGAATGATGTCCTTCATTCCCTTGGCGGTTTCCAGAATCATCTGGATTTCATCTGCAGAGAAGTCAGCCAGTGCCAACACATCTCTGCCTCTGAGAGAAATGCTATTTTTTCCCAAAGCAATCACTCCTTTTCATCTACACTCCTGTATGCCAGGATTTTCAATGACCTAAAAAGAAAAGGCTCCCTCGCACCTGAAAGGGTACAAGAAAGCCATCGCTTTTACATACACAAAATATATTAGCTTCCTTTATCAGCCTCACAGGACCAATTTCAAAGGCCATATTTACTTTCACGAATTATACTATCACAGCTATATGGAAAAGTCAAAGAGGAATTTCCATATTATCTTAACATTTCAGGTGAAGCCTGCAATGAGAAGAAGCTTCTGCTCTCTACTGAGCTTTTTGATGGCACATTCCCGCTTCATGGCCTCGCTTTTGCTGGCAAATTCCTCATAGTATACCAGCTTTACCGGCAGGCGGCTTCTGGTACATTTGCTGGCCTTCCCTGCATTGTGCATCTTTAGGCGATGTTCTAAGTCCACAGTATATCCTGTGTAAAGGCTGCCATCAGCACACTCCAAGATATAAGTATAGGCACAAGCCGAAGCCTGTGCCTTTGCCTTATCCATTATTCTGCAGCCTTGATGGTAATCTTGTTGATAACCACATCATGTACAGGCCTGTCCTGAGGGCCGGTCTTTACATGGCCGATTTCACGAACCACATCCATGCCCTTTACTACCTTGCCAAATACAGTGTGATGGCCATCCAACCATGGAGTTGCTGCCAAGGTAATGAAGAACTGGGAACCGCCGGTATGAGGACGGCCGGTATTTGCCATGGACAAAATACCCTCACTTTCATGCTTCAGCTCTGGTACAAATTCATCCTCAATGGTATAACCAGGGCCACCCATGCCAGTACCTGTAGGGTCGCCACCCTGAATCATAAAGCCATCAATAATGCGATGGAAAATAACCCCATCATAGAAGCCTTCCTGGGCCAGGTCAATAAAATTCTTGGTGGTAATAGGAGTCTTATCCTCGAAAAGCTCTACCTCAAACTCACCCATGTTGGTATCAAAAACTGCAATGCGATTTGCCACTTTGCTCTCTCCTTCGTCCTTGTTTGTACTCCAAAAATTTCCTGCTGCACAGGCGGTGGTCATAAAAGAAAAAACCACCAGCAGGCATACAACTATTTTTTTCATTAGGTGTCACTGCCTCACTTTCGCTGTGTCACAAAAGTGATGAACTCATGAACCTCTGTCTCTGTCTTGAGCTTTACGGTGTAGCACTGGTTGCCCATCTGAGGCACCATCATCTCCGGCATACGCTCTGCCATGACAATATCATCACCATAGCGATGGCTGATTTCCTCTGGGGAATGTACATAGCTGAACTGATCCCTTCTGCCAGCATAGACACAGAAATAATCCTCATGCCTGTCTGCCTGGAGGCGACGGTTGTCAGTTACCATATCCGCCCAGATCTGATATACATCCATGCTGTGGGCATAATTCATCATATCAGGGGTATAGCCTCCTGCCGGACGCATATTTACCTCCAGCCCTACAAAATCCCCTGCCTTGCCCAAGCCTGGCTTGTCTGCATCCAGCTGGAAGAACTCCAGATGTACAAAGCGACTCTTGACACCGAAAGCCTTTACAGTAGCACGTCCAGCCTTACGCAATGCCTCAGGCACATCTGCTCGGACAAAATAAGCCAGATCCAGCTTGTCTGTTACAATATTCATAATGGATGGCGGCCATTCGGTACAGGACTCCATAAGAGGCTCAGACTGGTTGTCCAGAATAGCATCATAGGAGAAAATTTTGCCCTGAATAAACTCCTCCATAACATAAGGCACCTGTGGATAATTACCGAAGAAGCCCTGTAGCTCGTCATCATTGTTCAGCTTGTAGGTATCATTGGCCCCTACGCCGATATCAGGCTTCACAATAACAGGATATCCTACCTGGCCAATAAACTCCCTGGCTGCCTCCAATGTGGACACCTTATGGAGCCTTGCTGTAGGCACACCTGCCTTCTTGTAGTATTCCTTCATGGCAGACTTGTGCTTGATGCGGCCAATATCTGCATACTGCTCGCCAGTGGTAATATGGAAATCCGTTCTCAGGCGGGCATCCTGCTCCAACCAGAATTCGTTGTTGGACTCCAGCCAGTCAATCTTGCCATACTTGAAGGAGAAAAATGCCACCGCCTTGAAAACCTGGTCATAATCTTTCATATTCTGGACATAATAATACTCTGTCAGGGAGTCCCTTACATTGACATCCAGTCCATCATAAGGACAATCTCCTACTCCCAATACATTTACCCCATTCCGCTTCAGCCTGTTGGCAAAAAGCCAGTAGGTGCGAGGAAAATGAGGAGAAATAAATACAAAATTCATTTCCAAACTTGCTCCTTTATTGAAAAATCACACTAAATATGGCAGGAAATAGCGAATCTGCTTTTTCCACCATGGCCAGTCATGCTCCACATCATAGCCCCAGAAATCACACCAAGCCCCTATGCCCTTGGCATTGAACTGATCCCGCAGGATAGCAGTGGTACGACGGCCTTCGTCCTCCCACGGACCCTGGCCTACGCAGAAAATAGGCTTCCGCTGGTTGTACAGCTCAACATACCAATGATCTGGTGGCAGATTCTCCATGAAATGCACTGGGGAATTGCGGTACAGCACCTCATCCATCCAGCCATCAAAGAAATACTTGGCATCATAAGCACCGGAAAGAGCCAGGCAGCCCCCGAAAAGATCTGGCCTTCTCAGGAAGGTGATTGCTGCATGGGTAGCTCCCAGGCTGCAGCCAAAGGTAATAGGCATCTTGCCACTGTGATTGCGGGAATAGATGCATGGCAGAACCTCCTCCACAATATAGTGGAAATACTGCTCCTGCCTCCAGGCACGCCAGCCTTTATCCCCATATACGTTGGACCAGCTTTCCACGTCCACGGTATCTACCACATAAAGCTGGATAGCACCGCCATCGATGTAGTCCGCAATATTGTCCATGAAGCCATAGCCTTCATAATTGTAGCAATCGCCATCCTGACACGGAAAAGCGACTATTGGCAAACCATCATGGCCATAGACACGGATATTCATTTCCCGATCCAGATGATGGCTATAATGGTGAATATGCTCAATGTTCATAGGATTACCTCTCAATACATAAAAATAAGGAGCAACCTCCCCATATACAGCAGTATATGAGAAGATCACTCCTTTAGGATAGCAAAACTATAAAGTTCTGTCAATTTTTAGGCAGTACAGCCAGACCATTTTCTGCACAGGCAAAGCCATAATCCAAAAGTGCAGCAGAGTCTGAGAACCGAGTGTCCATATCCGAGGATTTAAGCACCACGCAGAGAAGCTGTCTGCCGTTTCGCTCTGCAGCAGACACCAGACAGCCACCGGCAGCCCTGGTATAGCCGGTCTTGACACCGATACAGCCAGGGTAGGTTTTCAGCAGCTCATTGGTATTTTCTGCCTCATAGGTAGCCTCTGGATTCTCCCAGTCCGGCATAATGATGGTAGGACTGGCCACAATCCGACTGAACTGAGGCTTTTTCATGGCATAGGCAGCAGCCTTGGCTATATCCCGGGCGGTGGTATAGTGGTTTTCGTCCGGCATGCCATTGCAATTGACAAAATGACTGCCGGTCATGCCCAGCTCCTGTGCCTTCTGGTTCATCATCTGGGCAAATGCCCACTCCCCACCAGCTACAGCCTCGCCGATAGCCGTAGCTGCACCGTTGTCTGACTCTAGCAGCATCAGCTCCAGCATATCTCCCATCCGCATGGACTGGCCAGCCCACAGGCCGGTGCTTTCCACATCAGCGGCATAATAGCTGACAGGCACGATGCTGTCATTATCTCCATTTTCCATGGCCAATATAGCTGTCATGATCTTGGTAGTGCTGGCAGGGTACATGCGGCCATCTGCATTCTTGCCGTAAATAATATCCCCTGTCTGCATGTCCACCAGGATAGCCGCCTGAGCGGTAACAGCAGGCGGATTTGGCAAAATCTGCTCTCCGGCTGCCACACCACAATCCGGCATCATCAAACGGCAGGCCACAGCCAGCAACACTACAAACCTTACTATGCCAAAAGGAGTCAAAAGCCTCTTATACTTGGCAAGGGGACTAAGAAAATCCATTATTTAACCTCCAAAGGAACAAAACAAAATGCATCAACATCAACCAAGCCCCTATCCGTCAGCTTTAATGAGGAAATAACAGGCAGGCTCAGGAATGCCAATGTCAGGAATGGTGAATAAAACTCCGGCACGCCCATTTCCCGTGCCATGGCCACCAGCTCACTCTGACACCTTGCTACATCCTGGGCAGGTGCGTTGGTCATCAGGCCTCCAACAGGCAGAGGCAGGGAGCCTTTGATGATACCATTCTCTGCAATGCAGATGCCGCCGCCGATACGCTGCAGCTCCTGTACTGCCGCCAGCATGTCCTCGTCATTGGTACCGATGACAATTAGATTGTGGGAATCATGGCCTACAGTGGAAGCCACAGCTCCCCGCTTCAGGCCATAGCCCTTTACCAAGCCCTTGCCTACATGTCCGGTAGCATGATGCCGTTCAAATACCAGCAGCTTCAATACGTCGTTTTCCACATCGCTGACTGCATAACCATTTTTTCGTTTTACATTCAAAATAGCCTTCTTGGTAACAATCTGATAAGGTATCAGGCCAATAACCCTTGCCATTTCCGTCTGCAAAGGAATCTGGAAGCTTTCCAGTGATACCTCACCGATGTTTACTGTATTTTCCAGCTGGCTGCTGTCACATCCTTGGCCTTCTACCAGCAACTTGCCATCATTTACAGCCAATCTGCCATCCTTGTATACCTGTATCGGCTTCCAATCATCCAGATTGTCAAATACCAGAAGGTCTGCCCGATACCCTGGCAGGATAGCCCCCGCATCCTTGATATCAAAATGCCTTGCGGTATTGATGGTAGCCATCTGGAGGGCGTTGGCAACGCTGACTCCCTCACCGATGGCAGTCTTTACCATGTAGTTGATATAGCCGCTTTCTAAAAGCTCCCTTGGCACCTTGTCATCAGAGCAGAACATAAAGGAGGATGCCGTATCAGGATTTACTGCCGGCAGCAGACCCTTCATATTCTTGGCGGCTGTGCCTTCCCGCAGCATGACGCTAATGCCGGCACGGAGCCTTTCCAATGCCTGCTCATAGGTAATACACTCGTGATCCGATGTAATGCCAGCAGCCCGATAGCCCATAAGCTGGCTACTGGTAAGGCTTGGGGCATGGCCATCTATATGATAGCCCTCTGCCATACACAGCTTGGCCATGACATTTTCATCCTGCTGCAATACTCCAGGAGCATTCATAACCTCTGCCAAGCCCAGCACCCTTGGATGCTGCAAAAACGGCTCCAAATCCTCTGCCAGCAGCACTGCCCCGGAATCCTCAAAATCCGTAGCCGGCACACAGGATGGCAGCATCACATATACATTCAGCGGGATATTTTCTGTAGCATCCAGCATGAACTGTATGCCCTTGGTACCGCATACATTGGCAATCTCATGAGGATCTGTCACAACGGTGGTAACACCACATGGCAAAGCTGCCTTGGCAAACTGCTGAGGGGTCAGCATGGAGCTTTCAATATGCACATGGGCATCAATAAAGCCAGGGGTTATATACTTCCCCTCCATGTCGATTTCCTCAATACCAAAGTAAGATCCTGTACCTGCCACATAACCATCCGCAATAGCTATGTCACAGAGAATAAACTCGCCTGTAAATACATGGAAAACCTCTGCATTCTTCAGCACCAGATCTGCTGGCTCCAATCCCTGGGCCACCCTGATTAAACGTTTTTTATCCAACCGATAACACCTGCTTTCTCTACGTCTCCGCTTTTATTCTCAATCTACCAGAAGCCTTACAGCAGCTCCTGCAGACAATCAATTTCCTGTACCAATGGTAATATTGTCATTTACCTTGTAGGTAGCCCACCACTCACCATTGCTGCTAAAGCCTCCATGAACCTTGGTATCATCCTCCCCGGACAGCTCCATAGGAAAGCCACCCATGTCGTACTCCGCCTGCTCATCCTCTGTCAGAGGCAGGCTGGTAATCAAAAAGCTAAGCACATAGAAATTTGATGTTTCCATGGACAGCATCAGTTTCTGCCCCTCATTATCAGGATTGCGGTACACCCAGTAGATATCACCGTCTCGCTTCTCCTTGTCTCCCTTGCCGTAGACCTGCTGCAGCTTGGCACGGGTGGAGCCATAGCCCACATCATCCCTTGCCTTGTAGTTCTTGTCCTTGCAGAGAATGGCCACAACCCTGTCATTCCGGGGATCTGTACAGATTTTTAAATCAGAGCTATACACATAGCATTTCACTGTCTGATCCAACACCACAATGTCCGTATCAAAGTCAGGCTCCCCAAGCTTTTCCACCATGGCATCCTTGATTTCTCCCAAGGTCAGGCCTTTGTAGGCAAAGTCCTCCGGCAACAGCTTGCCAGTCTTTTTGGCTGCAAAGCAACTGCCTGCCATGGTCAGTACCAAGGCCAAGACCATTATCAAAAGCATTATTTTTTTCATCTGACAGCCTCCTTCCTGCCCATATGGGCAGTATAGCACTGTGAATATATTATTTTACCAGCTCATTGGCCTTATCCATAACCATGTCCATCCATTTTTCCTGGAAACCAGCATCTCCCAGCAAATCCTGAATGGATTCCATACGAGGCTGCTTCAGGAACATTTCTACCCGGGACTTCTCCACGGTCTTCTTGAAGTAGAAATCATGCCCCACAGTGTCGTCAGCAGGAAAAGCCAAGGTATATTCATGGTATTCTCCATCAGACATGGACTCAGGCAGGCAAGAGTTACGGGCTGTATATGCCTTCCAAGCTGGAGTAGCCTGCTCCAGAAGATTTTCCAGCTCATAAATAATAGGCTGGATAGCGTCACGATATTCCTGCAATGCCTTCTCACATTCCTCCGTATCGCTAAGTACCATTATCCAAATCAACTCCTGGAGGATTTCCGGCCTAGTCAGGTCAAAGCGGTTCAGTTCTTCCGCATCCCGAATACCATCCAGCCATCTCTGTACTGCATCGGTGGTATACTGATGTGCCTTGTCAGACACCAGCATATCCTGCAGATACAACTCATGGCAGAGATTGTTGATTCTCTGGCCTACCTCATCACTGTCCTTGAACTTTTCCTCCGCACATTTAGGGCAATAACCAATGAGCTGATAGGCGTAAGGCTTCTCCATCAGCTCCCAGTCAGCAGGAAAATCCTTCTCCAGCTCATCATATACCTTTTGCTGCTCTGCAATCCTGCTTTTGGAGAAATACAAGATGCCGTCATTGTCGTTGCGGATATTTACCGTAAATACCTGATGGCAGCCAGGGCAGTTGTACTGCTTCTCTGTCATGCGGACACCTACATACATAGCCTCGTTAGGCTTGTAGAAGCCATAGGTAGTCTCCTCAACGAAGGCGTAATTATACACCTTCAAAAGATTATCCGTATATTTTCTTATTACATTCTCAGCCATTATCCAACCTCGATTCCTAGATTCCTAGATTTGTTTCTCTATTTACATTATATGCTTTACAGAACAAAAATGCAAATAAAATCCCCTGAGAAAACTCAGGGGCGAAATTTCCTTGGAGGTGACACCCAGAATCGAACTGGGGAATAGAGGTTTTGCAGACCTCGGCC
>CAVFWX010000045.1:0-13275 GCA_963626225.1 Anaerotignum sp.
ATCATGGCTCGTGAATCGCTAAGCACCGATGTCGATAAAGGGTCTCCTTAGGGTACAACTCCATGCATTTGTATTCTTACTGTCTCTTAAGATGCAGTCTAGCATCTAAATCCTTTATATTTATAGGTATTCCTGCTATCACTAAATAGACTTCTGAGGCTTCTCGAGCTAGGAGCTGGTTTGCCAGGCCGGATAGGTCACGAAATTCCCGTGCCAAGTGGTTTTCTGGCACGATGCCATCTCCTACCTCATTTGTGACCACCACCATATCTGCCTGGGATTCCTTGACTGCATCTATCAGTGCCTGGCATTTTTCCTGCACCAGCTGATAGTTGGCCTGAGAGTCCTCGATATTTTCTAGGCTGCAGAGGAGATTGCTCATATATACTGTCAAACAGTCAAAGAGTATCATATCGCAGCCCTCTGCTGCTGCCTCCTTAACGGACTCATGAGCATCAAAGGGTGCCTCATAGGTATGCCAGTTGGCAGGCCGCCGTTCCTGATGGAGCTTTACCCGAAAGGCCATTTCCTTGTCCCAAATCTGGGATGTGGCAATATAGGCTATCTTTGTTCCCTTGGCTGCGGCATATTCCTCTGCAAAGGTGCTTTTGCCGCTTCTGGCCCCTCCGGTAACTAAAATCAATCTGCCCATTTTACTCTCCGCTACGCTTGATATTGTAGTTCCAGCAGCTTCCTACAAAGGCAGCCGCTGCCTCAGGACAGCCGGCAAAGTGAAGATGCAGATAAGAGCCTACAATATTTCCCTTGTTGGCCATAAAGCCTCCCGGGTACACTGCCCCATTCCTCATACGGGTAAAGCTAAAGGCTCTGTCTCCGGTGATATCTGCCTCTCCTGGTGTTTCTGAAGAGAAGTGGAATTCATGGCCACGTATCTTCATTCCGGCGGCCCCCAAACAGCAATCCTGCTGGAGCTTAGCCTCCACATAGCCCACCATCTGCAGCTTCTTGTTCATTTGCACCTTAGCCGGCAGCAGGCCTGCCATATCATAAACCTTGCCCTCAAAATCCGTCAGTGACTGGCTCAGGTACATATAGCCGCCACACTCTGCAAACATAGGCATGCCCTTCTGGGCTGCCTGGCGTATATCAGATAGCATTTCCTCATTGGCAGACAACTCCCCGGCAAACATCTCCGGGAACCCTCCCCCAAAGATAAGTCCGTCTACATCTGGCAGCTTTTTGTCCCTAAGTGGGCTAAATTCCTCTATCTGGGCTCCCAGCTGCTTTAGTACTGCCAAACTCTCAGGATAGTAGAAAGAAAATGCCTCATCCCTGGCCAGGCCGATTTTTATCCTGCCAAAATCATCAGGAAAGCTTCTTTTTCTGCCCTCTACTACCTTCTGGATATACAGCTCTGACTGGGATATCATCCTCTCCAATGGCTTTGCATCATGAGCCAGCTGCATTAGCTCTGCCAGATTTAACTGCCTGGCCATAGCCTCACCCATGGCATCCACAGCTTGCTGCTCCTTGGCATTTTCTTCTGCTGGCAGTAGGCCCAGATGCCTTTCCGGCATGGCCAAAAGCTCATTGCGGCGGACAGCTCCTAGTACCGGCATGCCGATACCTGCCATGGCCTCCTCAATCATCCTTTGATGATTTTCTGAGCCCAGACGATTCAGGATAACTCCAGCGATCCTTATATCCTTGGCATATTCCCGAAAGCCCAGGGCAATGGCCGCTGCTGAGGCTCCCATGGATTTGCAGTCTATGACCAGCACCACAGGGGCATCCAGAAGCCTGGCAATCTCTGCCGTGGAGCTGATGCCGCCCCGGCCTCCGTCATAAAGCCCCATGACCCCTTCGATAATGGATATCTCCGCATCCTGGCCACTGTCAATAAAGGTATTGACCATGGTTTCCCTAGACATAAGCCAGGTATCCATGTTGTGGGCTGGTCGGCCGCTGGCCAGCCTATGATACCCTGGGTCTATATAGTCCGGCCCGATTTTGTATGACTGAACCTTGATGCCCTGATTTCTTAGGGCTGCCAAAAGCCCCGTCACAACTGTGGTTTTGCCGCAGCCGCTGCTAACAGCTGCCATTACCAGCCGTGGAATATCATAGCTCATAAGTACACCCTCTATCTAGTCTTAACGGCTGTTGTCAATAATATACATGATGGCATTTACCACAGCAGCAGCAATAGGGCTGCCACCCTTGGTACCTTCCACCGTTACATAAGGCACAATGCCGTTTTTCGCCAGCTCCGCCTTGGAGTCTGCGGCACCTACAAAGCCTACAGGAATGCCCACAATAGCTGCAGGACGGAGGTTTTCCTCCCGCACCATCCGCAGTACCTCAAAGAGAGCCGTAGGGGCGTTGCCAATGGCAATAATAGCACCGTCCATATCATGGCCAAAGCTCCTCATAGCCGCCATGGAGCGGGTAATGCCGTGCTTGGCTGCCATTTCTGCCACCTGCTGGTCAGCCACCCGGCAGAAAACCTGTCCCCCAAAGGAAGCTAGCTTTCGCTTGTTGATGCCGGTGCGAACCATTTCCACATCTGTATAGATATTGCAACCCCTCTGCAATGCCTCCTTGGCACAGGCAATGGCCTCAGGATGGAGACGGATAATAGGTGCATATTCCACATCTCCTGCGGCATGGATGATGCGGGAATAAACCTTGGTGGCTTCCTCATCCAACTTCAGTCCCTCCAGATATGGGGCAATAATCTCCATGCTGCGATTCTCTATATCCATTGGCTTCTTGATAAAATCCATAAGTCAGCCTAGCTCCTTCCGTACAAAATCCAATATCTGCTGATAGCTTTCAGCCAAATTTTCATAATTCATCCTTGGCCGGTCAATAATAACCAAGGGCAGTCCCAGCTCCATGGCAGCGGCAAATTTGCTGTCCGTGCCTCCTGTGGCTCCGCTGTTCTTGGTAATTACCACCTGAGCCTGGTACTTGAGATAAAGCTCCTTGTTTAGCTCCTGGGAAAAAGGCCCCTGCATGGCAATAATATCCCCCGGGGTAAAGCCCAAATCCCTTGCCATTTGAATAATCTCCGGCTCCGGCAGTACCCGGCAAACTATATGCTTGCCTGCCATCTCCGGTGCCTGGGCAAAGGCAGCCAGGTTCCTGCTGCCGGTAGTGAGAAAAATATGCTCTCCTAGCTCTGCTGCCTTGGCTGCCGCCTGCTGATAATTTTCCACATAATATGCCCTATCATAATCCAAAGGGGTCTGCTGCCGCTCATAGCGGATATAGGGAATACTTGCCCTATGGCAGGCCTCCATGGCATTGGCAGAAGCATTGGCGGCATAGGGATGGGATGCATCCACAAAGAGCCTGATATCATGCTTCTGGAAATACTCCACAAAGCCCTCTATATCCAGAGGCTGGCAGTTGATATGTATGCCCTGATACTGCTCTAGGAGGCTTTCACCGTACTGGCTCACCACAGAAGCTACCACCTCATAGCCCTGGCTAAGGAGATATCCTGCCAGCTCCCGGCCATCCTTGGTACCTGCTGCTACAAAAATCATCTGCCTCACTCCTTGGCCAGCTTGTAGCCCCGTGGGGTAATCATATAGCCGTCCTTTACATAGGTGCTGCTGTTGCCGATGATTACCATGGAGAACATACCAATTTCTTCGTCTGTAAAATGAGCCAAATCCGAGATGACAATGCTTTCCTTCTCCCGACTGGCACTGCTGACAATGCCTACTGGCACGGTGCCGGCCCGATGCTCCAGAAGGATTTTCTGAATCTCATAGATATAGTCAGGACGATGGCGGCTCTTTGGATTGTAGAGGGCAATGACAAAATCTCCCTCTCCTGCCAGAGCAGCCCTCTTCTTGATGAGCTCCCAAGGAGTCATCCAATCGCTAAGGCTAATGACAGCAAAATCATGCATCAACGGTGCTCCCAAAAGAGAAGCAGAGGCATTGACTGCAGATACACCTGCTACCACGCCACCCCACTGAGGACGCTGTTCTTCAGGCAGCTGCAGCACCAGCTCCAGCACCAGTCCTGCCATACCGTACACACCTGAGTCGCCACTGGACACTACCACAGTGTCCTTGCCGGCCGCTGCAGCATCCACTGCCGCCTGGCATCTGTCTACTTCCTGGGTCATGCCGGTGCCAATAACCTCTTTGCCCTCCAACAGATCCTCAATAAGCTTTATATATGTCTTGTAGCCTGCCACTACCTGGGCAGACTCAATGGCCTTCCTGGCTCTTGGAGTCATATCCTCAAAGCTGCCAGGGCCAATGCCTACTACAACTATTTTTGCCATACTAGTGCTACCGTCACTTTCTCGTATTTTGTCTTGTCCAGGGCTATGGTTCCCTGCCCCGCCCGGCATAGTGCCGAAGCCTGGCAGATATTACCTACCCCGATGGTTTTCTTTACAAAGGCCGACTCAGGCAAATGATATTTATCTATCATCTGAGCCAGCTGATTATTTTCATAAAATTCAATGGAAACACCCATATCATCTGCCGCTGCCAAAAGGCCCTTTTCATTTGATTTCACCACTGTGCTGGCCAAGCCACTGATGCGGCTCCTGTCCCAACCAATGGCCTGACAGGCCTTGTCTAGGGCGGACAATATCAATGCCTTTTCTGTATTCCTGCGGCATCCCACTCCAGCCATAAGCCTTCTGGGGTAGAGATACAGGATATTTTCCTGCTTGGGAAGGTCTGCTGCTTTTGGGGCTATCACCACATGAAGGCCAGGCTGTCGCCAGGGGAGTCTTTTGCTATTGCTGCTATCAATGCTGTGTGTGACTTCATCACCATAGCCCTCAGACTCCAACTCATGCAGATAAAATTTCGCATAGTCCACGCCCTTTGCCTGAAGGATTCTTTCATAACCCTGACAGCCCGGGATATTTCTCTCCAGCCACCAGTGGATATTTTCTCCCCGTAGGAGCCCCCCATTGAAGCGGACAATATTCCCCTTAGGATAGGGAATAGCCTTGATATAGCCTGCCACTACATCAGGAGCCAGCAGATTGTTTACATCCGTGGCGGTGGTAATAACAGGATTGGCTCCCAAGGAAGCTGCCAGATATGCCGTAAGCCTGTTGGCTCCTCCCACATGGCCAGATAGTAGGCTGATAATATTATGTCCCCTGTCGTCCATAACCAATATAGCTGGATCACTTAGCTTGCTGACTATGTGGGGGGCAATCAGCCGAACCACAATGCCTGTGGCCATAATGAAAATCATCCCATCATAGGCCTGCCAAAGCCTAGGCAGCAAATCTCCCAGCCGATGATACTCATGGTATTTTCTCTGAAGCTCATGGGGAGCTGCCAGCAGTTTTTCCATATCTGCCCTTGCCTTGCTATGGATATAAACATCTACCTGCCCTTGTATGTCGTTGTCCAATGCTCCTTGGTTACTTTCGCTGCCTATTTGTGCTTCTCTAGTATTTTCCAGGGCATGACAGATGCTCAAAGCCTGATGGCAGCCTCCTACCGTTGCCGCTATTACTGCGTATTTCATAGGCTGCTGCCCTTCATTACTTTTCCGCTTGACGGAACATATGGCTAAACTCCGGTGCATAGAGCCGGGACAGCTCATAGTCTGCCGCCAGGCAGTTGCTGACTACAATCATGGCTGTGCGGTCAATGCCCTTGTTAGCAATTTCATCCACAATGGTCTCCAAGGTAGCCCTAACGATTTTTTCCTCTGGCCAAGAAGCCCGCTGAACTATAGCAATAGGAGTAGTTGGCTTGTAGCCTCCTGCTATAAGCTCTGCCACCACCTGGTCCAGCATGGTAATGCTGAGGAAGATGCACATGGTAGCCTGATGGGCTGCCAAGGAGCGGAGCTTTTCACGATCCGGCACAGGAGTCCTGCCCTCGTTACGAGTAATGATAACTGTCTGGGAAATCCCCGGCAGGGTGTATTCCTGCTTCAATGCCGCAGCTGTAGCCAGGAAGGAGCTAACACCAGGCACCACCTTGTATTCAATGCCCAGCTTGTCCAGCTGATCCATCTGCTCCTGAATGGCACCATAGATGCTTGGGTCTCCTGTGTGGAGCCTTACTACCATCTTGTCCTCTGCCACAGACTTCTGGATCACATCTATTACCTGTGGCAAAGTCATGGAAGCAGAATTGTGGATCTCACAGCCCTCCTTGGCATAGTCCAAGAGAGCTGGGTTCACCAATGAGCCTGCATAGATAATCACATCTGCCTGGGACAAAAGCCGCTGGCCCTTTACCGTAATCAGCTCCGGATCTCCAGGGCCTGCCCCTACAATAAATACCTTCATTACAAATTACCTCCTATGCAAAATCCATCATTGCTTCCATTGCTCATTCATTTCGTTTTAATTTTTATTTTATCTTTTCACAGGTGACGATAAAGATAGGATTGGCTGCCTTGGCCATATTGTATGGCCCTACCTTGTCCCAATGGTTTACCTGCACCTGGATTGTATCATATTTGTACTTGGGATTGCCATCCATATAGGCAATGCACTGCATCAATGTCTGCACCGTAACGCAGTTCAGCACAATCCTGCCCTGGATCTTCAACAAGCTATCCAGCCTGTCCAAAATACTGTCCAAATGGCTGCCGCTGCCACCAATAATGGCTGCATCCAATGCTGGGAGCTTTTCCATGCCCTCTGGGGCCTCTGCCTGGATGATTTCTATATTGTCAATGCCGAATTTCTCAGCATTCTGGCGGATTAGCTCCACTGCCTCCGGCTTTCGCTCAATGGCAAAGACCTTGCCCCCCACAGCCTGCAGAGCTACCTCGCAGCTGATGGAGCCGGTGCCTGCGCCTACATCCACCACCACATCTCCTTGACCAATGCGGGCCTTAGCCAGGGTAATGATCCTAATTTCTTCCTTGGTCATGGGCACCTTGCCCCGAATAAATTCCTCATCGGCAATGCCCAAGCTGTATTTATTCATGCTTTCACCACCAATATACAATGTCCATAGGCCTCATATTCTGCTGCACCTGCTAAAGTTGTCCTGATGATTTTCTCATCATCGTAGGAAAGCCTGGTGCAGATAGCCAGCTTTGTCTCTCCCGGCCAGCCCATGTCCAGCAACAGCTTTGGGATGGCACAGGAGTTGAATTCACCGTCTGTCAGCATACCCAAAAGCCGCCCGGGAGCGTATGCCAGCTTTTCCTCTGCCGGCCGTCTGCCGTGGAAGCTCAAAAGCTCTGCCTCATGCCAAGGCAAAGCTAATCGAGCAAAGGCCAGCTGCATGGAGCTGATACCTGGTATTACCTGTATAATCTCCTCAGGAAAATACCTCCTCAGTGCATCTAGCAGGGAAAAATACCCAGGATCCCCAGAAACCATGGCTACTACATCGTTATCCCGCAGCTTTTTTGCAATAAAGTCCATAACAGCCACAATATCTCCCTTAATGGCCATGGTTTCCTGCCCTGCATCTCCGGAACAAAACTGACTGAGAGCACGACTGCCTCCCACCAGCACCTTGGCATTTTGGATAGCCCTCAATGCCTCCGGCACCATATAGTCTGGATTACCGGGACCAATACCAGCCACGATGATTTTGTGACTGCAAAAATACGCTATTTTATCTGCCATTTGAAGTCATCTCCCATTTCTTTGGCTGCCTTATCCATGCCCAGTAGCTTTCCCTGTAGTGTTACCAGCACCGTACCTACCTTGACTCTATTGAACAGCAATCTTTCGGCCCGATAGCTAGCTCTGGCGGCAATAATATCATATACCCTTTCCAGGCCGTATTCCTCTATAACAGGCAATGCCTCCTCCGTGGTAACAGCGGACAAAATCCGCCTTACCCCTTCAGCAGGCATTCCTTCTGCAGCACTATAGGCCCCCAGCACCTCCAGCCGGGCATCTCCCACCCTGTTGTGGGTGTGGAAAACTCCTGCCGCCACCTTAGCCAGCTTGCCAATATGCCCAAAGAGCAACACCCTGTCAAGCTCACGATCCGCAGCCGCCTCTAGCATAAAGCCAATGAAATTACTGGTCTGCACCATGGCTTCTGCCGGCAGTCCCCAGCTAGAAGCTATCCTCTCACCGATTTTTCCTGGCACGAAGATCTGTGTCCTAAAGCCTGCCGCCTTGGCCACCTCAATCTGAGGCACCAAGGAATTTTTAAAGGCTTCCTCAGACATAGGCCGCAGTACTCCAGTGGTACCAATGACGGAAATTCCTCCCTCAATCCCCAGTACAGGATTCAAGGTTTTCTTGGCCAGCTCAGTGCCGGCTGGAATATCCACCTGTACCAGGCAGGGAGTATCCTGCAGCAGCTTATGGATGCTATTGTACACCAGCTGACGGGGGCCGGGATTGATGGCAGGCTCCCCTACCTGAAGGCTCAGGCCTGGCTTAGTGGCATGGCCGATGCCCTCTCCTGCTTGGAAAAGGATATGCTCATACCTCATGCTTTTGCCATGAACAACCTGCAAATCCGCTTCGGATTTCAGCAATTTCAAGGTGGTGTAGACAGAAGTGCCATTGGTAATATCTGGATCATCTCCAGCATCCTTTATGATTTCTACCATTACCCCGTCGTCAACAGGCTCAATGCCTGCTACAGGAATTTTTAAAGGACTACCATCCAATGCCGTGATATCCACAAAATCCTCTGGCTCCCGGCCAAGGAGGTACAGTGCCCCAGCTTTCGCACCAGCTGCCACACAGGCCCCTGTAGTATATCCACCCTTCAGCTTCTCTGCCATTATTCTACCTCCAACATTGCCATTCATCTACCTGCTCCCCAGGCTGCCCAAATATGTATTACTCCTCGCTCTTATTGAATAGAGCCTTGGCAAAATCCTCGGCAATGAATGGCCGCAGGTCCTCTACACCTTCACCTACACCAATCCACTTTACCGGCATGGAAAGCTCTGCTTTGATGCCGATTACTACGCCTCCCTTGGCAGTGCCATCCAGCTTGGTTAGCACCACGCCGCTGATAGGAGCAGCCTTGGTAAAGATATTGGCCTGGCTGATGGCATTCTGGCCAGTGGTAGCATCCAGCACCAGCAACGTCTCATGAGGTGCCTCTGGGATTTCCCTCTGGATAACCCGATTGATTTTCTTCAGCTCCTCCATCAGGTTGGACTTGGTCTGAAGGCGGCCTGCGGTATCAATCAGCAGGATGTCAATATCTCTGGCCTTGGCTGCCTTTACTGCATCAAAGGCAACAGCTGCCGGATCAGATCCTTCCTCGTGACGGATAACCCTGGTGCCGGTACGCTCACCCCACACCTCTAGCTGGTCAATGGCCGCTGCACGGAAGGTATCTGCTGCTGCCAGCATTACGGACTTGCCCTGTGCCTTGTAGTAGGAGGCCAGCTTGCCTATGGTGGTGGTCTTGCCTACACCATTAACACCGATTACCAAGATAACCGTAGGGCCATATTCTGCCACCTTGGTTTCATCAGAGCCCTCATTGAGGATTTCAGAGATCCTAGCCTGCAGGAATGGCTTCAAATCATCAGGGCAGTTGATTTCTTTCTTCTTGATGCCTTTCCGTACAGACTCCATCAAACGCTCTGTAGTGCTAACACCAACATCCGCCATAATGAGGATTTCCTCCAGCTCGTCCAAGAGGTCATCATCAATATCCGCATAGCCGATAACCAGTTTTTCAATCTTATTGGTAATATTTTCCCTGGTCTTAGCCAGTCCCTTTTTCAGTTTATCAAAAAATCCCATGTATAAATCCTCCTGTATATTTCAAAGCCCTATCCGGGCATTTCTCAAATCAAAGCCACTACCAGCTATCAAGCCTCCGGCTCATAATCCTGTAACCGCACGGAAATAATCTTGGACACTCCCGCATCTTCAATGGTCACCCCATACATGGTGTCAGCTACCTCCATGGTGCCCTTTCTGTGGGTAACCATGATGAACTGGGTTCTCTCTGCATATTCCTTCAGGAACTTGCCAAAGCGACCGATATTGGCCTCATCCAGCGGAGCGTCAATCTCATCCAGCACAGAGAAAGGTGCCGGCCGGTACTTCAGGAAGGAAAATAGCAGAGCCACCACTGTCAGGGCCCTTTCTCCACCGGACAGCACAGCCAGGTTCTGGGTTTTCTTTCCGGGAATTGTCACCATGATATTTACCCCGGCTTCCAGCACGTTTTCCTTATCTGTCAGCTGGATTTTAGCTTGTCCGCCCCCAAAGAGCTTCACGAAGATTTCTCCAAAATATCCATTTATCTTTACAAAGGCTTCCCGGAACTGCCGAGTCATAGCCACTTCCATTTCCTGGATTAACTGCAGCAAATCCTCACGGGCTTTTTCCAGATCCTGGGCATTGCCGGAAAGGAATGCATGCCGCTTCTGAAGATCGGCAAATTCCTGAGGGGCATTGGGATTGATAACTCCCAGGCTGCGGATTTCACCCTCCAAGGACTTGGTCTGCCTTTTCAGTTCAGTCGGCTCTATGTCCAGTGCTTCCTCTGCAGCTCGCTCCGGCACCAGTCCGTACTGGCTCAGCAGCTCCTGCTGGCATTGCTCCAGCTCAAAATCCACCTTGGAGGCAGATAGCTGCACCTGATGAAGCTGGTTCTGGATATTCTGTAGGCGGCTGTTGGCCTCCCGCACTTCCTTATCGTTGCCCTTCTTCTCCGCCAGCCGATCCATTCGCTGCTTGTACAGGGCCTTATGCTCCTCATCAGCCTGCTGATAAGCCTGTTGATGTTTGCCGCATTCCTCCATAAGACGAGAAATTTCTGCCAGGCTTTCAGACAGCTCCCTTTCCATCTTTTCTAGTTGTGCCTGCTGGCTGGCAGCATTTTCCTCATATCGCTTGATTTCCCGCTGCCGCAGGAGAATCTGCTCCCGAGCACGAAGAGCCTGCTGTTCCAGTACAGCCTTGTCCATTTCCAGCCTGCTGGTGGTCTCAGACAGATTCTCTGCCTCCTGATCCAGCCTGCCATACTCCATCTCCAGAGATTTTTTCTTCTCCTGAAGTTTCGCCAACTGCTCCTGGAGTTTTTCTAACTTTTCTGCCAGAGTAGAAATTTCTTCCCGACGGTTTAGAAAACTGCTTTCTTTGTGCTGCTGACTGCCTCCTGCCAGGGCACCACCTGGGCTAAGAAGCTCTCCCTCCAGAGTAACGATTCTCAGCCTTTGCCCCATGGCTTTGTTCAGGGCAAGGGCATTGTCCAGAGTGTCTACTACCAAGGTTCTTCCCAGAAGAAAATCTGCCACTTTCTGGTACTGACGCTCTGTGCCCGCCAGTTCATTGGCCCAGCCTAAGACTCCCTTGGCATGGGCAGGGACATTTTCCCTGTTGCCCCGAACCACAATGGAGGACAAAGGAAGAAAGGTCGCCCTGCCTAGACGTTCCCGCTTCAACAACTCAATAGCTGCCTTTGCGGTGTCCGTGTCCCTGGTGACAATGTTCTGCAAACTGCCTCCCAGGGCTGTTTCCAGGGCAGTGACATATTTACCAGGTACCTGCAGCAGCTCTGCCACAGCACCGCACACTCCCTGTCGCCAAGGCTGCTGGCTCTTCAACACTGCCTTTACAGCCCTACCAAATCCCTCATAGGAGCTTTGGAGTCTCTCCAGCACCTGTCTACGGCTGTCTGACGCCTGGATTTCTCGTTCCAGGCCCTGAGCCTCCTGATTCACTTTCTGGCCCTGGCTACGGATAGCTGCCAAAGACTCACGGAGCCTTTTGGCCTCCTGCCGCTTGGCGATAACCTCCTCTTCAGCAGCTTTCTGCCTGACTTTGGCAGAACTTTCCGCTTCTTGAAGGCCTTTTATACTCTCTGTTGCCTCTGTCATGGCAGCAGACATTTCCTTTATTTGCTG
This sequence comes from Anaerotignum sp., assembly GCA_963626225.1. Taxonomy (GTDB): domain Bacteria; phylum Bacillota; class Negativicutes; order Selenomonadales; family Selenomonadaceae; genus Anaerovibrio. The sequence continues at coordinate 11,785 of CAVFWX010000045.1, forward strand.
CTGATGCCGCTGGCGATTGGCCTTTCCCTGACGACGCCTCTCCTCCAACACCTGGATGCGGCTATCTGCAGCCTCCAGCCTGCCGTGGATTTCATTACGCTTGGCTGCCAACTCCTCCAGGGATTTTTCCAGACGGGTAACATCGGCATCTAGCTGGCTCCTACGGTTCTCAATGAGCTGCACCGCCGTATTGGCAGCAATTTCCTGATCCTTCTTTTCCTGAATTTGCCGGTCAAAGGCCTGCCGTTTTTCTATCAGCTCCTGATACTGATGGTACATGCCTGTCAGCTGCAACCGGGACATGGCCTCCTGCAGCTCCTGATATTTAGTAGCCCGCTCTGCACTAAGACGCAGAGGCTCCAGCTGATTCTCAATTTCCCCCATAATATCGTGGACACGCTGAAGGTTCCCCTCTGTGTCATCAAGCTTCCGCATAGCTTCCTTCTTGCGGCTGCGATATTTGCTGATACCTGCTGCCTCCTCGAAGAAAAGCCGCTTCTCCTCTGGCCTGGCATTGAGTATTTCATCCATTTTATTCTGGCTGATAATGCCCATGCTGTCATGACCCACGCCGGAGTCTGCAAAAAGGTTGGCTATATCCTTCAGCCTGCACCGGGAGCGATTAATATAAAATTCGCTTTCCCCAGTACGGAAAAGCCGTCTTGTCACAACTACCTCATGGAAATCCACCGGCAAAGTGCCGTCATTATCAAAATACAGGGAAACCTCTGCCACGTTCATCGGCCGCCTGGTTTCGCTGCCGGCAAAGATTACATCCTCTGCCTTAGTACCACGGATATTGCGGACATTCTGCTCTCCTAGCACCCATTTTATGGCATCAGAAATATTGCTCTTGCCGCTGCCATTAGGCCCCACAATAGCTGTAATTCCCTTATCGAAATCTACCTCAATCCGGTCAGCAAAGGATTTGAATCCATAAGCCTCCAGCTTCTTCAACTGCAAACGCTCCACCAGCCTGCCATATATATTCCTGCCCTTTTCTAGGCATAAAAATCACTTATTCTATTTTACCATATTATGCAGTGTTTATACAAATTTAGTTACATAGGAGATAATAAATACGACGAAAGTATACCCACGTCGACTCGCTCTCGCTCCTATATCGACATAACGGCTGCTAAGCTCTCACGAGGGGCATGATTTATGTCCTATCGGCCTAAATCATGGTTCGTGAATCGCTAAGCACCGATGTCGATAAAGGGTCTCCTTAGGGTATCACTTTCGTCGCCATCACATCTCGATAAAATCTTTAATAAACAAAAAACACCAGAATTACTTCTGGTGCTCGACATCAAAATGGCGGAGCAGAGAGGATTCGAACCTCCGCAGCCTTGCGACTCTAACGATTTAGCAAACCGTCCTCTTCAGCCTCTTGAGTACTGCTCCGTATAAAATGGCAGGGGCAGTAAGAATCGAACTCACAACCTACGGTTTTGGAGACCGTTGCTCTACCAATTGAGCTATACCCCT
>CAVFWX010000046.1:0-13168 GCA_963626225.1 Anaerotignum sp.
TAAAATAAACCTTGGACTTTTCCATGGCAATACCTCCCTAGAAAACATAATACACAGTTACATTATACCCCCTCTTCCCCACCTAAAGCAAACAAAAAAGGAGCCACACAGACATGACTCCCTCAAATTTATCCTTGCCCTTTGACACTACCCATGCCTAAAGGAAGCGAAAAAAAATCCTGCTGACACCCGTAGGCACAGCAGGATTTTTCTCCCCAGGCTCACAGCAGCCTGTTTCGGATTATCTGTTGAACAGACGAATAACCCCAGCGAACATAACAATCTTCAGAATACCGTCAAACATAGCCATATCCATGATAATATACCTCCTAAAAATATATTCTCCCTCTGTACAAAGTACACCCAGTGCGTTTCAAGTTGTACTTTGTATTCATTTGTGTACATTATACGGCTATGTCCATTTTCTGAGAACAGACTAAAGTCCCAGATTCTACTATTCCATTATAGAAGTTTTTTATGCAAAAATTAGCAAAAAATATATAGATTCAAGTATATCGCTACTATACCAAAATCTATATATGCCCCTGCACATACTCATCAACTATGGAGATAATAGCCCCGGAGAGCTTCCCCAAACTATCTATATGCACATAGCTCTTCCCAAAGAGCTTCTGGGCGGTAGCGGGGTTAAAGGGCACTACGGTCTGGATAATCCCAGACACTGCCACTCCCTGTTTGCGGAGCTGCTGCAGCCCCTCCACCGTATCCTCCAGGGCGGCCTTTTCGCTGTACTGCCTTAGGGTTTTCAGTCCTGACATAGGCAGCCCTTGTTCATCACTGGGCATCATATCCGACAGGATAAACAGCAGCACATGGGCCATATTTTGCTGCTTTAGATAGGCTCCCAGGCTGCGAAGGGCCAGTCCGTCCCGGTTCCACCCCCTGGCCTCATAGCCAAAGATGCCCCGACTGTCCTCCCTTATGCCCTTTAGCACCTGCAGCACCGTATAATGGCCTATGGTGCAGTAGGACAGCACCTCCACCGGAATCTGGCACCGCCTCATGCTTTCAGCTATTACATGGCACTGGCTGCTGATTTGCTGCTGCTGCTCATGGCGGGAATAGGAACCATCCAGCAAAATTACCACGGAAAAGCTATCGAAAGCCTCAGCACTCTGCCGTTGAAACACCCTATCGTCCCCTGTAGCCATAGCCTGCCACACATAGGCTGGAGCAAGCCTTCCCTGGCTAGCCCGTACATCATAGGAGCTTTTGGCCAGCTGCAGGGAGTTTTGCAGCCCATGAGCCAGCCTGTCTGTAGCCATTCGATATTTTCTCCCCTGGCTGCAATAATGGCCATAGTTTTCCCTATAAGCCCCACTTGCTTCTTCCATCGGCTTCTCATGAAGATTATCAGTCTTTGAGCCGGCATCCATCCCTTTACTGCCTTTACTAGTCTTTCCACCAGATAAAGCCTCCGCCTGCCCCCTGGCAAAATACACATGGCAGTAGCGGTGATTGTCCACGCACACCTGCTGCTCTATTTCCAATCGCTGGACTTCTCCCATTAGTGCCCTAGGAAACTGTGCCTTTATTTTCGCCAGCTCCTTGGCGGCAGATTCCTGCCTTAGCCCCGGCAGCTCTAGGGCTGACTCCTTGTCCGGCTCCTGCTGCTGTGCCTTGGCCTTTAGCTCTGGCGTCATATCCAGGCCACAGCCCCTTTGCTCTAGAGGCATCATCCGCCGTAGCAGCTGGCTGAACCTGGCTCCCAGCATAAGGTGCCACCTACTTGGCTTCAATATTACCTGGGGACTAAAGATGAAATACTTCTTCACCACCTGGCGAAAATACTCCTTTAGCTCCTCCATGGTCATGGCATCAGCAAAATACAGCTTCTGGTACAGGCTCTTCTCCCAGGGATTCAGCAGGCCGTGCTTTCCTGTCCCCCTTAGTACCTCTAGGCAGCGAGCCTTTTTCAGGCTATGGGCCAGTTCCTGCCGCATCATCAGATGCTGCATACTGTCCTCCTGGCTGTCATCCAGATAATCCTCTGCCCACAGCCTTCTAAGCTGCTCCAGACTAAGGAGCTCCTCACCATAGGCAGTATACATCATATGCTCCAGCCCCAGCCAAAACATATCCACCAGCACTGCCCCCATCATAGAATGTCCCAGCTCCAGCAAATACTCATCCAGCCCCTGGCTGCCATATCTCCTGTAGGCCAATCCCATAATGGTGTTAAAATACAAATCCGGCCTGCCATCTTTCAAATAAGCCACAAAGCCAGGAGAGAGGCTATAATCCCCGGCAGCTGTCCATATCATGTTCAAGGCCCGCCGCTGCCTGCTGCCCCGGCCAGCCCCCATATCCTCTGCTGCCATCTGCCTGTCCCCCTCTGTCAGCCTATCTATTTGCCGCCAATTCTAAGATCCAGCAAATCCTTCAGCAGCAGCTTTTCTTCCTCATTAAATACCTTATTTACCAGTCCCTGCTCCAGAGCCAGCCGCAGCTCCACCCCCTGGCGATAAATAGCCAGTGCTCCCATAAGGCCACGGAGATCCACTGCCTTGCCGGAGATTTCTCCCTGCTGGTACTTTAGCTGCAAATCCATAAACAGCCCCACCACGGCCTTGCGGATTTTCTCAGGCAAATCTCCATATTCCTTCTCAATAAGGGTATTCAGCATCCCCTCATCTGCAGGTGGCATGGTGATGACCGCAAACCTAGAAGCCAGTGCCTCATTTAGTTCTCTTGTGCCGGCATAGCCGTAGTTCATGGTGGCAATAAACCTGGTAGCAGGGTGCATTTTCAGCCTGCCATACCCTGGCACATCCAGTATCCGGCGAAAATCCAAGATAGAATGAAGAGAAGCCAATGCCTCGTTCCTTGCCATATTGATTTCGTCCAGAATGCAGAATCCTCCCAGCTCCCCGCAGCTATATACCGGCCCCGGCCGAAACTCCACCTGGCCATTGCGGAAGGTATCCGTCCCCAGCATCATAGCCGCATCCATATTTACATGAAAGGACACATTCCAATCTCCCCGGCCAAAGGCATAGGCCAGGTTTTCCGCCAGTACATTCTTGCCTGTGGCCTTAGGCCCTGCCAAAAGCAGGTTCTCCCCTGCCAGCAGTGCCCCTAGTGCCTGCTCCCATATTTCACGCCCATAAAACAAATACCTGGGTTCCAAAAGAGGCCTATCCCCATTTTCCCAAGGATAAGCCCTTCTGTATTCCTCCAGGCCCTTTATGAGACATTCCTTTACCCCTTGCTGCCGCAGAAATGTCAGCACAAAAACACCCTCTATCTATATATTACGATATTACGGCTCTGAAGCCTCCCGTCGGCTCCCCATATAGCCAAAAATTACTTTTTCTTTACCAGATCCACCATCTTCAGGATTGCCTCCCCAGGATTGCCCTGAAGCTGCTCTGCCTGCTCAAAGGCAGCCTTGACAGTTTCCACATTTTCCACTGCCTGTACAGCTTTGGCTTCCACATCTGGATGGGTATCATCCTGATCACCGGACTCCATGGTCGCCAGATACAAAGCCCTTACTGGCTTGTACACAGCCTTGATCTTCTGGTACAGCTCCCCGCCCTTCTTGCGGCCCATGGACTGAAGCAGACGATGATAGAACTGCATCTTGCTGTCAGAATCCATGAGAGCCTCATAGATTTCCCCGGCCTGCTTGTAGTTCAGAGGAATCTTGTGCACCAGCTTGATATTGTTCATGATTTTAGTGCACATGGACTGGTAGGCACGGCGTTCCAGCTCCTGCACATTTGGCTCCTCAGCAGCATTTTCCTGAGGCTTGGCCTCCTCCTGGGCTTCTACCTCCTGAGATTCAGTTTTTGGAGATTCAACCTTCGGTGATTCAGCTTTCTTGGACTCAGCCTTCGGTGGTTCAACCTTCGGTGATTCAGCTTTCTTGGACTCAGCCTTCGGAGGTTCAACCTTCGGTGATTCAGTTTTCTTGGACTCGGCCTTCGGAGATTCTGCTTTCTGGCTTTTAGCCTCCTGTTTTTTCCCAGCTTCTGCCTTTGATTCTTCTGACAGCTCCTTTTCCTGTGGCTCTGGCTCAGGCATTTCCTGTTCCTTGTCTGGCACCAGCTCCAGCACAGGGTCATTGGCAGTTATGCCCAAATCTGCCTCATGTTCAAAATCCGCTGCAGCATCCTCTATTACCTCGGCCACAGCCTCCGGCTCCTCCGTATCCATCTGCAGATCTACAATAATATCATGGTCATTTTCGTCAATGCCCAGTCCGCTATAATGCTTGATAGCTCCGTCAATATCCCGGCAGCGGTATACATTGCTGCGATTCTGCTTGGCGGCCATTTCAATAGCAGCATCGTAGCCCTTGTCCCGGCTGATGATATAATAACGCTCCTCCGGCACATAATTGCACATAAGGGCTGTAATCAGCTGAAAATCCAAAGCATTTTCCACGCCGTTGACAATCTTCTCAAACTGGATCTCCGCAGAGCAATCCATAAGCTGGCGTACCACATCAATCTTCAGGGTATCTGCCTTGGAGCTGTAGAACAGGGTCAGCTTATCCCCCTGCTGCAGCTGATAAACCCCTTTCAGTCCTTCATTGTGGACATTTTCGTAGTCAATATAATAATTTGCCACGCTAGCACCTCTTTCATCTTTAGTATATGGTACTATTGTACCCCAGAAAGAGAATTTTTGCAATCATGGTTTTTCTTTCAGAGGGAATATACCTGTAGCTTTATCACTGCCGAGAGGCCCTTTTCCTGCTTCAGCTCCATAGCGGTGATTTGGCAAAAAGGCTTGCCCCCTTCCAGGGATTTGACAAAATCCAAGATGCCAAAATAGTCCCCTGCCACCTTTATCTGCAGGGGCAAGGCACTTAGTCCCTTTTCCTTTACAGCCTGGGCTGGCAGCAGCTCCTGTAGCTCTAGTCCGGCTTTAAGGGCATTTTGCTGCAAATGGGGTAATAGCTCCGCAGCCTGCATATTGTCCGGCAGCAGCTCATCGGCATTTTTCCGGCGATTTTCCATTTCCATTTCATACTGCTCCAGATCTGGATGCAGCTCCTGAAAGGCCTTTAGCTGTGCCAATTTGCTATCGGCAGCCTTTATCTCTGTCTGGCGGCTTTGGCAGGATTCAGATAGCTCCACTGCCTGAAACCCGGCAAATACCAACAGCCCTGCCACGCACACAGCTGACAGGACAAATATCCTCCATTTTCCCACCATAGCCTACACCTTCCCGCTTATTTGAAAATCTATCCTGCCATCTGGCCCCATATCCGCTGTTTCCAGTGCCAGTCCTCCTTGACCTTGGGAAGCCTCCTGCCGGTTCCAATCCGCCAACAGGCCCGAAATGCTGCCATAGAGATCCGCCCGGCCCTTCAGTGCCAGCCTGCCTTCTCCCTGGCATTTTAGCTCCGTCAGATAGATGCCTTCCTCAATGCCCTGGCCTAACCTTACCAATGTCCCCTGGCCTGTATGGGGCCTCTGGGAAAGCTCTGCCAGAAGGCGATTTTTCTTGTCCATAATCTGGCGATTTTCCTCAATGGCCTGGTATCTAGCCTCAATATCCTGCATCAGCTGCAATCGTCCCTGAACCTGAGCCAGCTCCTTGTCCAAATCCTGCTGCATATACCAGCCTGTGCCCCATAAAATAGCCAAAAGCACCACAGCCGCTCCCCACATGACCTGGGTGAGATGGAGCCAGTTCCAGCGGCAAAGGTATTCCTTGTAGGGGCGAAAGACCATGCCCTGATTTCTTAGGCTGCAAACTGCGGCATATAGTGCCCCCTGAAATCCCCCCTGCATATAGCCCCCAGCCTTATTGTCGCCAGCTTCATTCACTCCCGCCTCATTTGCTCCCCCTTCTGCCATATCCTCACCGGGCTTCATAGGGTGTAGCTCTGCCTTGTCCCCTGAGCACACCAATACCCCTTGGACAAAGTCATATTCCCTTTTCAGCAATCTTAGCCTTGCCTCCAGCTCTCCTGCCTTGATGCCCCCAACCCGCAATATTCCCTGGCCTAGAGCCTGATAGCTGCAATAAAATTTCTCCTGCCAGGCTGAGGATGCGGCAAAATCCAGCCTCACCGCCTGCTCCATTTCCTTGGGCTTCAGTTCTGGGAAAAACCGCTCATAATAGTACACCTGAGATTCCTTCAGAGCAAGGCAGCAGATGGTGTTCTCCCCGCAATATTCCTGTGCCCTGAGGCAGGCCAGCTCCAGCAGTTCCTCCTCCAAGGTACTCCTATCCACGGACTCCTGACCCCAACTATCTTCCCCAGCAACCTCCTGTTCAAAATATTTTTCGCTACTTTCCTTATATTCACAGAGTCCTTCCCCATTAGATAGCACCTGTCCGGCTTCCACCATATCCTGCCACAGGATTTCCACCTTGCCAGCCTCATTCTCCCGGGCTAATACCATATAGGCTCTATTTCCCTCCAGATTTACCCCCAGCACCTCCTTGCTACTGCTGGCAAAGTATTCCTTCAGGCTCCTTAGCCTAGCCGATACCACTTCGTGCCACGGTCTGTTCATCCTTATCTACCTCCAAATGCCATCTTAGAAAAAACATATTTTCATCTGTAGAATCCGCCTTGTTATAGACCGCCGCCGCTATCAGCACCTTTCCTGCCTCATCATGGATGGCCTTTACATTATAGATAAATTGACCTTCCTCTCCCTTGGCCAGCCTTAGCTGTACATAATCCTTCAATGCCAGAATTTTTTCCACCTGGCTAAAGTCCTGTTGCAACAGCAGCAAATGCTTTTCCAGCAGGCTTTCCGCAAAAAGCTGCCGATGATAGCTTTCCCTCTCCAGATTGCTGACATTTACTTCCTGATCCCCGTAGACAAAAAACACGGCCGATACCAGCAGCAGGAACCCCATCATCCAAATACCCACCAGAGTCACGCTGCCAGCCTCGTTGAATCTGCATCTTCTCACCTACCCCGCCTCCCATACCTATAACAGCCCTGTCACCATCTCTGCCGACCACCACACCTGACCGCCACCACTCCTGGTCCAATCTTGCCCACTGCCATCACCCTATCGTCACACTGTATCATCTATTATAGGCATAAGGCCGTAGCCGTAGCTATAAAAGGTTCTGGCCAGCCGAAACCTATGTCCCGTAGCCCTATTCACACCGGATATTACCACCCGTGCCTTGTTGTTCCCCAGCACCTGGGCAGAACATTCCTCCAGCACCACATCCGTCAGGGTGGTTTGCCCCAGCATAGGCTGGTTGTTTTTCGTAATCCAGTAGTCATGAGGCCCATTGCAGGTAATCTTGTACCTTTGCCAATACTCATTGGCAGTGTACTGGGGCGAGGAAAGATAATGTCTCCGTATGTACAAAATGGTATAATTGCTGCCATTTTCCTGCCGCAGCTCCCCACAGTAGCGGATATCCCGGCTGATTTCCTCCATAGGAACCCTGACCTGCTGGATAAGCTCCCAGTCTCCCACCCACTCCCTGTAGTGCCTGGTGCCAGCCAAGAACAAATTCACCATAGCCATGGCCAGCAGCACCAGCAATGGCACCGCCACCACCAGCTCCACCATGGAGAAGCCACCTTCATCCCCCTGCTGCCAGGGGCGTATCCCTGCCGATTTCAATTTCCTGCTGCCCCTTTCTGTCCTGCCAGCTAACCCGCACACCGTAGTGGACCATATCCGTAAGCATCCCCTGTGATTTGGTGGATTCCACCTGATAGGTAAAGCCATTGGCCTCCACCGCCTTTGACCCCAGATTCTCAGCCCCTTCCTCCAGGCATAGGATATCCAGCTGCTCCCTGGCCAGGTGATCCGCCGTAATATTTCCCTCCAGGTCTGACATATAGGAAAGCTGCACTGAGATATAGGCCAAAACCGCCACCATAGCTGCCAGCACCAACATAGCCCCGCCAATATCAAAGAAGAAAAAGCCCTCCTCAGCCTTCTTCCACCCTGGCCCGTCCCACTGTATCAATAATAATCCTCTCCTCGTAGTTATTTTTGCTGATGCGGATGGTACCTGCCGTAGAATGTCCTCTGGCATTGAACTTGTAGTCCTTCCTGTTGGAGGCGATTTTTACACCATTTGCCCCCTGGTGATATTGCCTTACATCTAGCCCCAGATCCACATAATACCAGTTTCCATAGGTATAAAAATGCAAGGCAGGCTTGATGCCTCCCTCCACGTTGCCTGTCATGTCATTGGTGCAATAATCCCACTGGTGGCTCCAGGTCTGAACATACCTGATGGTGTTCATAATCCGCATGGTTTCGTATTTTACATACATCCTGTCCAGATTTACCGCCCGGGGCATGGCCACAGCCATCAGGATCATCACCACCCCTACAGCCACCACCAGCTCTACTAGGCTATGGCCCCCTTCATGCCAGTAGCAGGAGTCTATGAAATTTCTCCTTAGGCCAGCCCCAACCCTTGCAGATACCATGCCATCAGCTCCTTGCCATAAATCATGCTTATGAGGCTGCCTGCTGCCATAAAAGGCCCCAGGGGAACAGCCTCCCTCCTCAGAGAATCTTCGCCCCGCCTGTCCTCCTTCGGAATATCTTCATCAAAAATGTCCTCCTTAGAAAAGACCCTTCCCGCCAGCTTCGCCAAATAACTGCCTACCGCCCAGGAAAGCCCCAGCCAAAAGGTCAGGATAAAGGCAGCTGCCGCCCCTTCTGCCCCCAGAATAGCCCCAAGAGCTGTCCCATAGCACACATCACCAAAGCCCAGCTTGCCTGTGAAAAGAAACAAGAGCAGCAGCAGTCCCCCAAATATGCCAGCTCCTGCTGCCACATCCCAGGGAGAATGAAGGGACAGCCCCACACCAGTGATAATCCCCAGCAATGCCACCACCAGGCTCAGCCTGTGGTAAAGCCTCATGTAAAGAGCATCTAGCACCGCCTCCGTCACTATAACTACCGAGCATATGGCTATCTGGACAAAGAGCCTCTGGGCCCCCAGCAGCAGATAGGCCAGGGCCACTGTCAGGGCTATGGCTAGGGCTATCAAGCTCCTGTGCAGGCGAATCTGCTGCCAGATTGTCCCAAAATCCGTCCCCATAAGCCACCCCCTTTCCTTCCTTAGCCGCAAATATTACTTAGTCGCCAGATATCCCTTGGCCGCCAGTTATCTCCCATGGCTTCTTATGCCGTAGCCGTGCCCTTGCCAAATTTATCCAAGGTTTTTTCATCTAAGGTTGCTTCACCATCTCCGTTAATGGCATAGGCAGTTGCCACAATGACAGGAGATGTGCCATCCTTCAGGAGGCATTTGCCTGTAGGGGGCTTTACCTGGTCTATATGGGCTATGTACTCATCTAGAGCCGATATATTCTCTGGATTCTTGCCATTTTGCAAATTATACATGGTAATAGCTGCATCCAAGGTCTGGAGATCCGACTGTATCTTGGCAGTATTGGCCATGGCCACAGTATTGGTGTACTTTGGAATGGCAAAGGTAGCAATAACCCCCACAATACCTATATACACCAAAAGCTCCAACATAGAAAATCCCTGTTCATGGCTCCTGAGCCAGCTACAAATCCTCTTTAACATCCTAATTTCCCCTTTCAAAATCACATTTTAACTTTTCGGCAGCTGCTCATGGCCCTTTGCTGCCTCCCCAAAACGCCTTCCACTCTGCTACTTACTTATTATCCCCCCTAGAACACCGTCATAAGATCCAAAATTGGCAATATGGTGCTCATGACGATAAAGCCCACCACCAGCCCCAGTACCAGGATAATCACTGGCTCTGCCATGGTATTGAAGGTGTCCATCAGGCTCTCTGCCTCTCCCTGGCACATTTTCCCGGCATAATCCAGCATCCCCGCCAACTCTCCGGTTTTCTCCCCAGCCTCCACCATGGCCTCCACCATAGGCGGATAAAGGCCGCTTCGCTGAAGGCACCTAGCAAGGCTGTGTCCCTGGGACATCTGCATTCCCATGGATTCATAGGCAAATTTCAAATAGGCGTTGGGGCACATTTCCCCCAGTAGCTCTAGTCCATAGTTTACCCGCACCCCGCTGGCCATAAGCATGGACAATGTACCAAAGAAAATAGCCTGCTCCTGTTGCCACCAAAGCCGCCCCAGAAAGGGGATTTGCAGCAGTCCTTTGTCCAATCTGATGGCCATGGTTCTGCTGCCACGCAGGCATTTTACCAGAGCAAAAACTCCCAAGGCTCCCCCGCAAAGGTAAAGCAAGACCAGTTCCAAATGCTCCCCTAGCCCCAGCAACAATTCCGTAGTCCAGGGCACCTTTGCCCCCATGCTGGCAAATACAGTAGCAAATACCGGCAGCACCTGATATACCAGCAGCATTAGCATGGACAGGCTCACCAGGCACAGAAAAGCTGGATAGGCCATGGCTCCCTTTAGCTTCTCCCTGGCGGCATGGCTGGTGGCCAGGATTTTATGAAGCCTGCCTAGAGCCTCTGGCAGATTGCCGGATCTCTCCCCTGCCCTAGCTATAGCTATAACCAGTGGGGAAAATATCCCCTCTGACAGCTTCATGGATTCAGACAGGGCATAGCCCCGTTTCAGATTGTCTGCCAGCCTGATGCCAATCTTTCCATAGCCCTTGCCTCCACCTTTGGCTGCTATGGCGGTGGCCTGGTCAATAGGCAAACCTGCCTCCAGCATCAGGGACATTTCCTTGCAAAAGGCTATGACAAAGGCTTCCTTGCCGCTGCTAGACCTCGCCCTAAGCCTTTCCTTCAGCCTTCCCCATAGTCCTTGCCGCCAAAGCTTAATGGGCAAAAGCCCCTGAAGCTTGATTTTTTCCACGGCTTCCAGATAGCCTGCCGCCTCCACCCGACCTTGCTGGCGGTTCCCCCCAGTATCGGTGCCCTCATAAAAAAAGCTTTCCATTCCATCACCTAGCTTACCGCTTTCAGAGCCATTTCCATGGTCTGCATACCTTCCTTGCCCCCAGCCTGCATAATATTGGCCAGCTGCTCATACCTGCCGCTGCGTATTACATGCCGCACCGCATCGTTGCTGTGAAGACATTCCACCACGCACTGACGGCTACCTCCTGTAGGTATCAACTGCTGGCTGCAAATCCCCCTCAAGGAAGAAGCCAGCATGGATTTAGCCATTTCCTGCCGCTCCGCCGGATACATGCTAATAAGCCTCTCTGCCGCCTCTGCCACCGAGCCTGCATGCATGGTAGCCACCACATAATGGCCCGATACAGCTGCATTCAGCACTGCCTGCACCGTATCCACGTCCCGCATCTCCGATACCATGATAATGTCTGGAGACTGCCGCATGGCATTTTCCACCGCCTGACTATAGGAGAAAAAATCCCTGCCCTTTTCCAGCTGGCTCACCAGGCACTGACCAGAGGACAGCTGATACTCCACCGGATCCTCCAGGGTCAGGATATGGAGGCTTTCCTTGCGGCTAATGGCATCTAGTAGAGCCGCCACCGTGGTGCTTTTTCCTGCTCCCGTAGCCCCTGTCACCAGCAGCAGCCCCTGGCGATAATCCATAAACTGCTCTGCCAGTGAAGCCTGTCCCAAGCTGCCCAGCTTGGGGATTTTCCTGGGCATAGTCCTGACAGCCAGGGCAATCCTGCCTCCCTGTCGATAGCTATGGATACGATACCGCCAATCTCCCAGCTGCAGAGCACTGTTGGCGGCGGCTCTATCCTGCATTTCCTGCAGGTTTTCTGCCGTCATAAACCGCTTCAGCAGCCTGTACATATCCTCATCTGTAGGCACATATTCCTTCAAAGGAGACAGAATCTCCCCTCTTTTCCAATACACCGGCTCATGGGCACGTATATGCACATCCGAAATCCCTGCCTCCGAAGCACACCGCAAAATCCTCTCAAAATCCCCCAGGCTTACTGCCATCTTCCTTCCCCCTCAAAAAATCCTCATTAATTCTCCCAGCTCCAACAGACCTGCCCTAGCCTTGCGGATGCCGTCCTCCCTCATGGTGCCGTCCACAAACTCCCCTTGCCAGCTGCCACCACCGGAGCCTTCCCTGTCCTTTTCCGGCAATAGCATAACCTCCTGAATGGCAATTCGGCCAATATACCCTTTATGGCCGCAGGCCTGACAGCCTTCCTCCGAGGCCCGGTAGTATACATCTCCTTCCTGATACAGCTCCCCTAGGAATTTTTCCTCCCGGGTGCCCCTGTCCACCAGATATGGCTCCCGACACATAGGGCAAAGCCGCCTCAGAAGCCTCTGTCCCACAATGCCCCCGATAGCTCCCCGCAGGAGATAAGGCTTGATGCCCATATCCAGCAGCCTGTCCACAGTCTTTACTGCTCCCGGTGTATGAATGGTGGCAAAAACCCGTCGACCTGTCAAAGCCGAGCTAATCACCATATCTGCCACCTGGCGGCTGCGGATTTCCCCTACTGCCAGACAGTCAAAATCCTGCCGCAACACCGCATGGAGAGCCTCCTCAAAGGTAAAGCCAATGGACTCATTTATCTGTATCTGATTCAGCCCCTCCAGCCGATACTCCACAGGGTCCTCAATGGAAATAATATTGCTGCCCTCCTGATTCAGCATGCTGAGAATGGCATAAAGGGATGTGGTCTTGCCAGAGTTTACCGGCCCTGCCAAAAGCAATGCCCCGCTGCCACGGCTGCAAATATCCTCCAAAGCCTCCAGGTTTCCCGGTGACAAATCCAACTGTTGCAGACTCTTGAAGCTTTCCTTGTTGTTCAGCAGCCGCAGGACGATTTTTTCCCCATTAATGGTAGGAACCACCGACAGGCGAATATCCAGAGCACCCCTTTCCCTATAGGAGCTAAAGGCAAACCGCCCGTCCTGGGGCAGCCGTTTTTCCGCTATATCCAGGCCGCAGATAATCTTGAACCTGGAAATAAGGTTGCCATAAATATCCAGAGGCATGGCCTGAAAAATGGTACGCATACGGCCGTTGACCCTCATGCGGATACGCACCCGCCCCTCCTGTGGCTCAAAATGCACATCGCTAGCACCTTCCCGCACTGCCTCCTGCAGGATAAAATCCCCCAGCTCCGTAATAGGTGTCCGTTCCTGCTGCAAGGCAGGTGCCTCCCTCACCAGCATTACATGGTCCTCCTCCATGCTCTGCCGTGCCCTGGCCACCAGCTGGCTGTACCTTTCTGCTGTTTCCATGCCATCCCCTCCTGCACAATAATACCCCTGGCTTTCCTTTAATATATATACTATATATTACTATATAAT
>CAVFWX010000047.1:0-13048 GCA_963626225.1 Anaerotignum sp.
CATGCTATGATGCAGCTGGATGACAGCACCACCATGCGTGTGGATGGCAACAATGTGGATATTGACGTGGAAATGGCGGATTTGGCGAAAAACCAGATTTATTATAGTGCCATGGCCAAGAAGCTGGGGGGACATATCCAGAGCATCAAAAATGTTCTTAGCAGCAAGTAAAGAGCTGACAATAGCTTGCCATGATAGATGAACTAGGATTAGATTGGAGAATATGCAATGAGTATGTTTGGCGGCATTGACGCAGCTGCTTCTGGCTTGACAGCAGAGCGTTTGAGAATGGATGTTATATCCAACAATATAGCAAATGTAAACTCCACCAGAACTGTGGATGGAGGGCCTTTTAAAAGGAAATATGTAATTTTTCAGCCTAGGGAGGCAGAAAACAATACCTTTGCCAGCATGCTTCAGGGGGCTGTAAACAAGGGGGAGAAAAAGAGCCGTCCCGGTGATGGTGTCCGTGCTGTAGGCATTGGTACTGACAGCACCATGGGAAAGCTGGTTTATGACCCGGGCCATCCTGATGCTAATGCAGATGGCTATGTAGAGCTGCCAAATGTGGATATTGTAAATGAAATGGTGGATATGATTACGGCTTCCAGAGCATACGAAGCCAATGTAACCTCCATCAATGCGGCCAAGAGCATGGCTCAGCAGGCATTGAATATAAGCAAGTAACATAAATGAGGTGTAATGATGGAAATACAGGCTTTGCAGATGACACCTGTGAGGATGCAGGCAGAGAGCCATCTGGGTGAGGATGAGCCAGCCAAGGCAGTACCTGCCTTTGGAGAGTACCTGCAGAATGCTCTGGGGGAGGTCAACAGCCTTCAGCACGAGTCAGATAATATGAGCAAGGCTCTGGCAGCAGGCCAGGTTGAGGATATATCCCAGGTAGTAATAGCCGCAGAAAAGGCAGATATTGCTCTGCAGCTGACCCTGGCTGTACGTAATAAGGCTGTGGATGCCTATCAGGAAATCATGCGTATGCAGGTTTAATTCTGATAACTGAGTGAATTTACTGCATAGCAAGGGGATTATGTAATGGGTGAATTGAAGGAAAAGTATATGCAGCTGTGGAGCAGGCTAAACAAGAAGCAGCATTATATGGCGGTAGGGGCCGTTGTGCTGCTTTTGGTAGTCATTCTGGCTGCTAGTGTTTCGGTAGGCAGCAAGCCTGATATGGTGCCGCTGTTTACCAATATGGAAACCAAGGATGCCGGTGAGGTAGCAGCTAAGCTGAAAGAATCCAAGGTAGAATACGAGGTGCAGGAAACCAAGCAAGGGACTACCATCCTGGTGCCATCAGCAGATGTCCATGAAGCCAGATTAAGTCTGGCTACGGAAGGACTGCCTAGGGGCAACAAAGGCTTTGAGATCTTTGATGACAGCAAGCTAGGTGTAACGGAGTTTCAGAACAAGGTAAATTACCTGCAGGCATTGCAGGGGGAGCTGACCCGCACCATAGAGCAGATTGAGGCAGTAGAAAAGGCAAGAGTACATATTGTACTGCCTGAGGACAGCCTGTACAAGAAAAACGAAAAGCCGGCTACTGCTTCCATTATGCTGAAGCTGAAGCCCAATATGGAATTGAATAAAAAAGAAGTCAAGGGCATCGTAAACCTGGCTTCACGAAGCATACAAGGGCTTTTGCCGGAAAATATCACCGTGGTGGACGAAACAGGCAGGATTCTCAACGATCCTGACGAGGATGATGACAATGTCAGCATCAAGACCATGACCCAGCTGGAGATGACCCGGAAGGTTCAGGAGCGGATGCAGAAGGATGTTCAGACTCTGCTGGATCAGGCATTGGGAGTAGGACATTCCTACGTTCGTGTCAATGTGGAGCTGGATTTTGACCAGCGTCAGACAGATACCCAGACCTTTACCCCAGTAGTGGATGACTCAGGCATTATCCGCAGCGAGCAGACCATCAATGAGTCATACAGTGGCACATCCAATGGCCCTGGAGGCCCTGCCGGGGTACAGTCCAATGTACCTGGCTATGTGGCTCAGAACAACAATAGTAATGCTAACTATTCCAAAAAGGAAAATACCAAGAATTACGAGATAAATGAAGCCAAGGAAAAGACTGTGGCTTCTCCTGGTTCTATCAAGAAGGTAAATATTGCGGTACTGGTAAATGAGGATATTAATCAGACGCAGCAGGAAAGCATTCAGCGTTCTGTGGCCTCTGCTGTAGGCATTGACCCAGACCGTGGTGATACGGTTTCTGTAGAGCCGTTGCCGTTTAGTACCGAGGCTGCAGACAGGCGGGCTGCCGAGGAGCAGGCTGCCAGGGATGCAGAAAATATGAAGATTGCCCTTATGGTAGGAGCTGTTCTATTGCTGGTTGGCGGCATTGCCGGATATCTTTACTGGAAGCGGAAGAAGCGTCTGGAGGCAGAGCAGGCAGCAGCTGAGGAGGCAGAGCGGCAGGCAGAGCTGGAACGTATCCGTGCAGAGGAGGCCCGGGCTGCTATGCTTGAAAGCGGCGAGATAGAGCCAGAGGAAATGACCCAGGAAGAGCAGGAGCACCTGTCTGAACGCCAGACTATTGAGGAACTCATCCGCAACAAGCCGGCTGAGATGGCAATGCTGGTAAAGACCTGGCTGTCGGAGGATTAACTATGGACATGTATGGTGATGAGCCGGAGCTGAACAATCAGCAGAAGGCTGCAATATTATTTATCGTTTTGGGACCTGAGTATTCATCCATGCTGTTCAAGCATATGAATGACGAGGAAATAGAGAAGATTACCCTGGAGATTGCTAACCACAAGCAGGTGACTCCAGAGGAAAAGAAGGCTGTTATTTCTGAATTCTATCAGATGGCCATGGCCAAGAATTATCTGTCCCAGGGTGGTCTGGAATATGCCCAGAGCATTTTGGAAAAGGCATTAGGGGCCGACAGGGCATCTACTATTATCAGCAGGCTGACCACCAGCCTGCAGGTAAGGCCATTTGACTTCCTGCATAAGACGGATCCTGCCCAGTTGTTGAACTTCATTCAAAATGAGCATCCACAGACCATAGCATTGATTATGGCTTATCTGGATCCGGATCAGGCCGCAACCATATTGACTTCCCTGCCTCAGGAAAGGCAGGCAGAGGTGGCCAAGCGTATCGCAGTAATGGACAGAACCTCACCGGAGGTTCTCCGGGAGGTAGAGCGGGTGCTGGAGCGAAAGCTTTCTGCTTTGGTTACTCAGGATTTCAGCGATGCAGGCGGCGTAAAGGCCATTGTAGAGGTACTGAACCGGGTGGATCGTACTACGGAAAAGTCCATTATCGAGAATTTGGAAGTGGACAATCCGGAGCTTACCGAGGAAATCAAGAAGCTCATGTTTGTATTCGAGGATATTGTCATGCTGGATGACCGTGGCCTTCAGATTGTGCTCCGTGGGGTAGATACCAAGGATCTGTCCCTGGCATTGAAGGCTACCAATCAGGAAGTGGCAGACAAGATTTACAAGAATATGTCCAAGCGTGCGGCTGATATGCTCCGTGAGGAGATTGAATACATGGGCCCTGTAAAGATTCGTGATGTAGAGGAAGCCCAGCAGAAGATAGTCAATGTTATCCGCCAGCTGGAGGATAAGGGCGAGATTGTAGTCTCCAGAGGAAAGGGTGACGAAATGATTGTCTAGGGTCATAAAGGGAGCCATCTATGATGATGAGCCACTGGTGGTTGCCGTACCTGTTTCCCTTAGGGAGGCTGAGGCGAATGATAACCAGGCAGGTCAGCTGATGACACCGGAGGCTCAGGAACAACTGATGGCAGAAGTTCATGCCAAGGAAGAGAAAGCTAGTCAGTTACTAAGGGATGCCCAGGTACAGGCAGAAATCCTCCAGCAGGAGGGAAAGGCCCAGGCAGATAAGCTGCTGTTGGATGCCCAGGCACAGGTGGAATCCATTCAGGAGGAAGCCCGTCAGAAGGGCTATGACCAGGGATTGCAAGAAGGCCGCAAGGCTGGCCAGGAACAGGTTCTTCAGGAGCAGCACCATATTTTGGTGGAGGGCAACAGTAATGCTGAGCGTACCTTGGCAGAGGCCAGAGAAGCTTGTCGCGAGTATGTGATTGGGGCTGAAAATACTATTGCTGAAATGGTATTGAAGATAGCCAATAAGGTTTTGCCTCAGCATTTTATAGATATGCCTCAGATGATTTTGCCATTGGTGCAGGAGGCCATCCAGAAGGTAAAGGATCAGCCTCATGTAGTGGTGCGGGTGGCACCGGAGTCATACGAGCTTGTGATGATGGCCCAGAGTGAATTTCAGGCCATGCTGGAGGGCAGCGGCACATTGGAGGTCAAATCCGATGAATCTCTGAAATCAGGGGATTGCCTTATTGAATCACCAAATGGCTTGGTAGATGCTGGTATCAGCACCCAGCTAGGGCTTATAGAAAAAGCTGTTAGGAATGTAATGGAATAATGGATATAAGAATCAACCTGGAAAAATTTAATGCAGCCATAGATAATTGCAAATCCATGAATATGATTGGCAAGGTGGTTCAGATTGTAGGTCTGGTTATTGAATGCAGCGGGCCGAATGTAAGCATGGGTGAGCTTTGCTATGTCCATTCGCATTTTTCGGGAGTGGAGCCACTGCCGGCAGAGGTGGTGGGCTTTCGGGAAGGATATGTGCTGCTGATGCCTCTGGGAGAAACCAAGGGCATTGGCCCAGGCTGCCAGGTTGTTTCAGCCCAAAAGGTGTTGCAGGTAAAGGTTGGCCCGGAGCTTTTGGGCAGGGTTATTGACGGACTAGGTAATCCTATTGACGGCAAAGGGCCGATCCTTTGTCAGGGAGAATATCCTATCCAGGCAGACCCCCCAGCTCCATTGGAGAGGCCTGTTATCAAGGATTCCCTTTATGTGGGAGTTCGTGCCATTGATGGGCTTATTACCATGGGCCAGGGACAGCGTATTGGTATCATGGCAGGCAGCGGCGTAGGAAAATCAACCCTTTTGAGTATGATTGCCCGCAATACCGAGGCGGATATCAGCGTTATTGCCTTGGTAGGTGAGCGTGGCCGTGAGGTAAAGGAATTTATTGAGCGGGATTTAGGTGAGGAAGGCTTGAAGCGTTCCGTGGTAGTTGTGGCTACTTCTGATAAGCCAGCCTTGGTTCGCATCAAAGGTGCTATGACGGCTACTGCCATTGCGGAATATTTCCGTGACCAGGGCCGCAAGGTGGTACTGATGATGGACTCTGTAACCCGCTTTGCCATGGCACAGCGGGAGGTTGGACTGACTGTTGGAGAGCCGCCAGCAACCAGAGGATATACTCCGTCGGTATTTGCCCTTCTGCCTAGGCTGCTGGAGCGGGCTGGTACCAGTGCCAAGGGATCCATTACCGGCATCTATACGGTGCTGGTAGATGGTGATGATATGAACGAGCCTATTGCCGATGCTGTACGAAGCATTCTGGATGGGCATATTGTGCTTTCTCGAAATATTGCTGCCCAGAACCACTTCCCAGCCATTGATGTGCTGGCCAGCGTCAGCCGTGTCATGTCAGCGGTGGTACCTGATGACCATATGGCGGCAAACCGGAAGCTTAGGGCACTAATGGCTGTGTATAAGGAAGCAGAGGATCTGATTCATATTGGAGCCTATGCCAAGGGCTCCAGCAAGAAGATTGATGAGGCTGTCCAGAAGATTGATGCTATCAATGACTTCTTGTGCCAGGGAGTTTTTGAGGTGCAGAGCTTTGAGGAAACCATCAAGCGGCTGGAGAATATCTAAATTATGAAAAAATTTCGTTTCAAGCTGGAAACCCTGCTAAAGGTTACAAGGATGAACAAGGAAAAGGCTCAGGTTGCGTTGGCGACAGCTACTCAGGAGCTGGAGGAGGCCAGGGCACAGCTGCAGCAATATCTGCAGGACATGGCCCAGGGACATCGGGACTATGATGAGCTTACCGGTGCTGGCAAGACCATCAGTCTGGGACGGCTTATGACCTTTAATAGCTTTTTCAACTGGAAGCGTGAGCAGATAGAAGCCCAGCAGCAGGTCATTATGGAAAAGCAGTCAGCCAGGCAGCAGAAAATGCGTGAGCTGGTGGACATAATGCACAAGCTGAAGAGTATTGAGCAGCTGCGGGAAAAGCAGCTAAAGCAATATATGGAGGAGCTTCTGCAGGAAGAGCAGAAGCAGCTGGATGAAATCGGCGGCCAGCTGTATTTCCGCAACCAAGGCTAGTATAGATAAGGTAGTGAGCTATTATGATGCAGATAGAAGGTCTCAACAGCATAATTCATCGCATAGATGAGCTGAATCAGAGATTTGGCATAAATACAGATACCTATAACATGGTAGAAGCCAATGGAAGGACTGCCCAGGAAGAGCCACAGAAGCTACAGGACGGCAGCTTTGCTACGGAGCTGGATAAGGCCATGGGAGCTAAGGCTAAGAGTGTTGTAGGGCTGAATATTTCCGGGGATACGGACAACCTGATAAAGGCTGCAGCCCAGAAATACCAGATGGATCCAAGGCTGGTAGCTGCTGTGGCCCAGACAGAATCTGGCGGCAGCCAGGATGCAGTATCACCGGCTGGAGCTGTAGGCGTAATGCAGCTGATGCCTGATACAGCCGCAGGGCTTGGGGTGAATCCCTATGACAAGGCCCAGAACATCGAGGGAGGAACCAAATACCTTCGTCAGATGATGGATGCCTTTGGGGGAGATGTACAGAAGGCAGTGGCTGCCTATAATGCAGGACCTCAGGCTGTGAAGGACTATAATGGGGTGCCACCTTACCGTGAAACCCAGGATTATGTAAACCGGGTATTGGATATTTATCGTTGAATAGGGTGATATGATGGCAGATAAGGAAGCTAAGGATAAGGAACCGGGCAAAAAGAAGAGGCTGCTGAAGAAGATTGGCATTGCCCTTGTGGTGATGGTGCTGATTGTTGCAGGATTCTTTCTGGGGATTTATTTGCAGATCTTTGACTCTGATGAAATGAATAAGAAGATGGGCTTGTACAATATGCCGGTGGTAGGGCAGTTCTTCCCCAAGCCTGCGGAGGAAACAACATCCACTGTTCCAGATGATGCCAAGGAGAAGGAACAGCCTAAGAAAAACGACAAATCCAAGGCTGTAAAGCTGGATCAAAAGGAAATCGACAATCTGACCCAGCAGCGGCAGGCTGAGGAAAAGAAACGGGTATCCAAGCTGGCAAGGCTATATAATGAAATGAAGCCGGAGGATGCGGCCAGGATTTTGGAAACCATGGACAATGACATCGTTATTGCCATTTTCCAGCGGATGGACGAGTCTCAGGTATCCCAGATTATGACGGAATTTGACCCGGACAGGGCAGCAACTATTTCCAAGATCATGTATGTGGGAGCACCTAAGCGTGTACAGCAGATAACCAATGAAAATGGCGGTGTCCAGCAGATAGGCCAGTGAGGTTTTTTCAGAGAAATTTAAGCAGGATAGGACATAAATACGATATTATTGAGAGGAGGTGAATTTATGAACAACAGCGTAAATATTATTTCTACTGGCAATGTAAAGGTTAATGCCCAGTCCAGCAGCAAAAGCTCTGTGAAGCTGCAGCAGAACCAGCAGGGAGATTTCTCCCAGACATTGGATCAGGCTCAGCAGTCAAGAGATAAAGGCTACAGCAGGAGCTATGACAGCAAAGCTGATACCGCAAAGGGGGACAACGCTACCCAGAAAGCTGCAGCCAAGGAGGTAAATGCACCAAAGGATGGGGCAAAGGAAAAGGCTGATACCGTCAATAATGGAGGCAAGGCTCAGGATAATTCCTCTGATAAGGCTGGAGATAAGCAGGATATGGCTCAGGCTGCCGACAGTAAGGTAGAGGATGCAGATGAAGCTGCAGCACAGAATTTGGCAGCAGCGGCTGAGTCATCACTGAATATGATGCAGGAGATGCCATTGGCAGAGCTGAATTCTTATTTCAAGGCTGCCTACAGTGAAAATACACAGCAGGTAGTGGCAGATGCTGCCATGTCGGAACAGATTGCTCAGGCAATGCAGGGAGATGGTGAGCAGCCATTGGATAGTCTGCAGGCCCTCAATATTATGGAGGAAGTTCAGCCGCTAGAGGGAGACACCCAGAATGCAAGTGCCCGGACACCATCGGTGAAGGCACAGCAGGCAAATAGCTATGCACCAAGCTCTATAGAGGCTTTGCTAGGCAACAGCAAGCTGCAGAACCAGCAGGGAGCAGGAGGTATGGTACAGCAGCAGGACAATAGCCAGCAGATGTTGAATATTCTGGCAGGCCGCCAGGTATATGTCCAATCAGTGAATACAGAGGATGCTTTGTCGGCAGGAAATACTGTGAATGTGAGCCAGCTGGCTGATTTGACAGGTACGGTAGAGGTTGTGAAACCTGCACAGGGACAGCAGGCTTTTGCTGGAGCTGGAGAAAACAGCAGCCAGCAGTCCATGACTAACAGCCAGGGACAGCAGCAGGCCAGCCAGATGGCAGGGGAGGCTGCCTTTGATGTGGTGTTGCCGGGGGATGAAACTCAGGAAAATACTACAGGACAGAATAATGTTCAGGCCATAGGCTTCCAGCAGGTATTGGATGGTAGCCAGGGCAACAATGTCCAAGGCACAAGCCAGACCCAGCAGGCAAATCAAACTCAGGAAACCTACAATGTGCCACAGCAGATTGTAGAGCAGGCCAAGCTGCTGCAGCGGGGCACTGATACTGAAATGGTTATTAAGCTGAATCCGGAGCATCTGGGACAGCTGAGCCTGAAGGTGTCTGTTAATGGCAACGGGGGCGTAACAGCTACCTTCCATACGGATAATGCCCAGGTAAGGGCTATTCTGGAAAATACCATGGTTCAGCTGAAGCAACAGTTGAATGAGCAAGGCATCAAGGTGGATAATGTGGATGTCCAGACAGGACTGCCAGATGGACAGCTGCCACAGGATCAGGGACAACAGGGCTTCTATCAGGGACAACAGGGCCAGCAGGTCCACAGCACCCAGGTTGACTTAAAGGATTTTGAGGAAACCACGGAGGCACTGTCAGCAGAGCCTGTGGAAGCTCAGGCAGAGAGCCAGAATATAGTTCTGGACAGCCAGGGCAATCAGATTTCTACCGGTGTCAACTACACCGTGTAATGTGCCATAGAAAGGAGAATACCTATGGCAAGTTCATTAAATACTATTACTGTTGATGGCGTTACCTATGACTATGATACGTACACTGCCAGCAAGAGCAGCAGTACCACCAGCACCAGCTCGGATTATATCAGCAAGGATACCTTCCTGAAGCTGCTGGTAACTCAGATGCAGTACCAGGATCCATTGGATCCTATGGATAACGGGGAATACCTTTCCCAGTTGGCCCAGTTCTCTGCCTTGGAGCAGATGACAGAAGTGGCCAGCAGTCTTACCAAGGTCAACACCCTTATCGAAAATATGGATACTTCTGTGCTGGTAGGACAGCTTACCAGCATGATTGGCAAGACGGTACAGTGGACTACCACCAACAGTGATGGTTCCACCACTACCCAGGAGGGCACTGCCAAGAGCGTCAGCATATCTGATGGTTCTCCGTCCTTGATGGTGGAAACTGAGATAACTGATAGCAGCGGCAACAAGGCAACAGCCCTGACCAAGGTGGATATTTCCACCCTTACCCGCATTGGCGAGGGAGCATAAGATTTTGTTAGAGAGCTTGTCTGGACGTGGCTTTGAGGCATGTCCAGGAGCTTTCTGATATTTTTATTGAGGAGGAACAATCATGATCAAGCTTACAAAATTCAATTCAGATGGCAAAAAAGGAGAATTCATCCTCAATGCTGAAATCATAGAGACTATGGAGGAAACTCCTGATACTGTTGTGACCCTGACTAATGGCAAGAAGCTGATTGTGCAGGACCGTATGGAGGATATTGTCCGGAAGGTTATGATGTATGAACGGGCCTTATATAAATAAGATTTATTAATATTATCTAGTAGCAAATACCTTTTTTATAAGAACTTTTATAAGAAAGGTTGTAATTTAGCAGAATGTTGGTAAAATAATAAATGTGAATATTATTGGCCTGTTGGCAGGCTGATTTTATAGAGAGAAAAAGAAGGAGTGTAATACAATGGCTGATGAAGAAAAGACAGAGGAAGCGGCACCAGCAGGTGGAGGCAAGAAGTTTCCTATAGTCATCATTGTGGCACTGATATTGGTAGGCCTTGTACTGGCAGGAGGCATTTCTTATTTTGTCACTACTCAGTTTATGGCTACAGGCAATCAGGCTGCTGTAGAGACCAAGAACCATGAGCCGGGTGTCTTCGTCAAGCTTGGAGATGCCAAGGAAGGCATTATTGTCAATGTTGGCGGCATCAAGTCTAGCAGGTTCCTGAAGGTAGGCATTACCATAGAGCTGAATCCTGAAAAAGAGGATAATGTAGCCGAAGGCAAGCTGCAACCGGCTGCAGAGACTAAGATTATGGATACTACACTGCAGATTATCCGTACCGTAAAGTTGGAGGAGCTGGATGCTACCCGTCAGGATGATTTGAAGGAAAAGATTAAGTCTGAGCTGAACAAGGCCTTGGGTGAGGGCTCAGTATATGACGTTTACATAACAAGCTTTATGCTGCAATAAATGAGATGGATTATTATTTAGAAAGGGGGATGAAGCTTGGCAGATGAAGTATTATCCCAGTCTGAGATAGACAAGCTGCTGGCAGCCTTCTCAACCGGTGAAGCAAGCGTGGATGAGATGAAGGCTGAGGAAGAGCAAAAAAAGGTCAAGACCTATAACTTCAAAAGACCGGATAAGTTTTCAAAGGACCAGATTCGAACCCTTAGTATGCTTCATGACAACTTTGCCAGGTTGTTCAACACCTATTTGTCCACCTATTTGCGGGCACTGGTAAGCGTTGATGTGGCTTCCGTGGAGCAAACCACATATCAGGAATTTGTTCAGTCCATAGCCAATCCAAGCGTTATCGGTATATTGGCTGTGCCGCCTCTCAAGGGCAATATTATCATGGAATTTGACACCGGCATATGCTTTGCCATTATAGACAGGGTATTTGGCGGCCAAGGGGAAAACAACCTTAAATCCAGGGTATTGACGGAGATTGAGGAGGCTGTGGTCAGGAGGGTCTTTGACAAGGCCATGAGCCATTTTAAGGAGGCTTGGGCCAATGTAGCCCAGTTTAATCCTAAGATTGAGGCCATGGAGTCAAATCCTCAGTTTGCCCAGATTGTACCCCCTAGTGATATGGTTGTCATTATTACTATTCAGGTTCGCATTGGTTCCGTGGAAGGACTAATGAATATATGTATTCCGTACCTGGTACTAGAGCCAATTATGTCCAAGCTCACTACCACTTTCTGGGTGGCTGCCTCTGTCAACAAGGAGGAAAATCCTGAGCATGAGGCCATTATCCGCAAAAAGCTGAACAAGACCCAGGTTCCTGTCATCGTACAGATGGGAGCCTTTGATATAACCTTGCAGGAATTCCTGTCCCTCAGCTATGGGGATGTGCTCCAGATGGACACCAAGGTAGATGATGAATTAAAATGTATTATTGGCAATACGGAAAAGTTTTATTGCCGTCCTGGTACCTCTGGCAAGAAGAAGGCAGTACAGATTACCAGAATGATTTCGGAAGGAGAGGAAGATACGAATGGCTGACTTGACGCAAGAGGAAATTGATGCGCTGTTGAATGGCGTCGCTTCCGTGCCTGCTGACGATGGTTCAGCATCAAATGAGGGATCAGCTTCTTCTGGATTATCGGATGATCTGCTGTCCAGTATGGAAAAGGATGCCCTGGGAGAGATAGGCAATATCTCCATGGGCAGTGCTGCTACAACTCTGTCGGTACTTTTGGGACATAAGGTGAATATTACCACCCCTACTGTAAGCCTGGATACCATGTCCACCATACAGAACCAGTATCCTATGCCGTACCTGGTGGTGGAGGTAGGCTATGTAGTAGGCATCAATGGCAACAATATCCTGGCTATTCAGGCCTCTGATGCCTCCATCATCGCTGATTTGATGATGGGGGGCGATGGCTTGAACCCACAGGAGGAACTCAACGAGATCCACATGAGTGCCGTGGGTGAGGCCATGAACCAGATGATGGGCACGGTGGCCACCTCTTTGTCTACCATGTTCAACAAGAAGATTGATATTTCCCCACCTAAGGTAAATCTAATTGATTTAGGCACTGAGGAAAAGATTACGGAGCTTTTGAACAGTGATGAGCCAGTAGCCAAGATCAGCTTCCGCATGGAGGTTGATGGTCTTATTGACAGTGAAATCATGCAGATATTGCCACTGGACGTAGGCAAGGAAATGGTAAACTTCCTTATGGGAGGAGGAGCCGAGGCAGAAGCAGAACCGACAGCACCGGAGCCGGCACCAGCAGCGACACCAGAGCCAGCTCCAGCAGCAGCACCTGCTCCAGCGGACCCAACTCCATCAGCTCCTGCACCACAGCCGGCTCCAGCACCTCAGGCTCCACCGCAGCCACAGTATGCGGCTCCGCAGTATGTTGCACCACCTATGGCTCAGCCTGTTTATGCAGCACCATCCTATGGCGCTAATAATGTTGTAGCACCTGGTGTACCTGTGCAGAATGCCCAGTTTGCCCCATTGACCAATGAGCCAGTGGAGGTAAATGCGGCCAATATCAGCCTGATTCAGGATGTACCGCTGCAGGTGACAGTAGAGCTGGGGCGTACCAAGAAATCCATTAGGGAGATTTTGGAGTTCTCTACAGGCTCCATTATCGAGCTGGATCGCTTGGCAGGAGAGCCGGTGGATATTCATGTCAATGGACAGCTTACCGCCAAGGGCGAAGTTGTTGTTATAGATGAGAATTTTGGTGTCCGGATTACGGAAATCGTCAACCCTATGGAACGGGTAAAGAGTCTATAAGGGGATTTGCTTCCGTACTTGAAAAATTAGGCACTTTCAAGTAAAATAGTAATAGTAGTTATATATGATGAAATATATCTCGTTAATATCATAGATGGACAAGGAGAGATGACAAATGGCAGTTAGAGTATTGG
>CAVFWX010000048.1:0-1334 GCA_963626225.1 Anaerotignum sp.
CATAGCTTTGCTTTGGATATGGAAGGCTGTGCTGACTATCAGGTACTGACCTTGCCAGGTGCACACTGCCATGAGCGTATTCTGGAAAGACGTCCATTGGGACATTATCGTCATGTGGCAGAGAGCCGTCGTGGTGCCAGCAGCCATCAGATGAATCCATTTCTGGCCTTGGCTGAGCCACATGCCACCGAAAGCCAGGGCAATGTATACGGCTTCAATCTGGTATACAGTGGTAGCTTCCAGGCCTGGGCGGAGGCAGATCAGTATGATATGACCCGTGTTGCCATGGGCATCAATCCATTTGACTTCCAGTGGACCTTGGAGCCAGGTAGGAACTTCCAGACTCCGGAGGCAGTGTTGGTATATGCATCAAACGGCCTTGGGGAAATGTCCCGCTGCTTCCATGAGCTTTATCGCCATCATCTGTGCCGTGGCCAGTGGCGTGACAAGGTTCGTCCAGTTTTAGTAAATAATTGGGAGGCTACCTATTTTGACTTTGACGATGCCAAGATTATGTCCTTGATTGACAAGGCAGCGGATCTAGGCATTGAGTTGATGGTCTTGGATGATGGCTGGTTTGGTCATCGCAATGACGATACTACCTCCCTGGGAGATTGGTTTGTGGACAAGGCAAAGCTGCCAAATGGTTTGAAGAACATTGCGGATCATGCTGTAGCTAAGGGTCTGATGTTTGGCCTGTGGTTTGAGCCAGAGATGATCTCTGAGGACAGCCAGCTGTTCCGCCAGCATCCTGAGTGGTGCCTCCAGGTACCAGGCCGTCACAAATCCACTAGCCGCAACCAGCTGGTATTGGATTTGAGTCGCCAGGAGGTACAGGATTACATCGTAGAATCTGTAGGCAATGTTCTCAGCAGTGCCCCTATCGGCTATGTAAAATGGGATATGAATCGCCATATGACAGAGGTTGGTTCCTTGGCATTGCCGGCAGACAGGCAGCGTGAAACTATGCATCGCTATATCTTGGGACTGTATGCCGTATTGGAACGGCTCACCAGCCAGTTCCCAGAGGTTCTCTTTGAGAGCTGCTCCGGTGGTGGCGGTCGCTTTGATCCAGGCATGCTTTACTACATGCCACAGACCTGGACCAGCGACAATACCGATGCCATCGAAAGGCTGCAGATACAGTATGGTACCAGCCTGGCCTACCCGGATATTGCCATGGGCTCTCATGTATCTGCTGTGCCAAACCATCAGACTGGCAGAGAGGCATCCTTGGCAACCCGTGGCTTGGTGGCTATGCAGGGAGCCTTTGGCTATGAGCTGGATATTACCAGCTTTACAGAGGAGGAATCCCAGCAGGTTCGCCAGCAGGT
>CAVFWX010000048.1:2017-12995 GCA_963626225.1 Anaerotignum sp.
TTTGTCTTTGTGATTTTCTTTGAATCTTATACGCAGGAGAGAGAAATGTATTACAGCTAGGGAAATAATTTTTTCTGTATTGCCGTATTTATGGCTTACAAGAATAGTTAGCAACTTCAACCACTTTTTCAACCTATTTCCCCAAAAGAGGGGAGGAAATAGTGGTGCTCATGCCCCTCTTTTTCGATACAAAAATACAGCCAAGGGAAGTTGCTCTCTTAGCTGTATGATTAAGGCCCCTGTTTTAGTTTTTATATCTCAATCCGCCAGCAGGGCCTTGCCAGTAAACTGATCTGTAATCAATACATTGGCATAGCGTCCCTTCAGGGCAGCCCGAATGGCAGGAATCTTGGCCTCGCCACCGGAAATCATGATGCTGTATTCCTTGTCCCGCAGCTCGTTGAGGGTAATGCCTACGGTTCTTTCATCCAAGTCTCTGTTGCATACCCGTCCCTCTACATCGAAGAAGCGGGAGCAGATATCTCCTACGGAATTTTTCTGGATTTTCTCCTGCTCTTCAATATCAGTATAGCCCAGCCGGAAGAACAAGGCATTAGGGCGTACAGTCCCTACGCTAAAGAGGGCGATGGTGGCATGGCGGCCCAGCTCCAGCACCCGCTTGATATAGCGATCCTTGTCCACTTGCTCCTTGGTTTCCTTATTGGCAAAGATTACAGGCAAAGGCAGATACTGAGCTACTGTATTGTAGGTACCGGCAAAGTTTTCCAATATCTCCCGGGAGTAGTTGTTCCATTCGGAATTGCTGACCCCGCCCTCCAGCTGTACTACCTGGGCACCCTTGATAGGACGATGCTCCAGGTTCTGCAGTGCCTGGGACATCTTGTACAGGGTAGTGCCCCAACCTACGCCGATGACATCTCCGTTCTTGATAATGCCATCCAGATACTTGGCAGCAGCAATGGAAATATACTTCTTGATTTCTTCCTCATCGTTGATGGTGCTGCAGGCAATCTTTACATCCTTCAGATGCAGCTTATCTCTGAGCTTTTGCTCCATATTGCTCATATCTTCCACTGGATCCACAATCTGGATATTTACATAGCCCTTTTCCTTGGCATATTGCAGCAGACGGGAAATAGATGGCCTGGATACTCCCAGCTCCTGGGCAATTTTCTGCTGGCTGAAATCTGAACGATAATATAGCTTGGCTACATTGATAGCCAACTTGTCTTTATCTCTATACATATGGTTACCCCCTAATGCGGTCCCGGTTTATGATTGTGATATTCTATTATTATTATGAATGGTATTCTTATGTAAAGTCAAGGGACATTGCTACAAATCCGAAAGAAAATATTTTCATTAGTGTGAAAAGTATAAAACTCACAACTACTTATATTTTAACACAAAATCCTACAAGTGTAAACAAGATAAAACGAAATAAAAAAATAGCAACACAGAGCTTTGTATCCTAAAATGGGGATAAGGCAAATCTGTGTTGCTATGAAATGTTACGAAATGGAAACTTTAGTGGATGGAACGTTTTTTGAAGCGTCCACCAACAATATCATGTACTGGGTTAATAGTAACAAATGCGTTCTCATCTTTTTCCAAGGTGATTTCCTTCAGCTTTACTACCTCCAAACGTGTAACAACGCAGTAGAGAACCTGCTTGTCAGCACCGGTATATGCACCCTGTCCATGGAGATAGGTAACGCCACGTCCCAGGCGGTGCATGAGGGCATCGGCTATTTCCTCATACTCGTCGGAGACAATCATCACAGCGTAGGATTCGTCCAGGCCCTTTAGCACCACATCAATCATCTTGGAGATAATGAAGTAGGCTACCAGGGAATACATAGCCTTGTCCCAGCCGAAAACGAAACCGGCGGCTCCTAGGATAAATAGGTTGAAGAACATGACTACCTCGCCTACGGAGAAGGAGGTTTTGCGATCCAGGATAATGGCTACGATTTCCGTGCCATCCAGAGAGCCTCCATGGCGGATAACCAGGCCTACACCAGCACCGGCGATAATGCCACCGAAGATGGCTGCCAGGAAGTAATCCTCCGTAATCTGAGGTATAGGCTCAAAGAACATGGATAGGATGGACATGGCCACGATAGATACCAATGTGGAGATGGCAAAGGTCTTGCCTATTTGATTGTAGCCCAGATATAGGAAGGGCAGGTTCAAGGCTACCATATATACCGCAAAGGGAATACCGGTAATATGGGCAGCCATAATGGAGATACCTACCACGCCGCCATCAATGATATTGTTGGGAACTAGGAAGATTTCCAGTCCAGCGGTGTAAATCAGTGAGCCTAAAATCAAGAAAGCATATTTTTTTAACCAGGCACCAAGAGTCTTGCGTCTGCGAAGGATAGCTAGTTTTTCTTTATTTTCCATAGAATACCACCTTTACATAAAAGTTTCTTTCCTATTTATTATTATAACCGCTAGATTATATACTGTGCAAGATTGTATACAAAATAGGCCTGGGTATGGCTTTTTGGAGACAAACAGTGTAAGATATATGGAGAAAAATGCGGGGATGCTATGAGAGCATTCCTGAGATACGGAGTGAAATATATGAGGGTTGTCATTGTTGGTGCTGGCAGGCTGGGTTACAGCATTGCGGATCTGCTGTCCCAGGAGGAATATGACATTGTGGTCATAGACAAGGAAGAGAGTCAGCTGGAAAATGTCAAGGAGAATCTGGATGTACTGACCATTGCCGCCAATGGCTCCAGCCCTATTACCATGGCAGGGCCTGATGTCCAGGGGGCGGATGTCCTCATTGCAGTAACGGGCAGTGATGAGGTAAATATGGTATGTTGTATTCTTGCCAAGAAGCACGGCATTACCCACACAGTAGCCCGTATTAGGGATATGCAGTTCATGTCTGAGGCCAAGGAATACCTGAAGGCTAACTTTGATATTGACCTAATGCTGAATCCTGAGTATATAACAGCCATGGAGATAAATCGTATTTTGATGATGCCGGCAGCTCTTAATGTAGAGGATTTTGCAGATGGCAAGGTGTTGCTTTTTGAAACCAAGGTAGCCAGGCATTCACCGCTGGCAGGAAGACCCCTGAAGGAGCTGGATATACCAAAGGCTGTGCTGGTAGCCATGATATTTAGGGATCACCGCATGATTATTCCTCATGGCGATGATTGCCTGATGCCCCATGACAATGCCTATTTTGTGGGAGAGGCCGGAGCTGTGGCCAACCTCAGCAAGAACTTGGTACGCAGAGATGGCCACAAGATTCAGCGGGTAGTGATTATTGGTGCCGGCAGGGCAGGGCGATTTACAGCCAAGCTACTGGATCAGCAAGGTGTTCAGGTAAAGATTTTTGATACCAATCGTGATCGCTGCCGTCTGATAGCAGAGAAGCTGTCAGGCCGTAGCCTGGCTATCAATGGTGATGGCACTAACATGGATCTTCTGCAGTCAGAGGGAGTGGATAGTGCAGATGTCATGATCTGCCTGACGGGAGATGACAAGCTGAACCTCTTGCTGGCCATGTTGGGCAAGCACATGGGAGTAGGCAAGACTATTGTGGCTGTTACCCGTTATGAATATATTGACCTGATGGAAACGGTTGGTGTGGACATCGTTCTTTCCTCTAGGTATTTGGCTGCTAGTGAAATGCTGGCCTTTGTACGGAGAGGTGGCATCGTGTCCGTATCTCTGCTGGAGGGTGCCAAGGCTGAGGCTATCGAGGTGGTGGTACAGCAGGGAGCCAGGGTAGCTGGCAAGAAGCTGATGGATGCAGCCCTCCCTAGGGAGTGCTTGGTGTGCGGTTATGTACGAGATGATGAGGCCTATATACCAAATGGCCATGCTGTATTGGAGCCTGGGGACATAGCCATTATTATCGTTCAAAACAAGCACTCCAAGAATGTGCTGAAATATTTTCAAAAGGATTGACTAGCTCATGAACAAATTGGGAATTTTGCTAATGGGACGGGTTATACTGCTGGTATGTGGCTTGCAGCTGCTCCCCTTTGGCTATTGCCTTTATACCGGGCAGGAGGAGACGGCAGGAGAGTTTGGTGCCTCTATATTGATAGCCTTGTTTGCAGGTATTCTGCTAATAGGCAGGGTAAAGGAACATGAAGATAGCTTTAGTGTTATGGAGGGAGCAAAATTCCTCTTTATATGCTGGTGGGTGATGGCCTTTTTTGGGGGACTGCCCTATTATCTAAACAAGGAACTGTCTGGGGTAAATGCTATTTTTGATGCCATATCCTGCTATACTACTACGGGAGTCCTGGATTTGCCTGAAACGGCAGACAGGGCCATAATTCTCTGGCGAAGCCTGTCCCAGTGGCTAGGTGGCTATATGGTGTTGCTGCTGCTGACCACCATATTGCCTGGTACTAGTGGTTGTTTTGGTACGGCATTTGTCCTGTCAGGCTCCATTCGATCAGGGGCTATTAACCTGAAGCGTATAAATCATACGGCTGTTACACTGCTGAAGCTATATACTCTGGCTACATTGGCAGGAATTTTTATTTTTCACCTGCTGGGGGTTGGCATGTTTGATGGCATAAATATTGTCCTGGTAACTATATCTACTGGTGGTGCCTATGTGCCTGAAAACATGGATCTGATGGTTAATGGCTGGGTTGTTTTTGCCGCCATGATTATGATGCTTCTAGCAGGTGGCAATTTCTTTATGTATTGGCAGGGTATGGAGTATCAGGGAATCAGGATTATCAAGGAGAGCTGGCGGGATAACGAGACCAGGATGTTCCTGCTGCTGGCATTGGTGGTAACAGGTATTATAGGCCTGCACCTGTGGTGCTATGGCCATTATAACTGGCTGGACTCTTTTTTTTATGCTGCATTTCATGTGGTGTCCTTTTCCTGCACCAATGGTTTTTTGGTTAATATCATTGAAGAGTGGTCTGATGTAGATAAGTTCTTCCTAAGTCTGGTGGCATTGCTGGGGGGCTGTATGGGATCCTTGGCAGGAGGCTTCAAGATTTTTAGATTGCAGGTGATGATAAAAAGCTCTTTGGCAGAGCTTAGGCGAACCCTGCATCCTAATATGGTTGTGCATATTAGGATTGCTGGTAGGAGGGTGCCCCAAAAGCTCATAGAGCGGGTACTGACCTATTTCTTTATGTTCTTCCTGTGCCTGTTGCTGTCCATGCTGGTGCTTTCCTTGGGGAACTTGTCAGTGCAGCAGACCATGGATATATCCCTTGCCTGCCTCACCAGTACTGGGCCTATGATGATGTTTCATATGGAGCCTGGGCAGGTGCGGCAGCTGCCGGACTGGATCAAGCTATATTGTAGCCTGCTTATGGTAGTCGGTAAGGTTAATATATTTACATTTGTGTTGTTGGTGCATAGTGTGTGGGCCAGAGTAGACAAAAAGCGGTGGTAGGAGTGAGACGATGAATCTAAAGGTAGTTGCATACGCACTAAGCCATTTGCAGTTTGTGGTTACATTGTCTATTTGTGTACCCTTTGTTGCGGCCTTGCTGTGGGGAGAGGACTGTGCCATGGATTTTGCCGGTACTATCCTGATTAGCCTGGGTTTAGCTGTATTTTTGGGCAATCATGGAGAGCTGGAGCATGAAAACATGACCCTCCGGGAGGGGCTGGCAGTAACAGGTATTGCCTGGATCATAATTTCCCTAATCGTGTCCCTGCCTTATTTAGCAGGCCATTATCTAGGTGTTATAGATAGCTTTTTTGAAGGTGTGTCCGGTGTTACCTGTACGGGAGCTTCCGTAATTAGGGATCTGGATGCGGTGCCTAGAAGTATTGTGCTGTGGCGGAGTATTACCCATTGGATTGGGGGCATAGGTATTATTGTTATATACATTGCCATGTTCCCTCAGGCTGGCAGCAGTGCCGCTCGTATGTTTAATGCTGAGGGTGCAGGCCCGGTGTATATGCGGGTGGTGCCTAGGATAAAGTCTACAGCCAATGCACTGCTGATGATGTATGTTGGTATGTCCATGCTGCTGGTAACAATGCTATTGCTGTGCGGAGTCGGTCTCTTTGATGCAATGAACCTTGCTATGTCGGTTATGGCTACGGGTGGCTTTGGCAGCAGAAATGGCGGTGTGGAAATCTTTGACAGCCTCCCTATGGAGATTGTGCTGATTATCTTTATGCTGCTGGCAGGAGGTAATTTTGGACTGTATTTTCTGGCTATCAAGAAGGGCTATAAGCATATCTGGCGGGATATGGAATTCAAGGTATATATGGGATTCTTTGTCATAATATCCCTGGCTGTAACCCTGAATTTGATGGTAGTTAGAGATATGGATGGAGTGGTGGCTCTGAGGCTGGCAGCCTTCCAGACTGCAGCTATCATGAGTACAACAGGACTGACTACCTGTGATTTTACCCTGTGGCCAGCCTTCTCAGTGATGTGCATGATTGTGCTGATGCTGGTGGGGGGCTGCGGTGGTTCCACCAGTGGCGGTATCAAGGTGTCCCGGGTGATTATACTGTGGAAGATGATGGGGAGCGTAATACAGGAAAAGCTGCATCCCAATAGTGTTGCCGCTATCCGTATGGAGAGCCAGAGCCATTCTAATACACTAGTATATCGTGTGGCCAGATTCTTTTTCCTGTATGTGGCTTTATCCCTGCTGGCAGCCTGTATATTTGCCTTGGATGGTGGTACGGTGATAGATTCGGTTATGCTGGGCCTGTCTTTTATGGGAAATGCCGGCGTGGGATATAATTTCTATGATCTGCCGTCGGAGGCCAAGGTGGTATGCTGTCTGCTGATGATAGTTGGCAGACTGGAAATATTCTCCTTTGTGGCCATGGTGCAGCCAGGATTCTGGAAACGAAATAGCAATTGGTAAGACAAGAAAAGAGCTGAAGGAAATTTTCCTTCAGCCCTTTTGGGTAGATGTATGAAATCAGCTTAACGCTTCATGTTAATGAGGGTTTCCAGCAACTCGTCAGATACGGTGATAATCTTGGAGTTGGACTGGTAGCCACGCTGGGTTACGATCATGTCCGTCAGCTCACTGGCCATGTCTACATTGGACATTTCTAGGGCAGATGGGGTAACGGTGCAGCCCAGGTCGCTGATGGTGCCAACATTAGGAGTACCGGAGTTGTTGGACACGGAGTATAGGGAATTGCCAGTCTTGGTCAAACCAGAGGCATTGTTGAACTGGGCAATGGCTATCTGGGCCTCTTGTACATTTAAGCCGTTGGTATATGTGCCGGTAATAACACCGGAACTATCAATGGAAACAGACTTCAACGTACCCGCCGCATTGCCATCCGTGGAGGCATAGGCCGTGCTGCTGCCGGCATACTGGGTCAGGGCTGTAAAATCCATGGACACGGACTGGGTACCAATGGCACCATTGCTCAATGTCAATTCGACAATGCCAGTACCCTCCTTATAAGCACCGCTGGTGTCAAATTGCAAGGCAGTATCAGCCATTTTTATAGTAATATCCTTACCATCAGAATCCTGTATGGTGGTTGTACCTGAGCCATTCGGATTGATGGACATAGTCCATGTATTACCTTTATCTGAAGAAACTACAGATTTTGTCATATAAACAGTCACTGAATGAGCATTTCCCAGGGAGTCATAGACGGTAGCTAGGGTAGTCTTTGGCTTGCTGCAACCCAGCGTGAAGGCTCCCTCTGTTTCTGTGCTTTTGGTACCATCTGACATAGTAAGAGTTATGGAAGTAATTTTCTGACCATCCACAGCATCGCCAACTTGCATAACACTGCCAGCAGTTGTTATGTCTTTGGTAGTACCGTCAGCTAATGTTATACTCATAGCTGTAATCAACGACTCTGAAGCATTGAGATTATTGCTGAAAGTTGCTTTAGTGGTAGCCGTAGGAGGCATGCTCTTGCCAGATGGTATACAGATATCCCCCGGCTGGCCGTTGGTGCTGATATCTTCTCCCGGGGTAGTGGTAGTCCATCCCTGTACTTTCAAACCATCACTATTTACATAATAGCCATCTGCATCAAATTTGAAATTACCATTACGGGTATAATAGGTAGAGTTGCCGTTTTTGACAACAAACAGTCCGTTGCCGGAAAGACACAAATCCGTATTTACACCAGTGGACTGTACAGAACCATCGGTAAAGAGGGTATCAATGGCAGAGGTAGCGGAACCCAGACCAATCTGCTTTGGATTGGTACCACCTATGTTATCTGTTCCAGAGCTGGCACCGCTGAGGGTCTGGCTCAGTGTGTCGCTAAAGGTTACACGGCTGGATTTAAACCCAGTGGTGTTTACATTGGAAATATTGTTGCCTACAACATCCATACGGGTCTGGTGATTCTTCAGTCCGGAAACACCAGAATAGAGTGAACGCATCATAATGAATCATTCTCCTTTTACGATGCGGCTTTTCCTTGTTGCCCCAGTTCTGTCGTTCCCCAGGGCAGCCTCCAAAAAAGGTCCAGCTTTTACGAGAGAATTGCCGCACTATCTATATTGGTGAATATGTTTTCTTTGGCACTTTTGCCGTCGATGGCCGTTACCACAGTTCGCTGGGCGATTCCCACCACCATGGCCACATCATTGAGATAAATCAGAGCCTCTCGTGAGCCCTTCTGGGACATTAGTTCCACCACCTGGTTCAGCTTCTCCATGGTAGCATCATCAAGGGTAATGTTCCTGTCCTGAAGCCGCTGCATGGCGTGCTTGGAAAATTTCACCCCGTTACTTTGGACGGACTGCTGCTCTGTGGCCTGGGCTAGTGCTTGGGCAAAGGTTCCTTTGCCTGTCTTTTGGCTGCTCCTAGAACCGGCAGCCCTTACTCCTGTGTACTGGCTGTTACTTCCCTGCAAGCCGATTCTGAAATTGGTCATAGCCAATCCTCCTTTCTATGCATTTGTCCGCAGGTATGCCTATGGATAATGCTACTATATCATATTTAACAGGTGATGGAAAGATTTTTTCTACCGCATCTGTAGCCCGCTTAATTGCAGGCATGAAAAAACCACCCTTGACGGGGTGGCTAGTTCATTTTACTTCAAAAAACCAGTACTTTTATTTCAGCAGTGCTGCCACATCCTGGGCAATCTGCTCAGGGGTGAGATGGTTCTCCTTAGCCAGCTCTGCATAATCATAACGGTCATAGAATTTCTTCTCCAGGCCGAAATTCAGCACCTTCATATCTGATGGGCCGTAGAAGCGGGCAATCTTTTCACCGAAACCGCCGTCAAGAATGCCGTCTTCCAGGGTAGCTACTACCTGATGATTTGCCTTCAGGCTTTCCAGCAGCTCCTTGTCCTGGCCAGTAATATAGATAGGATTGATGACTGTTGCCTCAATGCCCTGCTTTGCCAGCACATCAGCTGCCTGCTCTGCCAAGCCGTAGAAACCACCTAGGCCAATCAGAGCCACATGGCTGCCCTTACGGACTACTTCATATTTATTCAAATCGCTGTAGTCGATACGTACTGGGCGGGAAGCCTTTGGTGCACCAGGCATTGGCACACGGATGGCTACAGGATGCTTGTCCTGACTGATGCTCCAATCCAGCATGGCAATATATTCATCAGTGTTGGTTGGTGCCAGATATACCAGGTTAGGGATATTTGCCATCATGGCAATAT
This sequence comes from Anaerotignum sp., assembly GCA_963626225.1. Lineage (GTDB taxonomy): Bacteria > Bacillota > Negativicutes > Selenomonadales > Selenomonadaceae > Anaerovibrio. The sequence goes on from CAVFWX010000048.1 coordinate 11,582, forward strand.
CGTAGATGCATAGATGAGTTACATCATTTAATCCATACATGGAGCCCCAGAATACCAGGAAGGTAGCGGCACTATTATTGATGCATACATCCTGAGACAGTTGGTCATAGGTACGCTGGAAGAAGGTACTGTAGGTGGCAAATACTGCATGGCCGCCGTTTTTTGCAATGCCTGCTGCCATGGCCACGGCATTTTCCTCGGCGATGCCTACATCTACATACTGATTTCCTGCCTGTTTTCTCCGCTCTGGAGTAAATGCCATAACAGATGGCACGGCAGCAGTCATAACTACCAGCTTCTTATCCTGCTGGATTTTCTCTAAAAGATGTTCAGCTGTCAGCTCTGCTACAGGATCTACAAAATCCGTATAGCATTTGCCGGTTTCTATGTCAAATGGCAGGTGCCAATGCCAGGCCTCACGATTTTCCTCCGCATATTTATAGCCCTTGCCCTTCTGGGTTACTACATGGACAACTACCGGATGGTCAATATCCTTGACTTCTTTCAGGGCAGCAATAACAGCCTCTGCATCATTGCCGTCTGCTACAAAACGGTAGTCCAGTCCCATGGCCTTAAAGAGATTGTGCTGGCTCTGGCCAATGGTTTCCCGTAGCTCCCGGAAGCCCTTGTACATGCCGCCGTGAACTTCGGCAATGGACATATCGTTGTCGTTGAAGATGATGATAAGGTTGGTACCTTGTTCTCCGATGGTGTCCAGTCCCTCCAGAGCCTCGCCGCCGCTCATGGAGCCGTCACCGATGATGGCTACGATATTCTCATGGTCTCCCTTCAAATCTCTAGCCTTTGCCAAGCCGCAGGCAAGGCTCAGGGAAGTGGAGGTGTGGCCGATATTAAACATATCATGCTCACTTTCCTCTGGATTGGTGTAGCCGGAAACATCGTCATAATGCTCCTCCTCAAGATAAGCCTGCTTTCTGCCAGTGAGCATCTTGTGGCTGTATGCCTGATGGGACACATCAAAGACAAATTTGTCACGTGGGGAATCAAAGACGGTGTGGAGGGCAATAGTGGTTTCCACCATGCCAAAATCCGGGCCAAAGTGACCGCCGTGGATGCTGGCACGCTTCAAAAGGGCAGCCCGCATTTCCTTAGCAAGCTCTTTACGCTCCGCTGAATTAAGCCCCTTCAGATCAGCAGGGCCGTCAATTTTATCTAAATACATAAAATCCAACTCCTTTACAAGTGGTATTATCCTCGTTGCGAATACAGCATAATACTTAAAGTAAACTTTAAGTCAATAGCTATCCTAAAAATACGTCTTTTGTCCTAGAAAATGTTGTAACACCTAAAAATATGCTAAGGAAATTCCCCATCCACATCACTGCCTAGCCCTGCCAGCTATGTTGTATACAATATATTTTCTATTCCTAGAGTAATATAATAAAAAAATACT
>CAVFWX010000049.1:0-12830 GCA_963626225.1 Anaerotignum sp.
GGAGACGGCGGAGCTGTATGAGACTATGCGGAAGGCTATGGCTGGGGAGCTGTAAAAAATAATATAGAAATAAAAAAGCGGATATTGTACTTGTGGTGAGTTGTTCATCGAAGTGCAATATCCGTATTTTATTGAAGTTACTAAGCATATTAGGCATGGCAGTGCCCTTGCAGGCACGCTCCTGCTATTTTTTGAGCCTAGCGGATGCTAAGCTCAAAGAATACCTGCTTCAGGCACATGCCATGCCTTTTTCTCAAATTCACATAAAATACAAGGTGACTATACTCAAATATAATCTTTCTGTAAATCAAATCTTCCTAAGTCAAATATGTTCTTTTTCGTAAGGTAGTAAGGGGGAGAGGTAGCCTTTAGATTCCAAGGTGGATTGGATTTCGTCTAGGATTTCCTGGTTTTCGGCTGATACGTGGTGGAAGTGGTAGCCGGAGGTTACCTGGGACAATGGCTCGGAGCGGCCGGTGGCCATATCTTCCATAAATTTTTTGATGTCCCGACGGTTTTTGATGTTTAGTGGAGCGGCAATCCTACCGTAGATGCGGTGGTTGATGATAATATCCTCCACGCAGCCCCCTAGGTCCACAATGGCGGTAAGCTCGTCCTGGGTCTGCTCCGGGCTGTGGCAGGTCTTGAAGAGGCGGCTGATGCTGTGGGGTTGCTCCAGGAGATATCCTCTGGCAGTGGCTAGGATGGAATGTCCTTGGCTGCGGAGAAGTGCTATATCCTGCACTACCACCTGACGGCTGACGCCGGTGGCCTTGCCCAAGGCTCCTCCGGACAGGGGCTTTTCGGCAGATTGCAGCAGGGATAGGATTTTTTGGCGGCGCTGGTCACCCAACATAGACTCCTCCTTTGACGATAATTTATGGTAAAATCATACACCTACAATATATGCTAGTCAACAGGGAAAAAGAAAAGGCTGTCAGAGTACATATAGGTGTACCTACTCTTGATAAGCTGGTTTTAGATAAAACAAAAAGGCTGGAACAAAGTTCCAGCCTGAATTATCAATTGGTGACGCGTAAGGGATTCGAACCCTTGAAGCCGCCGTGAGAGGGCGGAGTCTTAACCACTTGACCAACGCGCCAATGACAATAACAATAATACAGCAAGACGATATATTTGTCAAGGAAAAATTTTAAAATTTTTCAGAGAAACTAAAAGTTGTCGGAAATGCTGACGTGTATTGCCTTACTGAACCTTGGACAGGCCCAGCTGTAGACGGCGGAAGGATTCCTCTTGGCCCAGAATATAGAGAAGCTCTGTTACGCCGCCAGGAGTTACCTTCTGTCCGGAAAGGGCAATGCGGGCAGGCCACATAAAGGTACCCATTTTGATGCCTGATTCAGCCACACCAGGCTGGAGCACAGCATCAATGCCCTCAGGTGTCCAGTCCTGAACCTTTTCCAGAATGGCAATAACGGTAGGGAGAATCTCCGCAGCCTTTTCAGGATTTACCTTGTTACGCTTGTTGGTAAAGAGTTCTACATCGTAGTCAGGTAGCTGGCTGAAGAAACCAATCTGCTCAGGCACCTGGTTGTAGCGGCTAACACGAGTGCGAAGGAGACCGGCCAGATAGAGCCATCTGTCCTCCCCTAGCTGCGCTGGCAACTCACCGGCAAAATTCTTGGCACCGGCAGCAAAATCAGCATCACTCATGGCTTTGAAGTATTCACCGTTTACCCAGTCCAGCTTGTTGTAGTCAAATACCGCTGGGGATTTGCTAAGGCCATCCAGGGAGAACCGCTCCATAAGTTCATCCATGGTAAAGATTTCCTGCTCGGACTTAGGGCTCCAGCCCAGGAGGGCTACATAGTTGGTAATAGCCTCAGGGAGATAGCCCATTTCTACTAGCTGGCTAAAGCCAGTGGCACCATGACGCTTGGAAAGCTTGGAAACGGAGCCGTCCTCGTTCTTGCCCATAACAGGTGGCAGATGGATGAAGGCAGGAGGCTCCCAGCCAAAGAACTGATAAAGCAGCACATGCTTAGGGGTGGAAGTAATGAACTCAGTGCCCCGAATAACATGGCTAATATGCATGAGATGATCGTCAATAACATTGGCGAAGTTGTAGGTAGGCATGCCGTCCTGCTTCAGGATAACCTGATCCTCCAGCTCCTCGTTTTTGAAGCTGATCTGGCCATGAACAGCATCGTTAAATACGGTCTCGCCGCTAAGAGGCATCTTCTGGCGGATAACATAAGGCTTGCCCTCTGCCAGGTACTGGTCGATAATTTCCTGTGGCAGGTCACGGCAGGCACGGTTGTAGCCACCGAAAGCCTTGGCTTCTCCAGCCTCCTGAGCCTCGTGCTGCTGCTCGCTGCAATCACAGCAGAAGCAACGGTAAGCATGGCCATTGGCAATAAGCTCCTCAGCATACTTTTTGTAGATGTCCAGCCGCTGGCTCTGGATATATGGGCCGTATTCGCCGCCGATGTCCGGACCCTCATTTGGTACGATGTGGGCAGCAGCCAAGGTACGATTGATGAAGTCTACAGCATCAGATACAAAACGCTTCTGGTCAGTGTCCTCGATGCGGAGAAGGAAATCTCCCTTGTTGGCCTTGGCAAATAAATAGGCGTACAATGCGGTACGCAGGTTGCCGATGTGCATATAGCCGGTAGGGCTAGGAGCAAATCGGGTACGGATACGGTCTGTCATTTTTGACTCTCCTTTTATTTATAGTAAGTTGCCTAATAAAAACACCTGGAATCCAAGAAAGAAACTTAGAATCTCAGGTGATGCTTGACAAAATGGCGGAGAGAGAGGGATTCGAACCCTCGGTGGCTTTGACACCACACCTGATTTCGAGTCAGGCACCTTCGACCTCTCGGACACCTCTCCCCAATACGCTATGCTATTATAATATAAAATTAGCAAAAATAAAAGATGTAGAGAGAAAAATTATAGTGGAGTGTATATCTCCAGCCGCGTCGAAACCCCGATGAGGGCAAATTGAATATCATTTGCCCTAAAATAATTTAGGGGTTATAATCAGTATAGAAAAAATTTCGGAGGTGTGTTTTATGAAGCAATGTATGGATGCAGAGAATCTTCACAGGCGATTGAACAAGATTGTGGGGCAGGTTCAGGCTATCAACCGCATGATTGATGAGGATGTACCCTGCGAGGATATTCTCAGCCAGTTAAATGCTGCCAAATCTGCCCTCCATGGCTGCGGCAAAATCGTGCTGGAGGGCCATATCCGCCACTGTGTCAAGGACGGCATTGAGCATGGCGATGCGGACAAGACCATTGAGCAGTTTACCAAGGCCGTGGAAAGATTTGCCAATATGGGCTAAATAGATACTCAGAATCCTTCTCGCATACGGGAGGGATTTTTTTATTGCTCTTCTTGACAGCATATACCGGTATGGGTATAATCTACCTATACCTACTAGGGTATATAGACGATTAAGGAGGCAGGAAATATGGAAAAATTGGAACAGCTCCTAGAGCTAGGAGGCATCAAGAAAGATATAGTATTTTTAATCATATCAGCTGTGGCTATATTGGCAAGTCTGATGGATATTCAGCCCTTTGGCTTTGACATAGCCTGGGTTGCCATTGTGCTGTGCGGACTGCCTATTGTGCTGGAGGCAGCCATTGGGTTGATTACAGAATTTGATATAAAGGCGGATGTGCTGGTATCCCTGGCACTGATAGCTTCAGTCATTATTGGCGAGGATTTTGCTGCCGGAGAGATTGCAGTAATCATGCAGCTGGGAGCTCTGCTGGAGGAGTTGACCGTAGCCAAGGCCAGGGCTGGAATAGAAAAGCTGGTTCAGCTTACTCCGGTTACAGCAAGAAGGCTAGTGCAGGATAAGGAAGAAATCCTGCCAGCAGCCCAGGTACAGGTGGGAGATATTCTCCGGGTGCTGCCAGGGGAGCGGGTGCCGGTAGATGGCATTATTATCCAAGGACAGACTTCTATAAATCAGTCTGTTATGACCGGAGAGTCCATGCCGGTGGATAAGACCGTTGGAGATGAGGTGTCCAGCGGTACGGTAAATCAATTTGGTGCCTTTGAAATGAAGGCATTGAAGGTGGGAGAGGACAGCTCCATTCAGCGGATGATACGTCTGGTGCAGTCTGCTGATGCAGGCAAGGCTCAGATTGTCAGCATTGCCGATAGATGGGCTACCTGGATTGTGATAATTGCCTTGACAGCAGCGGCTATGACTTGGGCTTATACAGGGGAAATTATCAGAGCGGTTACTATACTGGTGGTTTTCTGTCCATGTGCCTTGGTTCTGGCTACTCCAACTGCTATTATGGCAGCCATTGGCAACGCCACCAAGCATGGCTTTTTGGTAGGGCAGGGTGATGCCTTGGAGAGATTGGCAGGAGTCAAAGCTGTTGCCTTTGATAAAACCGGCACCTTGACCTACGGCACGCCAAATGTAATTCATATATGCAGCTTAGGAGAGGATTATACGCAGAAAGAAATTTATCATCTGACTGCCTCTGCGGAAAAGCTGTCTGAGCACCCTTTAGGCAAGGCAGTAGTTCAGTGCTGGCAGAAGGATAAAGGCAAAGCTACTGTTAGTGTAGGAGAAGATTTATATCTGGCAGATAATTTTCAGATGATACCCGGCGGTGGCATAGGGGCTGTAGTCGGCAATAGGCAGCTTTGGGCTGGAACGGTAAAATTGTTGCTGGATAAAGGCGTAGATATGCCCAAGGATTTTGCCGAGAGCAAGGAAATTACTACTTGGCTGCAGCAGGGCTGTACCATTATTTATGTAGCCATTGAGGGAAGCCTTGCAGGATATCTGGTATTGTCCGATACCCTGCGGGAAAATAGCCAGCAGATGATTGATGAGCTAAAGGCACTGAAGGTGGAGCCGGTGCTGCTGACTGGGGACAATACTCATGCCGCAAATTATATGGCAAGGCAGCTGCATATTGATGAGGTGCGTGCCGAATGTCTGCCGGAAAGCAAGCTGGAGTATATCAGGGATTATCAGTATCAAATGATGCCGGTGTGCATGATTGGTGATGGCATCAATGATGCTCCTGCTCTGAAGAAGGCTGATGTGGGCATTGCCATGGGAGGCGCTGGTACGGATATTGCTGTAGAGGCAGCAGATATTGCCTTGGTGGACGATGACATCAGGGAACTGCCCCATCTGTTGGCACTATCTCGTCGCATGATGACTACCATCAAGCTGAATATGTGCTTTTCCATGGGAGTAAATTTCATAGCTATTATCCTGGCCATGGCGGGTATATTGAATCCAGTGGCAGGAGCCCTGGTACATAACGGCGGCTCTGTGCTGGTTATTATCAATTCTGCCCTGCTGCTGAAGTGGCAAAGACAGGGAAATTCTAATTGACATTAATTCTCTTCTATCTTATAATATGGCTAAATGTAATATAACAAAATCTACATTACAGGATAGTGTTCTATAACGAAATGTATATAACATGGAGGCAGTATTATGAGTGAAAAGACTTTCCCACTTAATAAGGATCAGCTGGAGGAGGTTATTGCCAAGTATCCAACTCCTTTCCATATTTATGATGAAAAGGCCATCCGCAACAATATCCACAAGCTGCAGCAGGCTTTTAGCTGGGCACCAAAGTTCCAGGAGCATTTTGCCGTAAAGGCTACCCCAAATCCAAAGCTGATTAAATTGTTGGCTGAGGAGGGGGCCGGTACGGACTGCAGCTCTCTACCTGAACTTTTGCTGTCCAAGGCAGCTGGCGTTGTGGGCGAAGATATTATGCTGACCTCTAATGATACTCCTGCGGATGAGTTCCAGAAGGCCATTGAGCTGGGGGCTATCATCAATCTGGATGATATTTCCCATATTGAATACTTGGAAAAGCATGCGGGTATGCCAAAGTGCCTGTCCTTCCGCTACAACCCAGGCAACCTCATTGAAGGCAATGATATTATCGGCAAGCCTACCGAGGCAAAATACGGTGTTACCTATGACCAGATTTTTGAGGCATATAAGATGGCTCAGGATAGAGGCGTAAAGCGTTTTGGACTCCATACCATGGTTATTTCCAATGAGCGACGTACTGAGGGCTTTATCTACACGGCAAAGCTTATGTTCAACCTGGCGGTAGAAATAAAGAACCGTCTTGGCATTGAGTTGGAGTTTGTTAACCTGGGCGGCGGCGTAGGCATTCCGTATCGCCCTGAGGAGGATCCCGTGGATCTGGAGGCAGTAGGTGCCGGAATCAAGCAGGCTTATGAGGAGATCCTTGGCCCTGCCGGCCTGACCAATTTGGCCATCAAGATGGAAAGCGGCCGTGCTATGACCGGTCCTGCTGGCTGGCTGGTATCCACCGTGCTCCACGAGAAGAAGACCTACAAGCATTATATTGGTCTGGATTCCTGTATGGCCAACCTGATGCGTCCTGCCCTCTATGGTGCATATCATCATATTACCATTTCCGGCAAGGAAAAGGCCCTCTGCGACCATGTATATGATGTAACAGGCTCCCTGTGCGAGAACAATGACAAATTTGCCATTGATCGCAAGCTGCCAAAGATCGACATTGGCGACCGCATCATCATCCATGATGCCGGTGCCCACGGCCATGCTATGGGCTTCCAGTACAACGGCAAGCTCCGCAGTGCAGAGCTGCTGCTCCATGAGGATGGCAGCGTAGAGCTTATCCGCCGGGCAGAAACCAACGAGGATTACTTCGCAACCCTGACTGGTTTTGACGGAGCCATGATGTAAAATAAAATATCCAGAGCCATGTATTCTGTTTAGGCAGGTACATGGCTTTTTTGCTGGGAGAAATTGGAAAGCCCTTGCCAGCCGTGGTACAATAAGATATTAGATAATTTTGAAGATAGAGGTGCGAAGAGTGCGTTTATTTATAGCGGAGAAGCCTAGCATGGGGCGGGAGCTGGCGGCGGTACTGCCAGGGCCTCAGCGTAAGGGAAATGGTTTTATTGAAACTGGCGGAGGTACTGTGACCTGGCTTTTTGGCCATGTGCTGCGGCAGGCGGAGCCACAGGAATACGATGCAAAATACAAAACCTGGCGGGCAGAGGATCTGCCTATTATTCCGGATAAGTGGAAGCTGATGGTGTCGGAGAGTAGTGCCCGTCAGTTTAATGTGGTAAGGCAGCTTATTAGCCAGGCTGATGAAATCATCCATGCAGGAGATCCGGATCGGGAAGGACAGCTGCTGGTGGATGAGGTACTGGAATATGTGGACTGCCAAAAGCCTGTCCAGCGTATTTTGCTCAATGCCCTGGATGAAAAGAGCATAAGGGATGCCATCGACAGCCTGCGTCCCAATGGGGAGTTTTTCAATTTGCGGCAGTCGGCATTGGCACGGGCCAGGGCTGACTGGCTGATTGGCATGAATCTGTCTAGAGCGTATACCATGGCGGCTCAGCGGTCAGGCCACAGGAAGTTGGTACTGCCTATTGGCAGGGTCAAGACTCCTACCTTGGCATTGGTGGTGCGGCGGGAACGGGAAATCGAGAATTTCAAGCCAGTGGACTACTACAATATCAAGGGGATTTTTCAGCATAAAAACGGTCAGTTCAAGGCCCAGTGGAAGCCAAAGGATATCCAGCAAGGGCTGGATTCAGAGGGACGGCTGGTGGATAAGGCTATTGCTGAGGCCAAGCTAAAGGAATTTTTGCAGGAGCCACGGCTGGGCAAGATATCCGGCTACAGCAAAAGCAAGAAGCAGGAACTGCAGCGACTGCCGTTTTCCCTGTCTACTCTGCAGGTATTGGCAGGCAGGCGATATGGCTATGAGCCACAGCAGGTGCTGGATACAGCCCAGAGCCTCTATGAGCGAAAACTGACCACCTATCCCCGCTCTGACTGTGAGTACCTGCCAACCAATCAGTTTAAGGATAGCAAGGGCATCTTGCAGAACCTTCAGGGCTGTGGGGAGGAAAGCCTTGCTGCCTGGGCAGCCTCTGCAGATGGCAGCATCAAAAGCCGGGCTTGGAATGACAAGAAGATTTCCGCCCATCACGCAATTATTCCTACCCGGGTCAAGGCCGATGTGTCCAAGATGAATGCCATGGAGCGAAATATTTATTTTCTCATTGCCCAGGCATATCTGGCCCAGTTTTATCCGGTGCATACCTATTATCAGACCAAAGTGGAGATCGACTACAAGGATGAGCTGTTTTCTGCCAGTGGCAGGACAGAAATAGATTTGGGCTGGAAGGCTCTTTACACTCGAAAAAAATCTGCTGGGGAAGAGCAGGAAACAGACAATGATGATGCAGATAAAAATGAAGCCGCTGAGGATGCAGGCGATACCCTGCCACCAATGAAAAAGGGTGACGATGCAGAGTATCTTTCTGGGGAAATCTCCCAGAGCGTTACCAAGCCTCCAGTGAGATTTACCCAGGCTTCTTTGATTGCTGCCATGAAGGATATTCACAAGTTTGTCCAGGATCCGGAGGCAAAGAAGCAGCTGAAGGCAGTTTATGGCATTGGCACCGAAGCCACCAGGGCCACAATCCTAGACGAGCTTATCAACAAGCGAAAGCTCATGAAGGAAAATGGCAGGAAAAAATATCTCCAGCCTACGGAAGCTGGTTATCTGCTGGTGGATGCGGTGCCTCAGGAATTGTCCTATCCGGACTTTACCGCCATTTGGGAGGATCAGCTCCATTCCATGGCAGAGGGTGAGGGTTCCTTGGAGGCCTTTCTTCAGGGACAGATTGCTTTTACCCGTAGCATGTGCCAAAAGGCCAACGGTGTAACCTTGGCGGTGGAAAATGCGGTAAAATGCCCAAGATGCGGTATTGGCATCATGCAGAAACGCCATGGCAGAAATGGTGATTTTTGGGGCTGCAGCAATTATCCTCGCTGTCGCATGAGCTGCAATGACAAGGAAGGTAAGCCAGATTTGGCAGAAGCAGCCAACAGGCAAAAAAGATATGGCGGTAGCTACGGCATGCCGGCTTCCCAGAGAAATAATGGGAGTCACCAGCAACCATCCCAGGCAGAATATGAAGGGATGGATTTTGGTAATCCCTATATGTCCGAGGAGGAAATGGCGGCATTTACCAGGGAATTTTTGCAGTAGTAGAAATAGATTTGCATAATATATAGGAGGATGACCTTTGGACGTTACAACCACAATTATAAAGCTGGTGCTGGTTATTGTACTGGTACTGATGAATGGCTTTTTCGTGGCTGCAGAGTTTGCCGTGGTGAAGATTCGCAGCTCACGGCTGGAAACATTGATTAATGAGGGAAATAACCGGGCGGCCTATGCCAAGAAGCTGACGGACCATTTGGATGTGTCCCTGTCCGTTACTCAGCTGGGCATTACCCTGGCTTCCCTGGGACTTGGTTGGCTAGGGGAGCCTACCGTCAGTGCCATGCTGGAGCCTGTATTTGAATATGTGGGCCTTAGCGGTGCCTTGGCCACTACCGTGTCCTTTGCCATTGCCTTTGGTTTGATTACTGCCATGCATATTATTTGCGGCGAGCTGATACCAAAGAACTTGGCCATACAGAAGGTAGAGGCAGTGACATTGAATATTGCCATGCCTATGCTTATGTTCCAGAATGTCATGTACCCCTTTGTATGGGTTCTAAACCATGTGGCCAATTTTACAGCAGAAAAGCTGGGTATTCCGGTAGAGTCCGAAAGCGAGGATACAGCCCATACGGAAGAGGAAATCCGTATTCTCATGGAGGAAAGCCACAAGAAGGGATATATTGACAAGACAGAGCTGGACTTTGTGGACAATGTATTTGATTTTTCTGACCGCAATGTCCGTGAAATCATGATTCCTCGGACGGATATGGTATGCCTGTATACAGAGGACAGCTTTGACGAAAATATTCAGGTAGCAGTGTCTGAGCACATGACACGCTATCCGGTGTGCCGGGAGGACAAGGACGATATTATCGGCTTCCTGCATATCAAGGATTTGATTGGCTATCTCTACAAGCATCGCCGTCCACGGCTGCGGCAGCTGGTGCGCAAATGCCTTATTGTGCCGGAAACCATGAAAATCAGCATGCTGCTGAAGATGATGCAGCGGGATCGCTCCCAGCTGGCTATTGTGGTGGACGAATACGGCGGAACCGCAGGCATGGTAACCATTGAGGATATTATTGAGGAAATCGTAGGCGAGATTCAGGACGAATTTGACCAGGAGCGTCCTATGGTAGAAAAACGCAATGATACGCTGTACTCCATTGATGCCAAGCTGCTGTTGGAGGAGGTTTGCGATATCCTGGAAATGGATATTGAGGCAGACAATATTGATACTATTGGCGGTTGGCTGTACAATAATGTCCAGTCTCCGCCTAGCATGGGCATGAAGGCCAGTTGGAACGACAGGGATTTCTTTGTGGAGGAAATGGACAATCTCCGCATAACTCGTATCTTGGTGCGGTTGCCAAAGCCGTTGGAGCAGGAGCATGAGGAGATTGTGGACAGGACTGAGGAAAATGTAGGGGAGGCAGCCAAATGATTTTGACAGTAGAGGAACTGGGGAAAAGCTACGGTGAAAAGACCCTCTTCAGCCATGTAAACCTCAATGTAAATGACGGGGAGAAAATTGGCATCGTAGGTGTCAACGGCACAGGCAAGTCTACTTTTCTGAAAACCGTGGCAGGGAAGCTGTCTGCTGATACAGGTTCTATGGTAAAGATGCGGAACCTCCGCATCAGCTATTTGGAACAGTCCAAGGAATTTGACCCAGAGAATACGGTGCTGATGGAGGCCTTTAAGGACGATAGCCCATTAATGCAGGCTCTCCGTAGCTATGAGTCTGCCCTGGCTAAAAGCGAGGCCGGAGATGTATCGGAGCAGGTACAGAACCAGCTGGTCAAGGCATCAGAGCAGATCGATGCACTATCGGGCTGGACTATGGAAAGCGAGGCCAAGAATATTCTTACCCATCTTGGGATAGTGGATTTTGAGGCTAAGGTTGGCTCCTTATCTGCAGGTCAGCAGAAACGATTGGCTTTGGCAACAGCCCTGATTCAGCCTTGTGATTTGTTGCTTTTAGACGAGCCTACCAACCATCTGGACAGTGAAACCATAGGTTGGCTGGAGGAATATCTGGCTAACTGGAAGGGGGCACTGCTCATGGTAACCCATGACAGATATTTCTTGGACAGGGTCGCTAGTGGTATCTTGGAGTTTGACAAGGGACGAACCTATACATATCAGGGAAATTACTCGGAGTTTTTGGAGCTAAAGGCGGCCCGTATTGAGCGGGAGGAAGCCGGGGAACGGAAACGGCAGAATTTCCTACGCAATGAATTGGCTTGGATACGCCGTGGTGCCCAGGCTCGTTCCACCAAGCAGAAGGCTAGAATCCAGCGGTATGAGGAAGTAAAAAATCAGAAGGTGGATTTGGACAGGAGCCAGGTGGAAATTGGTTTGGCTGGCAGCCGCTTGGGGCGAAAGATTATTGAGTTGGATCATGTAAGCTACAGCTGGCAGGATAAAACCTATATCAAGGATTTCAGCTACACTGTGCTAAGAAATGACCGTATTGGTATTTTGGGAGGCAATGGTACGGGCAAATCCACCTTGCTGAATATTATTGCCGGGCGGTTGCAGCCAAGCAGTGGTAAAGTGGATATTGGGCAGACGGTAAAAATCGGTTATTTTGCTCAGACCAATGTGGAAATGGATGGCAGGCTTCGGGCCAAGGAGTACATTCAGGAAGCAGCCCATTATATAACCATGGCAGATGGCACCAAGCTTTCAGCAGGTCAGCTGATGGAAAGGTTTTTGTTCCCGCCGGATTTGCAATATACGGAGATTGCTAGGCTGTCCGGTGGCGAAAAGCGGCGGCTATACCTGCTGCGGGTGCTGATGGAGGCACCTAATGTATTGCTGCTAGATGAGCCTACCAATGATCTGGATTTGGAAACCATGGGAATCTTGGAGAATTTCATTGAGGATTTCAATGGAGCAATTATCTTTGTGTCCCATGACAGGTTCTTTACGGATCGCATGGCCAGGAAGGTATTTGTTTATACCGGCAAGGAGCCTGGAGCCATAGAATCCTTTGTGGGAGGCTATAGCGATTATCACCAGCGGGCAGAGGCAGAAGCAAAGGAGGAAGCGCGGATTCAGTCAGAGATGCTGGCAGCCAAAAAGCAAAGCGGGGAAATCATCAGCGGTAAAAAAGCCTATCAGCAGGACAAACCAAAGAAAAAAGGACTTACTATGTCAGAAAAGCATGAATATGCCGAAATAGAAGCAGTTATAGCCAGCAAAGAGGGAGAGCTGAAGATGATTCATGCTCAGATGAGCCAGTTTGCAACGGACTATGACCGTATCCAGGAACTGACCCAGGAAGAAACCAGGGTATCAGCTGAATTGGAGAAACTGATGGAACGCTGGGAGTATTTGGAGGAAAAGACAGAGGAAGCGTAATGTATATATACCCCCGCCTGCGTGGATACGGTACTTTTTTCGCCCTACGCCAAATGTCCCATTCCGACGGATTGTGCTTTCTACAGATTTTGCCCTGGGAGCTAAAGCTCCCTCGGGCTGTAAAATCATCGCGGTTTTTCCGTGGATAGTAGAATGGGCCACTTTGCCTCTACGGCAAAGCGGGGCGACCGGCTCAAAAAGTAGTATCCACCTCCGGCGGGGTGTCGATATACAGAGTTCCAGCTTTCTTCACCAACACTCCTCAGTTGCTGGAAATTCACAGGTACTACCTTCCGACAGGCTGAGGGCAGGGCATGTGCCTGAAGCAGGTATTCTTCGAGCCTCGGTGCTTAGCGATTCGTGAGCCATGATTTATGCCGGTAGGCCATAAATCATGCCCCTCACGAGAGCTTAGCATCCGCTAGGCGAGAAAAATAGCGAGAGCG
>CAVFWX010000050.1:0-12717 GCA_963626225.1 Anaerotignum sp.
GTATAGTCAGCGGCATGGGCTTCCGACACAGGCAGAGCCAAGGCTACTACACAGGCAAGCAGGGCCAATCCCTTGCTGATTTTTCTCTTGTCCATCTTATCCCCTTATTTCCCGCTGGCATCTATCTGGGCCACATCTGTATTGCCTCCCAGCCGCCAAAGGCTGACGGATTTTATGCCTTTGTTGGCTGCCACTGTAATCCAGGCATTGATGGTTTCACTATCTGCATACCAAATAGTGTAGTCGCTGCCTTTGTCCGTATAATCAAAATACAGACAAGCACTTTCCGGATCCCGCTGAGGTTCTGCCTTGAACTGCTGCTGGAGGCTAATGGCCTTGGCTTCATTGATGAACTTTCCCTTATCATGCTTCAGCTTCAGAAGCCTTGCCTCCCACATGCAGCCACCAGTAGACAAGGCTACACCCTTGTCCCCAGGCAATGCTGCCATGCGTTCAATAGTCTTTTCAATAAAGCTGCCATTGGCCTTTGGCCCAGCGTTGCTGTGGGTGCCATAAAGGTTGTACAGCATTACCACATACTCAGGCCCCTCTGGGAAACCAGCAGTAAAATCCATGCTTGGTTCCAAAATTGCCCTAAGATGGATATTTTTTTCCTGGCAGGCTACATTCAACTCCTGTAGGAAATCCAGATACTTGCCAATAAGCTCCTTGTCCTTAAAGACCCTTTCATAGTCAATCTCCAGGCCACCGTAGCCATTGTCCTCTACCAGGGACAACAGCTCCTGAATATGCTGCGCCCGAGATTTCTTGTTTTTCAGCACCTTGTGGAGAACTTCCAAATCCTTGTCCCGGATATCTCCCTTGCCGGATTCCGCATCATTAACCACGGTCAGGTAGTCTGTAGACTGCTCATGTCCCTGCCGCCCCTGGGTAATGGACTCAGGAATCATCAGGCTGCCATCCTTTTGGAACCTGGCTGCAAAATATGAAAGATGCTCTATATTGCCCTGTATCTGGCCATATTCTGTCATGCCCTGCTTCATATCCCAATCTGCTACCCAGGCTGTCATGGCTACCGGCTCATGGGGAGCACTCTGTATGGGACTGCCATTGCAGCCGGCAGACAGCAGGAAGCTGCCTGCTGCCAAGATTGCTGTTAATGCTTTTTTCATATTATCATCCTATCAGCTTATGCTTTCATCATCACAAATATTTCAGGAAGAAGCCCAGCACGGATTCCCAGATTCGCTGCAGTTCCAACTGCCGCTTCTGCCAGCCTGTCAGCTCAGAGGAAAACAGTACCTCCTCCTTGTCCAGCTCCAAGCCGGTATTGTCACGGATAACCAGGCTTTCGTAGATGCCGTCATATACATCATCTGCCAGGTTCCGCTGGCTCCAGGCATCATTGTTCCATGCCGACAGCAGATACACGCTGCCATTATAGATATTATCTACCTGAATATCCTCTGCCACATTCCTGCCTTCGTATACCAAGGTCAGCTTGTCGTCCTTCAGGTCTACGCCTACTTCCTTGTCTAAACGGCCATGGAAGCTTTGCTGGCCCTTATATGCCTCTGCACCATCCTGAATGGTTCTAACTGGCTCATCCTTTTTCGCCTGAGCCTGGGCAAGATATTCCTTGGCCTGTTCAGTGTTATCGGCATAGCGGGCAAAAGTTTCCAGTTCCTTTACCTCTGCATTACGCTTGTCTTCTTCTATTGAAATAGGCTCCTTGCCATCCAGTATATCAATAGATTCCTTATACAGCTCCTTGGTGTTGCCATTTATCTTTTCCTTCACCACCAAGAAACCATTTTCTACTCCAACAGCAATGTAGTTGTTCATATTGTTGCTGGTGCGTAGCAGCAATGCCTGGGTGCCGAAGGAATTGCCCTCCAGCCGTACCCTCATATGCATATTCCGGAAGCTCTGGCTGTTTTCCAACCTTGCCAACCCCCTGCCATAAGGCACAGAGGTCAGTATATAGCTTTCCTGCTTGATTTCTGAAGCTCCTTCCAGCAGCTTCCAATCCTCCTGATGCACATTATCACCTGCCACAAAGTCCACTGGCTTTTCCGTATCGTATTTAATACGCATCAGCAAATGGTTTATAGGCCAATACGGCTGGGGCTGCATACGGGTCAAGTCATATATGCTGCTGTTGCGGCGATTCAGGCTATAGCCTTCCCGGTTGAAGTTCATGGTGAATAATTCCCGGATCCACCTCTCATTGACAGCACTTACCTTGCTGTTATTGCCAAACCGCCCGGTATTGGAATGCATCAGCACATAGGTCTGAGGCACAAAGCCCAGCTCCTGGGTATAGATATCCCGCATCCTCTCATAATCATAGCTGATGCGTTTTTCCATGTGGAGGAAACTTTCCTTTGGCATACCATATTTATCCCGGATATAGTCCATGAGATAATGGTTGTACCGTCTGCCTAGATACTGACGCATCATGGCATATTTCAGAGGATTGATTTCTCCAATATAATTGTCATAACGGTCAAAGACATTGATGAACTGCAGCCTGTGGCCGTTGGTGCCCATTTCCCAGAAGGTGGAATCTGCCATTTCCTTTAGCTCCTTTGGCTTCAGAAACTTTGGATCCTCCTTTTCAAATTTCTCCGTATAGGTCATCATGGTAGCCTTGTAGTTCAAATCCTCCAGAATATCATGGGCAAAGATGGCTGTATCCCGACGTCCATCCTCAAACATGAGATACAGTGACTTTTCCGGCAAAGGCTTGCCGTATTTATAGTAGTCCTCAATATCGCTTTGGCTAATGGTAACATAGCCCTGATTTTTCAAAGCCTGGAGCTGCTGACGAAGCTGGTCCTTGCCAATCAGACTGGAGGTATCGCCGATGCGGTCTACACCGAAATAGGAAAGGGCAATAAAGCCTGTATCTTCCCCGGAGGTGTTAATATCCTCCCGGCTAAAGGGCTGATAGGTCTTTAGCTGCACAAAAAGCGTCACCAATACAGCCACGATACCCACAACCACAATCCATTCAAATAACGAGCGAATTAACTTTATCCGATCCTTGCGGCGGGTAAAATCCTTGTCTCCCAAGCTCATGGTCAGCCCTCCTTTCTTTCCTGAGAGGCCTCTGCCTTATTTCCCAGCTTCTTGGCCTTTTTCTTGGCCAGCTCTGCCAGGTCAGCCGGAGTCATGCGGGTACCCCAGGTGGATTTCCAGAAGGTAAACCAGGCCACAGGCATCTGCCACAGCAGCACAGCCTCATAGTAGAGGCAGAACCACATACCGTAAAGCCAGGTGGTACTGCGGCGGAGAAACAGCTGAGCCATACTCATAAGCAATGCCATCATCAGCATACCTATCAGGAAGGTTGATGGGAAAACACGATGCATAATAGGCACATAAATCAAATTGTAAAGCACGACAATCGGTGCCGCAATAGGCACCACCAGTCCCATATAGAAGCACAGTGCCATAAATGGCTCCTTCTTCCAGATATACCGAGCGGCAATCAGGGACTCCCGAAGCCAGGAACGCTTCCACCGCATCTGCTGCTTCAGGAACATCTTGTAGGAATTTGGCACAATGGTGCTGCACACCGCCGTGTCCTGATAGGTAGTGCGGTTATGCCGCAGAATAAAATTGGTCATACTGCGATCATCACCGAAAGTGGCCCGCTGTCCTAGGAATTTCTGGTTCAGCCAGGCATCGCTATATTTCAGCACCAAGTCCTTTCTGTAGCAGGACAGTGGCCCTGACAGGCAGGTAACGGCATCAAAATATCCCTCTGCTGCCTTCATGACACGAAAGGCAATATAGTATCGCACCGACTGCATCTTGGTAAGAGAATTGGTATATGTATTGGCCACATCGGTACGTCCGGAAACGCCCCCCATTTTTTCATCCTTAAAAGGCTGGACGATATTTCGCACAGCAAAAGGGTCCACAAAGCTATCTGAATCTACGAAAACCAGCAGCTCGTGCTGTGCCATGGAAGCACCTACTGCCATGGCATCTCGCTTGCCCTTGTTTACCGGCTGCACATAGTAGCTGATACGTCCCTCTAGCTGATAGCGGTTCTCCTTGTCCCCTGCTTTCAGCTTCTCTATCATTTCCTTGATTTTTTCCACAGAACGGTCATTGGAGCAGTCATCTACCACAATAACCTCCAGCTTGTCCACAGGATAATCCTGGTTGATACAGCTCTGGATGGTACGCTGGATCCATTCCTCCTCATTAAAGCAAGGAATGATAACCGTCACCCCCGGAGTGTAATTTGGATCCACCTTTACCGGACGATAAAAAGTGGCAAAGAGATACCGGGACAGCAGGAAGATAGCCGCAATAATACTGTATAAATACAGATAGCGGTTGAACTTGAAATAAATAACCGACTCCGCCCGCATCATGATGATAATCATGGTAATCACCAGCAGGAAGAAGGAGGCTATGGCCAGCATATACCTGCCTCTTTTTTCGTTGGCGTATTCTGACAAACTCTTGGCAAAATGCATGCCATAAATCCCCTGTCCATCGGCAGTTGTGCCGATACGGACACAGGTGGCAGGCATCTTCCGCACCCTCATTTCGTAGCCCTCCGGCATGGAACCGGCGGCAATATCAAAGGTCAGGCGAATTTTTTCTGCCTCCTTCAGAGGCAAATTCCCCAGCCCTTCCAGCAGCATACCTGTAGTGGATATATCCGTACAATGGAGGGTTATGGTATTTCTGCTGCCATTATATGTGTATTGAACCTTTACCTTATAGCCAACGGAATAGCGGATACCTGCCTTTTCATTGTCTATATACTGGGCAAAATTATTCGTATCAAAGTGACCATTGCGGCGGTCGCTGTTGGTTCTGGTACCGGTAGAATCCGGCACATTGGACAGCAGGCGGCGGTCCTTTTTTTGATAGGTAAGAATCTCCTGTTCAGCCATTATTTCTTATTCACCCCCGGTGCTGGTGGAGCAGCTGGTGCAGGAACAGCCGGTACATATTTAATTTGCCTGAAGGTGCCTGCACTTTCCACCTTCACCTGGGCCCTGGCCAGGGCATCCAGCAATCTTTCTATTTCGTCTATGAGCTTTTCCCGTGGCGGGCCAGGCTGGGCAGGGGGATTGTCCACAATGGTGGGCTGCTTGTCCACTGCCGGCTTCTCATCAGTCTTGCCAGGCTCGTTTACCACTGCATCCACCGGTGTGCCAACTTGGATGGCAAGTATGCTTCCTAATGGTACACTGGCTACAAAGGCATCAGCATCAGCTGGGGTATGCAAGGAGTTTGGATTGAAATAAACATTAGGCTTTACGGCAAAATCCATTCCGGCAGCATGAACAGCCTGCAGCACAGAGTCATTGTACTGGGAACGGGCAGCATTGAAATATTTCACGCTTTGTGCCCCGCTAAGCATCAGGGCATTCTGGCTGCGGCACAAATCCTGCAGCAAATCTTCCTGAGTCAGCTTCTCAATCTGGGTAGAGCCAGCAAAGGTATAGTTGCCAATTTCCTGGCCACCCTCAGAAATAATCCGCAGTATTTCCGGATTGTCTCCCCCATTCTGTCCTTCTATAAAGAAAATTGCCTTCATATTATACTTATTCAGCAAATCCACGATTTTTGCCATATCTCCCCTGGCTCCCATGCCATCAAAGACAATGGCAATCCTGCGGGCTCCGGTTTTCTCCGGTGTCAGCACCAGAGCCGGCTCAATAGGTGGATTGGCCTTCAGCTTGGCTAGGGCAGCCTGATAAAGTCCCTCATCCTGCCATGCATTGCTAAGATCCGTAATATCCTGCCCCGGGTGTGCATCCTGCTGCAGCTGGCTGTCGTAATAATACCAGCCTCCAGCAGCCGCCACCAACAGCAGCAGCAATATAATCCATTTTTTCATATTACAAGCTCCAATATACAAAATCTTCCTCTGGAAAATCCTCTGGTTTAAAAATGCTCTTTACATCTAGTATTACCTTGCGACAATTTCCATTCTTAGGGGCAAAGAGCCTTTTAACCTCATCAGCAGCCATAGCAGCAAACTCCTTATGAGCTACCAGGAAGATAATGCAATCCATATCCCCGATTTCCTCCATAGGAGTCAGCTGCAGGCCATATTCCCTGGTAAATTCCCTGCTGTCTGCGGCAGGATCCACCAGCACAGGCTTGATGCCATAGTCCACCAGATAGTGGTATACATCCAATGCCCTGGAATTGCGGGTATCTGGACAATTCTCCTTAAAGGTCATACCCATTAGACAAATCCTGGCCCTGGACACATCAACTCCGGCACGAATCATATTCTTTACAGCAGCATGAGCCACAAATTCGCTCATGCCATCGTTGACCCTGCGGCCTGCGGCGATAATCTGGGAATGATAGCCCAAAAGCTCTGCCTGATAGACAAAATAATATGGATCCACCCCAATGCAGTGGCCACCGACCAGACCAGGACGGAAGCCTAGGGCATTCCATTTGGTGTCCATGGCCTTGCATACCTCATGGGTAGAGATGCCCATGCGGTCAAATACCATAGCCAGCTCATTCATAAAGGCAATATTAATATCCCGCTGGGAATTCTCCACCAGCTTTGCCGCCTCAGCTACCTTGATAGTAGGTGCTTCATAAACTCCTGCCTGGATAATCTGGCTATATACCTTGGATACCTCTGCCAAGGTTTCTCCATCCATGCCGGAAACAATCTTCCTTATGTTTACCAGACGGTGCTTCTTGTCACCAGGATTGATCCTCTCCGGGGAATAGGCAATCTTGAAATCCTCTCCACAGGCAAGTCCAGATTCCTTCTCCAGAATAGGTTTACATATATCCTCAGTAACTCCAGGATAAACAGTGGACTCATATACCACCACTGTACCAGGCTGCAAATATCGGCCCACAGTCCTTGATGCTCCCTCTACCGGCCCTAGGTCAGGAGTCTTATCTCCATGAATCGGAGTGGGCACCGCAATCACCACAAAGCTGGCTTCCTTCAGCCTCGCTGGGTTGCTGGTAAAATCAATGGTGCATTGGGCCAATGCCTCATCTCCCAATTCCTCTGTTACATCATGACCAGACTTATATGAAGCAATCTTTTGCTCATTCAAGTCAAAGCCTATGACGGGAAAATGCTTGCTGAATTCTGCTGCCAAGGGAAGCCCTACATATCCCAGGCCCACAACAGCCAGCTTGGCATTTCCTGCTGCGAGATTCTCTGCAATCTTCATTGAAATCCCTCTTTCCTTGTGTTTATCAAATTTTATTTTTTCTCCGCCATTTTTCCTAATTGTACCACATAATGCAAGTCTTGTATGCTTGTATTCTTGTATACATAAAATTTGTCTATTGACATACAAAAAACATGTGGCTATAATAGACACATCAAACGGACAAGGGCGTCCCGGAGAACTAGCTGATAGTTTTTCGGGATTTTTCTGTTTTCCGGGCGATATGATATATATCATTAATTTTATATTTGCTGAGACAGTGTCGTCTCATAGTTATTTTTACAAGTAGCTATGGGACGGCATTTTTGTTTAGGCAAAACCGTCATCATTCAGTATTGTGTGTGTAAGTGTGGAGAAAGGATTTGATTGACATGATTGATACTGGCGATACTGCCTGGGTCCTCATCAGTGCGGCCCTGGTATTCTTTATGACTCCTGGCCTGGCCCTGTTCTACGGTGGCATGGTTAGAAGCAAGAACGTTTTGACTACTATTATGCAGAGCATGTTCATTCTGGCCATGATTTCTGTAGAGTTTATCGTAATTGGCTACACCATGGCCTTTGGCCCTGATGTAAACGGCTTCATCGGCGACTTCAGCAAGCTTGGCCTTTCCGGCATTGGCCTGAAGGTTATTGACGGCGGCACCATTCCTGAGCTTGCCTTCGTTGCCTTCCAGTGCATGTTTGCAGCTCTGACCCCAGCCCTGATTACCGGTGCTTTTGCAGAGCGTATGAAGTTCAAGGCCTTCGTTATCCTGATGCTGCTGTGGGCTGTTCTCATCTACAACCCAATGGCTCACTGGGTATGGGGCGGTGGCTTCCTGGCAGAGCTTGGTGCTCTTGACTTCGCAGGCGGTCTGGTTATCCATATTCTTTCCGGTGCATCCGGTCTTACCCTTTGTATTCTTCTTGGCAAGCGCAGTGGCTATGGCAGAACCGCCATGCTGCCTCACAACCTGCCAATGACTGTTCTCGGTGCTGCTATCCTCTGGTTTGGCTGGTTCGGCTTCAATGCCGGCTCCGCTCTTGGTGCTAACGGCCTTGCTGCTAGTGCTTTCGTTGTTAGCCAGGCTGCAGCCGCAGCTGCAACCCTTTCCTGGGTACTCATGGAGTGGAAGTTCAACGGCAAGCCAACCATTCTCGGTGCTGTATCCGGCTGTATTGCTGGTCTGGTAGCTATTACCCCTGCTGCTGGTTTCGTTGAGCCTGTACCTGCCATTATCATTGGTCTGGTAGGCGGTGCTATCTGCTACTACGCTGTAGCTGTTCTCAAGGAAAAGCTTGGTTATGATGATTCCCTTGATGCTTTTGGTATTCACGGCATCGGCGGTACCTGGGGCTCCATCGCAACTGGCCTCTGGGCTACCACTGCAGTAAATCCTGACGGTGCCAACGGCCTCTTCTATGGCGAGACCGACCTCTTCGTTGCACAGATTATTTCCACTGTTGTTGCCTACGCTCTGGCTATTGTAGGTACCACCATCCTCTTCAAGATTGTTAGTGCCTTCACTACTGTTCGTGCTGATGAGTCTGAGGAGCTGGCAGGTCTTGATATTGTGGAGCACGGCGAGCGTGGCTATGGCCGCTCCGTTATCGGCGGTACCATCATGGGCAGCTTCGAGGATTCCAGCGAAATGCTGGCCAACACTGTCATGAAGGCTAATGCCAATGGAGGTGCTTTGTAATGAAGATGACCAAGATTGAAATCATCACCCGTTCCACCAAGTTGGACGAGCTTATGGCAGCCCTGAACGATGTAGGCGTTCTCGGCATGACCGTCAGCCAGGTATTTGGCTGTGGCCTCCAGAAGGGCCATGAAGAGGTTTATCGTGGCAAGAAGTACGATGTAAACCTGGTTCCAAAAATCAAGCTGGAAACTGTTATCTGCGAGGTTCCTGTAGAAACCGTATTGGACGCAGCCCAGAAGGCATTGCGTACCGGCAACTACGGTGATGGCAAGATCTTCGTAACCGAGCTGACAGATGCTGTTCGCATCCGCACCGGCCAGAGAGGTCCAGAAGCTATTATGGACATCCCTGGAGAAAAGAAGTAACAATCCACACAATATACACAACAAGGAAGATGCCGCCTAAGCTATTAGGTGGCATTTTTCCTCTATCCTCCAAGCAGCCATAAGTCATGGCATTTCGTCAAAGCCACAGGTAGTTATACCCTAAGGAGACCCTTTATCGACATCGGTGCTTAGCGACTCGTGAGTCTTGATAGCGAACAGCTATCAAGCCCCTCACGAGAGCTTAGCATCCGTTATGTCGATATAGGAGCGAGAGCGGGTCGACGTGGGTATACTACCTGGGGCTATAACCCAAAATGACATTACATATCTGCCAACACACTTTTTTCCTTTAACAGGTAAATATAATTATGGATTTTTGTTTCCTGATATTGTATAATATGACTTAAGTTTTTTATTATTATTAAGGGGTGGTTTTTGATGTTTTTTAGTAAAAAAATAAAGGCAGCAGCCCTGTGTGCCGCCGCCATTATGTCCCTTGGCCTCTTTGCAGGCTGTGGCTCCGATGACAAGGCCGCTAGCAACAGCGGTGACAAGCAGTACAAAATCGGTATTGTTCAGCTGGTTGAGCACAATGCCCTGGATGCTGCCAACAAGGGCTTCGTAGATGCCTTGAAGGAGCGTGGCTTTGAGGAAGGCAAGAATCTGGTTATTGACCAGCAGAATGCCCAGGCAGACCAGTCCAACCTGCAGAATATCGGCCAGCGCTTTGTCAACGACAAGAATGACCTGATTTATGCCATTGCAACTCCTGCAGCCCAGACCGTTGCCAACCTGACCAAGGATATTCCTATTATTGGCTCCGCTATCACCGACTATGAGGGTGCCAAGCTGGTCAAGAGCAACAACGAGCCAGGTGGCAACCTGACCGGTACCAGCGATATGAATCCTATCAAGGAACAGATTGACCTGCTGCTGAAGATCGCACCTGAAACCAAGACCATCGGCTGCATCTATACCTCCAGCGAGGTAAACTCCGAGATCCAGTATCAGGCCATGAAGGAATATGCTGAGTCCAAGGGCCTGAAGGTAGAGGCTGCTACTATTTCTACCGTAAATGACATTCAGCAGGCAGCTCAGAGCCTGGTAGGCAAGGTTGATGCTTTCTATGAGCCAACTGACAATGTTATTGCCTCCGCTATCCCTACTCTGGTAGCTGTTACCGACCCTGCCAAGAAGCCTGTTATCTGCGGCGAGGCCAACATGGTAAAGGGCGGCGGCCTGGCAACCTACGGTGTTGACTACTACGAGCTGGGCAAGCAGTCCGGCTACATGGCTGCTGATATCCTGGAGGGCAAGGCAAAGCCTGCCACCATGCCAATCCAGTTTGCCAAGGTTCTGAAGGCCATGGTAAACAAGGCTGATGCTGCTAAACTGGGCATTACCCTGCCAGAGGATATCCTGAAGGATGCCGAGGTTGTGGAGTAATCCTGTAGTATAAAATATGTAAAATATCTGCTCCGGGTGCTTCTGCCGATGATACCTTATCCCGGCGGACAGGCCCGGAGCTATTTTATTAAGATGGGAGATATGATTTTGGATCTGATAATTCCTACTATATCCCAGGGACTTTTGTGGTCCCTGCTGGCTATTGGCGTGTACATTACCTTCAGGGTACTGGATATTGCCGACCTGACTGTGGAGGGCAGCTTCCCTCTAGGAGCAGCCACTGCCGCTGCCTGCCTTACTGCTGGTTGGAGTCCTATTCCTGCCATGATCGCCGCTGCTGTTGCCGGTATGCTGGGTGGCATTGTCACCGGTATTCTCTGCACCAAGCTGAAGATACCTGCACTGCTGGCGGGCATCCTTACCATGATTGCTCTCTACTCAGTAAATTTGCGTATCATGGGCAAGGCAAATCTTTCCCTGCTGCAGGTTGATACTATCTTTTCCCTGTATGCCATTTCCGATATGTCCCAGGCCAATATGATCTTGATTGTGGGCCTGATTAGCGTGGTACTTACAGCTGTGGCCTGCTACCTTTTCTTTGGTACCGAAATCGGTGCAGCCATCCGTGCCACCGGCTGCAACCCTCATATGATCCGTGCCAATGGTGTCAACACTGATGTAACCATTATCCTGGGCCTGCTGCTCTCCAATGCTCTGGTAGCCCTGTCCGGTGCCCTGGTGGCACAGGCCAACGGCTTTGCGGATGTAGGTATGGGCGTAGGTACCATCGTAATCGGCCTTGCCTCCGTTATTATCGGCGAGGTGCTCTTTGGCACCCGTAGCTTCAAGAACTGCCTGATTTCTGTTATCCTTGGCTCCATTGCCTACCGTGCCGTTATTGCGGTGGTACTGCAGATGGGCATGCCGCCAAACGACCTGAAGCTCTTTACGGCTATTCTGGTAGCAGCAGCCCTTTCCATGCCGCTGTTCCAGGCCAAGTTCAATAAGAGAAAGGCGGCGAAGAACTGATGCTGAAGATAGAAGATATTGCCAAGACCTTCAATCCTGGCACCATTACCGAGAAAAAAGCCCTGAAGGGCGTTACCCTCCACCTGGAGCCTGGTGATTTTGTTACCGTTATCGGTGGCAACGGTGCCGGCAAATCTACCCTGATGAACTCCATTGCTGGTACCTTTCCAGTAGACCGGGGCAAGATCATCATTGACAACCAGGATATTACCAAATGGCCAGAGCATAGGAGAGCCAAGTATATTGGCCGTGTTTTCCAGGATCCTATGATGGGTACTGCTGCCAATATGCAGATTGAGGAAAATATGGCCATTGCCTCCCGCCGTGGCAAGACCCCTACCCTCCGCTGGGGCTCCTCTGCTCACCAGAGGGATTTCTTCCGTGAACAGCTAAAGACCTTGAACCTTGGCCTGGAGGACCGCCTGGAGTCCAAGGTAGGCCTGCTCTCCGGCGGACAGCGTCAGGCACTGACATTGCTGATGGCTACTTTGGTAGAGCCAAAGCTGCTGCTACTGGATGAGCATACCGCTGCACTGGATCCAAAAACAGCCGCCCAGGTACTGTCTCTAACCACGGATATTGTCACCAAGCGGCATTTAACCACCCTGATGATCACTCACAACATGAAGGACGCTCTGGCCTGTGGCAACAGGCTCATCATGCTCCATGACGGCAAGGTACTCATTGATGTAAAGGGTGAGGAAAAGAAGCACCTTACCATTAAGGACTTGCTGGCCATGTTTGAGAAGGCCGCTGGCAGCGAGCTAAATTCCGATGCATTGCTGCTAAGTTGATTAATATTGACTTTAAACAGCCTAAGATGTATAATTAAGGCAAATAAAAAGTGCTGCCGATAGACGGACAGCCCTATAGAGTTTAGTCAGATAATGACCGCACTATTGGAACTGGGGCGGTCATTTCTGCTTTCTAGAAATATCTTTTCCCAGCTGATAGCCGAAGCTAATGCAAGCTATGGTGCTGACAACAATAAAACGCTGGAAGTGTACCCACGTCGACTCGCTCTCGCTCCTATATCGACCTAGTGGATGCTAAGCTCTCACGAGGGGCATGATTTATGTCCTACCGGCATAAATCATGGCTCGT
>CAVFWX010000051.1:0-12633 GCA_963626225.1 Anaerotignum sp.
ATCATGCCCCTCGTGAGAGCTTAGCATCCGCTATGTCGATATAGGAGCGAGAGCGAGTCGACGTGGGTACACTTCAGCAGCCTGTAGTTTGTGCTACATTATATGACTGTGTTCATTTATATCTTCAATAACGTGACGAATGACTACCATACATGGTACAGCCAGGAACATGCCGGCTGCATCTAGTAGTTCGCCTCCTAGAATAATGCCCAGGATAATGGCCACAGGATGAAGATTCAGTGATTTGCCTACAATGGCAGGATAGATGACATTGTGGTTGACCTGGGTCATAACCAGGTAGAATAGGGCAGTGGGAACAGCCATATCCGGCGTGACAATAGCTGTCATCATGATACCAGAGCCGGAGGCTATGGTAGGGCCAAGTACAGGCACTAGTTCGCTGACACCAGAGGCTACAGCGAATACTGAGCCATAGGATAGATCCATTAGTGTGAAGTACAGATAGACAATAATACCTGTTACAAAGCACATGGTCAGCTGGCTGCGGACATAGACCCGCAGGGACATTAATATCCTGTCCATAAGGCTGGCAATACGCTTGCAATCTCCTTTAGGGAACAGATTGGCAATGAATTTCTTTACCTGCTCACCGTCCACCAGCAGGTAGAAGGCAAGAAACATGATGATAATGAAATCAATGGCCTTGTTGAAGATGGACAGAATAAGCCCTAGTGATGAAGTGATGGTTTCGGTGGTGAGATTGGTTAGCTCGCTCCAAATTTCATCCAATCCGGTTCTGAAGATACCACTGTCAGTCCAGGTGTTCATCTGCTGAATTTTTTCTGCCACACGGGGAAGTTCCTCAGTAAATTCTATCAGGGTAGGGGCAAAGGTGCTGGAAACCACCGCAATCAACCCTAGGAAAAAGGCCAGAAAGCCTCCCAGGGCTAGAATTGCGGCAATGCTGCGGGGAAGCTTGGTGGAGAGCTTGTCCACAGGATCCAGTAACAGCAAGGTCAGCAGTACAGACAGGAAGAACACAAAAGCAAAGGATGGCATGCACCAAAAGGCTGCCAGCAGGGCAATAATGGCCACTGCAATAATAATAGAGGTCTTGTGTCTTGACCACATAAATTACATCAGCTCCCTTTTTATCAGGAATTTCTCAGGGAGTTGAAGCGGTCAGCCAGCTCCTGGGCAGTTGGATCTCCCTCCACCGGAGTCATAACAGCCTGATCCTCCACATAAACAGTGCCGTTGGAAACATGGGCCTCAGGGATATTTCTAGTGCCCTTATGATAATACCGGGCCAAATTGCCAGCTACAAAGTAGGAACGTTCAGCTCCGCTCATGGAGCTCATGGAGGCAGGCGCCACAAAATCCTTGTCATGGATTTTTACCATACCGTCAGACACTGTAACAACGCCGTTGGAGTACTCGCTGATTTTCTTGGCATAACTGTCACGGCGTTCTTCATGGCTAGGATGGTCAGATGGGCTGAAAATATCTCCTACAAAGCTGCTCTGATTGGAACCGTATTCCTCCATAACCTTCTGCCATACAGCGGCAGTAGCACCGATATTGTAATCAGTGTGGGTCATGTATTCAAAGGAAAGATTATCGGCTTCCCACTCCATTGGCTTGGTAATATGTACATTGTCAATATAGTTGGCAGCAATGGTAGCACCCAGGGCACCAGCGGTACCGCCACCAGCGGCAGCTGCAGTAGCCAGAATATTTACTGGAATAGCCTGCTGGTAGCCCTTCAGTACGTGGTTCTTCTGACCATGACCCATTTCATGTCCCAGTACTACGGCGATTTCATCATCGGTAGTCAGCAGGGAGAAAATACCTGTATTGATGGTCATATTGTGACCCAAGGAACAGGAAGCGTTGAAGCTGGTATCTGGGTTGATATAGTAGTTATATGGCTTTTCTGTAATAGACGGATCCACCTGGGCAATGGCGTTGGTTAGGTTTGCCATAATCCTGTCCACTCGCTGGTTCAGTACAGGATCCTCGTTGACACCCTGCTGTTCCTTCATGGATTTGAAAAGCTCCTCCCGGCCTTCCTCAGTATCATTTAGCTGCTTCAGCTGCTGGTTGGTGGCAGCCATCTGGATGCCTGCACCTAAAATGGACCCTAGTACGCTGGCATCAGCCTGAGCAGGCTGGACAGCAGTCAGGGGCATGCCGATAGCCATGCAAGTAACAAGGAGCTTGGCTATATTTTTCTTTACATTAAACATAATAAAACCTCCATGTAATCGGCAGGGGCAAATCCCTACCTAATCAAATAATTCCATACACATATATAATAGTATATATGCAGAAATTTATCAAATTAGAATATGGTTAGAATATCGTCTATTGCTAATGTTCCCTATATGAGATACAATATCAAGTATCGGATTTTTTGCTTACTGTAAGGAAGCTGTGGATAGATATGAGGAAGGAGCATAATAAGTGGAAGAGCTTTTGAATAAATATGCAGAATTGGTAGTGCGTACCGGAGTGAATATCCAGCAGGGTCAGCTGCTGGTATTGAATGCCCCTATTGAGTGCAGTGATTTTGCCCGGCGGGTGGCAGAGGCAGCTTTTAAGACAGGAGCCAGGGATGTAAAAATCAACTGGACTGATGAAAAGTTTGCCCGCATCAGGCTTATAGAGGCAGCTAGTGAGGTCTTTGATGAGTTCCCCAAGTGGCGGAAGGATATGTTCATGGATTTCAAGGAGAAGGGGGCAGCGGTAGTTTCCATTCACGCTTCTGATCCTACCATTTTCCAGGGGGTGAATCCGGATAAGCTGATGCGAAGCCAGAAGGCTGCAGGCATGGCTCTTTTGGAGTACCGTCAGGCACTGATGAACAATGAAATGCGTTGGTGCGTAGTGTCCATTCCTACAGAGAGCTGGGCCAAAAAGGTTTTTGCTGAGGCGGCTGATGGAAAGACCGCTGTGGATAAGCTGTGGCAGGCAATTTTTGCCACTGTCCGTATCAGCGAGGGCAATGAGCCTGTGGCAGAGTGGCAGAAGCATATTGATTTTCTTCAGAAAGCCTGCCAGTTTATGAATAGCCAGAAATTCACGGAGCTCCGCTACAAAAACAGCCTGGGGACGGATCTGACCGTGGGTTTGCCTGAGGGACATATTTGGGCCGGTGGTGCCGAGGTGGCAGGGGACGGTGTATCCTTTGTAGCCAATATGCCTACTGAGGAAATCTATACCCTGCCGGATAGAAACCGGGTAGACGGTGTGGTATATGCCTCCAAGCCACTGAATTACAATGGCAATCTTATTGAGGGCATCCGCCTGGAGCTGAAGCAGGGCAAGGTAGTCAAGGCTACTGCTACTGCAGGTCAGGAAGTACTGGAGCAGCTGCTGGCTGTTGATGATGGTGCCATGCATCTGGGGGAGGCCGCTTTGGTGCCTTTTGATTCACCTATATCCAACAGCGGCATCCTTTTCTACAATACATTGTTTGATGAAAATGCTGCTTGCCATCTGGCTCTGGGCAAGGCCTATCCTACCTGCCTGGAGGGGGGCGAAAAGATGGATTCTGTGGAGCTGGCCAAGCACGGCGTTAATGACAGCCTGATTCATGAGGACTTTATGATTGGCACAGCGGATTTGGAGATTGTTGGCATCAAGGCTGATGGCACACAGGTGCAGGTCTTTAGCAAAGGCAATTTCGTAGAGTTTTAAAATTAGCATAGATAGGGGCAGCTCTGGCTGTGATGGAGCTGCCTGTGGATAAATGATGGAGATGAGTTTTTGTTTAAGGGATTTTTGGAAATCAAGGTACTAAAGGCAGCCTGGCCTATAGTTTTTGGTTATATTCCTCTGGGCATGGCCTGCGGCATTTTGGCACAAAAGGTAGGCTTTGACTGGTTTCAGATGTTGATGATGTCTACATTTTTGTTTGCCGGTAGCGGCCAGTTTATATCCTTGGCAATGATAGGCAGCGGCAGTACCATTATGCCTATTGTGCTGACAGTATGTATCGTAAATTTGCGGCATCTGCTCTACGCTATGATTTTGAATCAGTACCTTTCTAAGGAAAGCTGGATATATAAGGCCTGGTTTGCCCAGGAGATTGTTGATGAAAGTTTTGCGGTCAATCAAAACCAATTTGCCCTCCATGACAAAGATTGGACTGGCAGAAATGCCATGGGAGTAAGCTTTATCGGCCATAGCTCCTGGGTTGTGGCTACATTGGCAGGGCTTTTTCTAGGCAGCAGCATCTATATTGATACAGCCTTAGTGGGTTATGCCTTGATAGCCATGTTTATTGGCCTGTGGTCATTTCATTTTCTCAATGCCAGGTTGGTGCTGATAGGTATACTGGGTGGTATACTGGCACTATTGCTGTCCTTTTGGCTGGATCACATGCTGAATGTGGTGGTAGCTACTATCTTGGCAGCTGCAGTAGGAGCAGCCTATGAATATAGCAGGAACAAGGGGGACGATGCCAAATGAGTTATAGTGATGTAATGCTGTGTATCTTTGGTATGTTCCTGGTGTCCTACATACCGAGGGTTTTGCCTTTTGCTCTACTGGGAAATCGTGATTTGCCACCTATATTCCGTCTGTGGCTCCAGTATGTGCCTACGGCGGTTTTCGGAGCATTAATTTTTACTTCCATATTCGGTACTGGCATGGAGGGATTTCGCTTCAGCTGGGACAATAAGGAGCTGCTGGCCTCCATCGTGGTATTGCCGGTGGCTGCCGCCACTCGCTCCTTGCCTTATAGTATTATCAGCGGCCTGGTGGCATACTATGTGGCACAACAGCTAATAGGCTGATTGATTTTTGTAGCTGGATTTTGTATTATATATTTGTGATGTTTTGTCTAGATTTGAAATGGAGCTGGATATGAGGCTGAAGTCTGGATTTTTGGTGGTGCTGGTGGTAGCTATTTGGCTCATAAGTGAGCTAGGGCCGGAGCAGGTGTCAGGGCCTGCCAGCATCTGTGGCATAGGCGTGGCAGTCATTGCCTTGGTGAAACTTTTGCAGGAGCAAAAGGCCAGGGGCAAGAAGTAATGCCTGTTGATGATGAAGATAAAATGTGTACTGAATATATTTAGGTGGTGTTGGTAAATGTTGGTAGAAATGGGTTCCATTGTAGCCAATGATATTTTGTCTGATGATGTAAGATGTATGGTTATCCAGGCACCAAAGGTGGCTGCCCAGGCGGAGCCGGGACAGTTCCTGATGGTGAAAAACGAAAGCGGCGGTACCTTTCTCCGCCGTCCTTTTGGGGTAGCTGATGTGGATAGGCAGCAGGGCAATCTTTTGATTATCTATCGTGTGGCAGGTCAGGGCACTCGTGAGCTGGCAGCACTGGAGCCTACCATGGAAATCAGCGTGGAAGGCCCATTGGGGGGAGGCTTCCGCTTTGAGTCTGAGGGCTTTGGGGCTGATGATGAGCCAGATGCCCGGGATGGTATTGGAGCTGACGAGGAGGTTGGCCGCACCCTGCTGATTGGTGGCGGCGTTGGTGTTGCCCCTATGATTTATACAGCCCGCAGGCTCTCTGAGCTAGAACCGGAGAACAAGCCTGTATTTTTGCTGGGCATCCGCAGCGAGGGAGAGCTTTTCTGGGAGGATTATCTCAAGGACTTTACTGAGGAAATCGTAGTTACTACCAATGACGGCTCTGCTGGTATCAAAGGCTTTGCCATTGATGCTTTGCCCGGTATCTTGGAAAAGTACGACATCAGGCATATCAAGATTTGCGGCCCTACCATTATGATGGAAGGACTTGCTAAGCTGGCTATGGAAGAGGGCATTGAGTGCCAGGTTTCCCTGGAAAAGCGTATGGCCTGCGGCATCGGCGTATGCTTGGGTTGCACCTTTGAGGGGCTGGTTAGTGGCAAGAGATGGAAGATTTGCCATGATGGTCCTGTATTCCCAGCGGAGGAGGTTTTTGCAAGATGAATATGAAGAGATTGGCAACGGATTTTGCCGGCATCAAAATGAAGACCCCTGTTATGGGAGCCTCCGGTACCTTTGGCTTTGGCATAGAGTACAAGGATTTTCTGGATTTGAATCAGGTGGGAGCCATTATTTCCAAAGGCCTGACCCCTGTGCCACGGCCTGGCAACAATGGCGTAAGAATTGCGGAGACCCCAGCCGGCATGTTGAACTGCATTGGCTTGGAAAATCCCGGCATTGACAGGTTTTTGACAGATATTTTGCCAGTAGTCCGCCAGGAAGCACCAGAGACAGCCTTTATTGCCAATTTCTCCGCTGGTACGGTGGAGGACTATGGCATGATGGCTGCCAAGCTGGATGTAGATGGGGTAGACGGTGTAGAGGTAAATATCTCCTGTCCTAATGTAAAAGAGGGGGGCATTGTCTTTGGTACTGACCCAAGGGCTGCTGCTGCTGTTACTGAGGCGGTAAAGAAGAACACCACTAAGCCTGTTATTGTAAAGCTGTCTCCTAATGTAACAGATATTACTGTTATGGCCCGGGCGGTGGAGGAAGCAGGAGCTGATGCTATTGCCTTGATAAATACCCTCACAGGCATGGTTATTGACACTCGCAGTTGGAAGCCTCTGTTGGGGAATATTACCGGTGGTATGTCTGGCCCTGCTCTTAGGCCTATTGCTGTCCGCATGGTATGGCAGGCTGCCCAGGCAGTACATATTCCTATTCTGGGCCTGGGTGGCATTACCTGCGGTCAGGATGCTATTGAATTCCTGTTGGCCGGTGCCAGTGCCGTGGCTGTAGGGGCGGAGAATTTTGTCCATCCTGATGCGGTGGTACGGGTAGCTGAGGATATTGATGCCTATCTGGAGGCACGGGGACTGAATCATGTATCTGAACTGGTAGGAAAGGTTCAGATTGGATAAGTACACACCAAACTGCTGAAAGTGTACCCACGTCGACCCGCTCTCGCTCCTATATCGACCTAGGGTACAACTTCCAGCTTATATATGCGTATTATCAAAACTTCACTGAAGAATAATAAAAAGGATATTTCTAGGAGGAAATAGATTTTGGCTGATTTAAAAGAAGAAATCCGGAAGCGGCGCACCTTTGCGATTATTTCCCATCCGGATGCCGGTAAAACCACACTGACAGAGAAGCTGCTGCTCTACGGCGGTGCTATCCATCTGGCAGGTTCCATCAAGTCCAGAAAGACCCAGCATCATGCTGTATCAGACTGGATGGAGATAGAAAAACAGCGTGGTATTTCCGTTACCTCGTCTGTATTGCAGTTCAACTACAACGGGTACTGCATCAATATCCTGGACACCCCAGGCCATCAGGACTTCTCTGAGGATACATATCGTACATTGATGGCTGTGGATAGTGCTGTCATGATTATTGACGTAGCCAAGGGCGTTGAGGCTCAGACCAAGAAGCTCTTCAAGGTCTGCAAGCAGAGAGGGATTCCTATCTTTACTTTTGTCAACAAGTTGGACCGTTACGGCAAGGCTCCTCTGGATCTCATGGACGAGCTGGAAAATGTGCTGGGCATCCGCTCCTATCCTATGAACTGGCCAATCGGCACCGATGGCAACTACTTTGGCGTATATGACCGTCAGAAAAAGCAGATTGAGCTTTTTGACGATGATACATCCCATGGTCAGAATGCCAGAACCTCTGTAACAGGCTCCTTGGAGGATGAGGAGTTTGCAGCCATGCTGGGTGCTGAGGCACATCAGACCCTGGTGGATGATATTGACCTTTTAGATACAGCCGGTGAGGAGTTTGACCTGGAGAAGGTAGCCAGAGGTGAGCTGACCCCTATGTTCTTTGGTTCTGCCATGACTAACTTTGGCGTGCAGAATTTCCTGGAGGAGTATCTGAAGCTGGCTCCGGAGCCAGTAGCTAGAAATTCTACAGAGGGCATGATTGAGCCTGCTGACGACAAGTTTTCTGCCTTTGTTTTCAAGATTCAGGCCAATATGAATCCAGCCCATCGGGACAGGCTGGCCTTTATCCGCATTTGCTCCGGCAAGTTTGAGCGGGGCATGAGTGTATACCACAGTCGTGGCGGCAAGGCTATCAAGCTGGCCCAGCCACAGCAGTTCCTAGCCCAGGACAGGCAGATCGTGGATGAGGCTTATCCAGGAGATATTGTAGGCCTTTTTGACCCAGGGATCTTTGGCATCGGTGATACCCTCTGCGATATGTCCCGCAAATTCAAATATGAGGACTTCCCAGTATTCCCACCAGAGAAATTCGCCCGTGTCCAGGCCAAGGACACCATGAAGCGTAAGCAGTTTGTCAAGGGTGTAGAGCAGCTGACCCAGGAGGGGGCTATCCAGCTGTTCCAGCAGGCCGGTGCCGGTACTGAGTCTTACATCGTAGGCACAGTAGGTACCTTGCAGTTTGAGGTGCTGGAGTACAGGCTGAAGAACGAATATGGTGTGGACATTATCATGAATATGCAGCCATATGAGGTAGCCCGCTGGATGACCTTCAGCGATGGCAGGGAAGTTACTCCAACCAGCCTTCGTGGTGCAGACAGAGGCATGTTTGTCTATGATCGACGCAACAACCCTGTACTGCTGGTTAGCAACGAATGGGCTCTGGGGTGGATTACGGACAACAATCCTGACTTGGAGCTCCATGTAGTGCCGGTGGACAAGGTAGAAGCGTAAATAGCTTGACATAATATACGAAAAAGCATATAATACATCCATAGGACATGCAACGAGGCATCGGCTCTCAGAGTGCATGTCCTTTTTCGTGTAAAAAAGGAGATGTTGGCTATGAGAAGCTTTCCATTGTTTGAGGAGCTAGAAGCAGAAAGAGACAAGATAAACGCTGAATTTCATAAAAATACAAAACCACAGCTGGTAGAGCGTCTGAAAGAATTTGGCTTTATGCAGCCGGATCCGGAAAATCCTACCAAACTGGTGCTGGCAGAGAAGGCCACAGACAATCTGTACCATCTGTCCATTAACCGCTTCAGCGTAACGGTACAGTTCCAGCATGTCAAGAGCGGTGAGGTAAAGCTCATTTGCGATATCAGCAATTTTGCCATGAGCACTCACAATATGATTAATGTCATCATCAAGTGCGTAGACTCCTGGCTTCAGTACGGTGTGGTTTATGACTACCTGGGTGCCCAGAAGTTCAGGGAAATAGAATAATCGAGAATTATTTGCAATAAAAATCTCCTGTGCTATACTATCTTTCGTAGTAAAGCATAGGAGGTTTTTTATGAGCATTATTAAGTCTGTGGCTTATTTTATCATAGCCGGAATCTTTGAAATTGGTGGGGGATACCTTATATGGCAGTGGCTGAGAGAAGGCAAGGGCCTGGTGTACGCACTGGCTGGAGCTGTGATACTAATCCTCTACGGCGTGGTGCCTACCCTGCAGCCGGAGGGCAGCTTCGGCAAGATCTACGCTGCCTACGGCGGAGTGTTCATAGTCCTTTCCTTGCTATGGGGCTGGAAGGTAGAGAACATAGTGCCAGACAGATTTGATATTATCGGCGGACTGATTGCCCTTGTAGGGGTAGCGGTAATCATGTACTGGCCTAGGGGATAGGAGGTACCAGAGGACACCTTTAGGTAGGGACAATGTTAAACTGGTACTGTATTTTGTAATGCCTGCTGACAGATATCCAATACTTCCTTTATCATGGTACCGTCAAGCCTGGAATAGTTGATAATATACAAATTTTGTTTGTCAAAGCTGCTAGAAGCGTTAGATGGCAAATAATATTCGTCCAAGGAACGAACCTTAACACCCTTTTCTCGTAGAAACTCCTTTAGGCTTTTCAGCCCCAGGTCTGTTTCTACCTTTAACAAAAAATGCAGTCCGGCATCATTCTCGATAATTGAGCATTTTTCCCCTAGCACGCTGTCCTTGATGCTCTGAATAATGTCCTTTCGCTTCCGCATATAAAACAGCCGCATTCTGTTGATGTGCTTTTCAAAATATCCATCACTGATAAATTCCGCCAGGGTATATTGCTCAAAATTTGACACGGTACAGGCATAAAAGGATAGCTTCTCATAGTATCTGTTGGCAAGGTGCACAGGCAGTACCATGTAACTGATACGGATGGTAGGGGAAAGGGACTTGGAAAAGGTATTTATGTAAATAACTTTCTCACAGCCATCAATGGAAAACAGGGTAGGCAGGGGCCTTCCCCCGGAGCGAAATTCACTGTCATAATCGTCTTCAAGGATATATCTGCTTTCACTGGCATTTGCCCAGGCCAGCAGCTCATAACGCCTGCTGGCAGGCATGGTAATGCCTGTAGGAAAATGATGGGTGGGACAGATATGGGCCACATCTGCCGTTACTCTGTTTAGCTCATCTACTGTAATGCCCTTGTCATCTAGGGAGGCAAAACGACATTGGATATCCCGCTGCCTGTATATTTTTACCAGCTTCTTGTAGCCTGGATTTTCTATGGCGTAGATTTTTTTATTTCCCAGCAGTTCCGTTATTATGCCGTAAAGATACTCGGTTCCGGCACCTATGATAATCTGATCTGGATCCACCAACATGCCACGAAAGGATTTTAGGTAGTTGGCGATGGCTTCTCGCAGCTCCCTGACGCCACCAGAAGGGGAAATGGTCATAAGCTCCTCTTTTCGTGTGGACATAATATCCCTGGAAACCTTTGTCCAGACAGAAAAAGGAAAGTTGGCAGGATCCATGCTGTTGTCGGACAGATCATAGACAAAATTTGTTGGTCTTTCTGGAACGTGAATCTCGTAGGACACTGCTGCATTGGGCACCGGATTTTGCACCTTGACAATATCCGATACGAAATATCCCCGTTTAGGCTGGGTATAAATATATCCTTCGCTTACCAGCTGGTCATATGCATTTTGCACCGTAATTGTACTAATGCCGTTGTTTCTGGCAAAGGCTCGTTTAGATGGAAGCTTTTCTCCCGCCTTCAGCTTGCCTGAGATAATATCCTGTTTCACGCAATTATATATGAATAAGTAAAGTGGCCCCTCAATGCTTTGAAAGTCATAGGTCAGCAAGGTATATCTCTCCAATCTGGACTGTAAAAATACATAGAAATAGATATTTATCCATACCCAGCTTTAGCTTATCATATGTTTATCATATTGACAAGACCAAGTTCAGGGTTCCATTGCTATTTTTGTCACTTTCTTTTTGGCTATATAAGTGTTAAGATATAGATATAGAGGCAATTTTAAAGGGGTTTCAAGAAAAGGAGAGGTAAACAATGGCAAACAGAATTAATTTGAATCAAACATCATTTCATGGAGCAGGTGCAATCAACGAGATCGCTACAGAGGTAAAGGTAGCTGGCTATAAGAAAGCATTAGTGTGCTCTGATCCTGATTTGGTAAAATTTGGGGTAACCGGAAAGGTAACTAAGGTCCTGGAGGATGCAGGCCTTGCATATGAGCTTTATTCTGATATTAAGCCTAATCCAACTATCGAGAACGTAAAGAACGGTGTTGCGGCATTTAAGAAATCAGAGGCTGACTATCTCATCGCCATCGGTGGTGGATCCTCTATGGATACATCCAAGGCCATCGGCATCATCATTGCAAATCCAGAGTTTGAGGACGTAAGAAGCTTGGAGGGAGTGGCACCTACAAAGAATCCTTGCGTACCAATTATAGCAGTGCCAACTACAGCAGGAACAGCGGCAGAGGTTACTATCAACTACGTAATAACAGATGTAGAGAAGAAAAGAAAATTTGTTTGCGTTGATCCTCATGACATGCCTGTAATTGCAGTGGTAGATCCAGAGATGATGTCTTCTATGCCAAAGGGTCTTACCGCTTCTACAGGTATGGACGCACTGACTCATGCTATTGAAGGCTATACCACAAAGGCTGCATGGGAAATGACAGATATGTTCCACCTGAAGGCTATCGAATTGATTTCCAAATCCCTGAGAAGTGCTGTAGCAAATGAGAAGGAAGGCCGTGAGGGAATGGCTCTCGGTCAGTATATAGCAGGTATGGGATTCTCCAATGTAGGTCTGGGAATCGCACACTCCATGGCACATACCTTAGGAGCAGTTTATGATACTCCACATGGAGTTGCATGTGCAATGATGCTTCCAATCGTTATGGAGTACAACGCAGAGACAACGGGAGAAAAATACAAGGAAATTGCACGAGCAATGGGAGTTGAAGGCGTAGATGCCATGTCTGTAGATGAGTACAGAAAAGCAGCAGTAGACGCAGTAAAGAAACTTTCCGTAGATGTAGGAATCCCTACAAAGCTCGAAGCATTAAAGGAAGAGGATCTTGATTTCTTGGCAGAATCCGCACACGCAGATGCATGTGCACCAGGAAACCCTAAAGATGCAAGTGTAGAAGATTTGAAGGGGCTTTTCAGAAAATTGATGTAAGCATTTTCGGAGAAGGGTTTCTGGGCTCAGCAGAATAAGGAAGATCAGGAGGGAGGCACTCAGGGCGAAGGAGCTGGGTGCCTTTTTGAGTGTGCAATCTATCAGGGATATTTTAAGCTACGAGATGCTAAAGTAGAGCTGGCCTATTATGGTGCAGATAAATATAAATATGATTATGGTGCAGCCAATGGAAGGTATGTTAATGCCAGCTATCAGCCGGGTACTAGCAACAACAACGGCCATTATTATGGCACGGGAGGCAATGGCATTCTTACGCTGGATGCTTCCGGTAGCTTAAATAAGGATCTGGCTGTAGGCATGCAGGGGCGGTTTGCTTATGA
>CAVFWX010000052.1:0-12609 GCA_963626225.1 Anaerotignum sp.
TCCTCAGCCATAGCTGCACCTCATCTTTCTCAGTCACATACAGGGCCATCAATCCACCCTTCACTAGCACGATTTTATCCTATGTCAGCCAAACTTGTCAACAAAAATGTAGGCGGGTAGTTCTAAACTAAACGCTGGAGGGTGTACCCCTCCAGCGTTATATCGCCTAGATATCTTCCGTTTCTGTTCCAGCCAGATTTTTGCTGCGATAGTAGCTCACTACCTTAATCATGAAATCCAGGGCAGACTTTACCACTGGATTGCTCTCGAAGTAGTCAATATGCCGGGAAAAGCGGTTGTTTACCACTAGGTACAGCAGCTCTAGCTGCTTGATTTTCTCCTTCTTGCTGGTGACAATCTTGTCAAAGACCTCCAATGTAGTGACAAAATCATACAAAAATGGCACTGACAACTTGCTGCTCCGCATGGAGGCACCTATACCCGGCATCTCTGCTACCAGTTGGCAGATACCAGGATCCTTTTCCTGCAGCTCCCCGGTCTGGACAGCCCGCAGATCATGGAGGAGGCAGTTGTTGTGGGCAATGCTGTTGCGGATATTCCGCACAGAGTAGAAATAGCTTGGCTCCACATGCTTCTGGTCATACTTGGCATAATAAAAATCATACAGCACAATAAGATTGCTGAAGGTCAGTACCT
The DNA here is from genome assembly GCA_963626225.1 of Anaerotignum sp. Classification (GTDB taxonomy): domain Bacteria; phylum Bacillota; class Negativicutes; order Selenomonadales; family Selenomonadaceae; genus Anaerovibrio. The sequence continues at coordinate 658 of CAVFWX010000052.1, forward strand.
CTATGATGTTCCACACCGCAAAATTGTCCTTGTACTTGTTGATAAGTCCAGCGGTATATGGAGCCTTCTGTCGCTCGATTTCCTTGGCCAGCCACTTGTTTTGCTTCAGCAGCTCGCTGACAACCTTGTAGCCATCCTCCCGCTTGTTCTTTCCCAGAGAGTTCAGAAGACTGATCTTTGCATAATGCTCCACATCCATGACAATGGGAAAAAGAGCCCGCCGCAGGTATACATCCAGCAGAGACAGCTCCTTGAGATAGGCAAAATCCAGGTTGGCATACTTGCCGGCGTTTTCTCCCTTGGTATACTTTATGTAGTTGTTGGTATAAAACTTCAGGCGAAAATAATAGGTATGGTTCTGCAAAAATTCCTTGGCCTTGGCCTCGCAAATCATATTAAAGGCGATGCCCTTGGATTTCATTTGCTGAATCTGCCCATCTATGCTGAATTTCTCTTTTGGCATAGGTTCAACTCCCTGCTGCATTATTAATATGAATTTATGGGGCAGGGCGAGTACCCTCGTCGACTCGCTCTCGCTCCTATATCGACATAGCGGACACTAAGCTCTCGTGAGGGGCTTGGTGTATGAATCGCGAGGGTGAGCTGACCAAATGTATTAGTCCAGATTTGTGCAGATTTGCTGTATCTCGCTAGGAAACAAGTCGTAGGCATAGCTATGACTATGCCTAGATTTGTTGACAACGCGAGAACAGCAAAGATACACGAAGATGGGCTAATGGCTTTGGTCAGTTCACCCTAAGTGCCGATGTCGATAAAGGGTCTCCTTAGGGTACATCTCCCTGCCTTTAGTGCCATCTACTGCATGAAAACTATCACGCAATATAGTATTATGGAGGATTTACAGCCTCTACTGTTTTTACTGCTTTATAAGTTAGTGCTTATCTCATACGTTCCTGCAATAAATCGGCTGCTGCCAGGAGTCCTGCAATCATGGCTGATGGCCGTGGTGGGCAGCCTGGCACATAAATATCCACAGGAACCACCTTGTCTGCTGCTCCTACCAAGGCATAGGTATCCCCATAGGTTTCTCCACCGGCGGCACAGGCTCCACAGGCCATAACCAGCCGTGGCTCAGGCATAGCTTCGTAGCTCATTTTCAATGCCTGCTCCAGGTTGCGGGTTACAACACCTGTTACCATCAGCATATCTGCATGGCGAGGAGATGCCACAAAGGCCACACCGTAGCGGTGCAGATCATAATATGGATTACCCATGGCACCCATCTCAAAGTCACAGGCATTGCAGGAGCCTGCATCCAGATGGCGCACATGAAGGGAACGACCTAGCTTCTGCTTCAGTACATCAGCAACGACTTCCTGTCCTGCTTCAATGAGATAAGGCATAGCATCCTCATTGGTATGATGGAGCACAACTCCGGTTTCTTTGCCCTCTTCCAGGGCAATGGCAGCACAGGCCTCCACACATTTGCCGCAGAAAAGGCATTTTTTATAGTCCACCTTGTAGCTGTCTCCCTGAGCCTGAAAAGCCCCTACTGGGCATACCTCCTGACATCTTGTCAGCATTTGGCTGTCAGCTTCTCCTGCCAGCTTGCCCCGGAGCCTTTCGCTGCCAGTAAGGGAAATAGCTTCTGTGGCAATCTTGTCACGAAAAATTCTTTCTAGTACCTTAAACACAGCTCTCCCCCTTATCTGTCAATACATGCATAGCACAGCTCAAAGCTTTTGTTTATCAGCGGGAAGTCTGGAATAATATCCCCCTGCACCGCAATGGTCAGTGCCGGCCAGTTCGGATAGGAAGCACTGCGGACAAAGAGTCTATCAATACGGCCAGCTTCATCCAAGGCTACATACTGGAAATTGCTGCCTCGTGGAGACTCACAGATGCCCCAGGCTTCACCGCTTCCGTAGGTCATTTCTGCCTTTAGCTCCATGCCATGGCAGTTGCACAGCATCTCAAGAAGCTTGTCCACCATCTCAAAGGAAGCAGAAAGCTCCCCGATGCGTACCAACAGCCTTGCTGCTACATCGCCCATGGACTTGGTATACGGCTCAAAGCCCAGTTCCGGATAAACACCAAAGGTGAAATCCTGACGGCTGTCATGGGCATAGCCGCTGGCTCTGGCACCTACTCCCACCATAGCCAGATCTTTGGCAGTCTGATGGCGGATAATGCCAGTAGTGCGGATACGGTTCTGGAAATTTTCCTGCTGCCGGAACATGGCAGACATATCCTCCACGCCTTGTGCTACAGCATCCATGGTGGTACGGATTTTTTCCACCAGCTCTGGTGTAATATCCTGGCCAACGCCTCCCGGCACGATAACGCCGCGAAGGAAGCGGTTGCCAGCTACAGCTTCACACAGTCGCATCAGCTGTTCCTTCAAGCGGCCCCCCAGACTAATAGGGGGATTGAAGCCTACACCTGCCGGCATATTGCCCAGATCGCCCACATGGTTTACGATACGCTCCAGCTCTGCCAGCAAGGTGCGGATAATCTCCGCCCTTCTCGGCACGCTAATGCCAGCTACCTTTTCCACAGCCTGACAGAAGCTCCAGGTATTGGATACACTACAGGCACCACAGATACGCTCTACGATATGAAGAGCTTCCTCAGGAGTTTTGCCCTCTACTGCCTTTTCAATGCCTCTATGGGTAAAGAAAAGCTTGGCATCTAGCTGCAGCATGGCTTCACCAGCCTGACTGAAACGGAAATGTCCCGGCTCGATAATGCCGGCATGAATAGGTCCAACAGGCACCTCAAAAAGCCCCTGTCCCTTGGCAGTACGAACCTTGAATTTACGCTCACCACGAACTTTGGCATTTACCTGAACGCTTTTTCTCAGAGGATAAAAATCCTCTGGGAAGCTTTCATGGAGCACCAACGGCCTAAGATCCGGATGTCCCTCGGGCACCAGGCCAAACATATCATGAATTTCCCGCTCATACCAGGCTGCAGCCGGAATGGCATGGGTAAGGCTGGGATAACTAAGAGAGCTATCCTTGTCAAAGACAGCCTTTAGGATATGTACATCCTTCTTTTCCGGCAGCTCAAAGCAGCAATAAATGCTATAGCTGCCATCAGCCAAGGTTTCATCCCGACCAAACATGGCTGTGAGAGGATGCTTGCCCTGTTCATAGACCTGCAGGGCTGTTTCCAGCAAAGCCTCTGGAGAAATAACCTGCTGCATCAGTAAACACCTCCCAGTACAATCTGTGCCGCATGCTGCAGTACATCATTTAGAACCTTGATTTCGCTCATGCCGGCACTGGCCACAAAGCTAAAGAGCAAAAGCCCTGCCAAGGCCAAGGAATCTGTTATCCCGAAAAGCTCTACGGCATGCCTTTTCTTGGACTGTCCGCCAAACATACGCATAACATGATAAAGAATACCGATAAGCATTCCTGCCAACAGCACCAGCATCAGGATACCCAGCCATGGATGATCTGCCTGGAAGAAGCCAAAGATAATATAGAACTTACTGAAAAAAATGCCAAATGGCGGCATACCCAAAATGCCTACGATGCCTAAGAGCCAGAACATAGCTGTTCTAGGAGTCTGGCTCATCATGCCATGAATACGCATCATATTCTTGGTGCCGAACTCCTCCATAATGGTACCGGCTGTATAAAACAGGGAATACTTCACCAGGGCATGGTTGAACATATGGAGCAGCATAGCCTGGGCAGCCATTGGCACGAAAAGTCCAAGGCCAGCCATCATAAGGCCAAAATTCTCCATGGAGGAATAGGCCAGCATACGCTTTACATCCCGCTGTACCAGCACAAACGGCACTGCCGCTGCTACGGTAAAGAGACCGAAAAACAGGCACAAACCACTGACAAAATCAATGCCAATAGCAGGCAGCAAAATAATCATATTACGAATCAGCACATAGATAGCGCAGATACACAAAGAACCAGACAATAAACCACTTGTCAGAGCTGGTGCCTCAGAGTGAGCATCCGGCAACCAGGCATGCATTGGAGCAAGGCCCACCTTGGTGCCATAGCCAACGAACAAGAAGCAGAAGGCTAGCTTGGCAAGGCCCGGATTTATCCTGTCCACATGCTGGGCCATATACAGCCAGTCCAGAGGATTGGCAGGGCCCATGGAAACCAGCTGGATATAATAAACCAAGATGGTACCCAGGAGAGCCAGACAGATGCCTACGGTACAAACCATAACATACTTCCATGCCGCCTCTAGGGATGTGCGTGTAAACTTGAAGGCCACCAATAAAGCGGAAACCAAGGTAGTTGCCTCAATAGCAACCCACATGAGTCCCAAATTGTTTACGCTAACCACAGCCAGCATAATCCACACAAAGATATGGGACAGGGCATAGAACCTGCCCTCCAGACGGCCGAAACGCCGCAGATATCCATAACGCTTGTTGGTGTCCCTGTCCAGATAGGCCTTGCTAGTCCAAGCAAAGGCCAGATACAGGGTACCGATAATAAGCAGCATCCAGACGCTCAAGGCATCCAAATACAGGTATTCATCCCGATATGGGGAGTTTACATCAAAATTTGCCAGCAGCACCAGAATAAAGCCAAACACCGCTGTAGCCGCCAGGCGGTTCAGCCAGTGGAGGATATCCTTGTGCAGCATATTGGTTGCCGCAATCATGCTGAAGATTACAGGCAGAGCCAATATGATATATATAAGATCACTTATACTCAGATTCATCTCATTACCCCTTCAGCTTTTTCATAACACTGGTATCTGTAGTCATAAAGGACAGACGCATTCTGGAGGTAAGGATTACCAATACTACCACAGCAATCAATACATCCAAAAATACTCCCAGCTCCACTACCACAGGCAGTCCCTCGGTCATCAAGAGGCCCAGCAGGTAAATGCCGTTTTCCAGGGTAATCAGCCCTACGATCTGGATAATAGCCCGCTTTCTCAATACCATCAGGGAAAGACCAGTCATAATCATTAAAATAGAAGCCGCAATAATATCCCTGCCGGCAGTGCCAGGCAGCAGCCTCTCCACAATGGCATAGCCGATTACCAAAAATAGAGCTGCTGCCATGGTAGAATAGTTTACATTGCTCTCAGAGAGAATCTCCCGCTCGTTGGTGAGCTTGCCTACCAGATGCCATACAGCCCCCGGGATAAAGATAACCTTTACTGCCAGAGTCAGTATCCCCGGCAAAAAAGCATGAAGTCCAGGTCCATGAGCCATGCCCAGCCAGAAGCAGGCACAGGCAATAATCAAGGATTGGCTGGCCAGGCAGATAACCGCCCGCCGCAGATCCGTGATCCTGGTCTGCAGAAATACAGCCAGAACCAGAAATACTACCAAATAATCCACTTTTTCTAGTCCTCCTTATTCTGCAATAATCGCTAAAAGCAGCAATACAATAGCTGCTCCCATATATACACGAACCTTAAAGAGACGCATCTTGTTATTGAGGATTTCCACCAGGCCGATAAGCACCGCCCCAAAGAGAATCTTTACCGCCAATGGCACAGCCAGAGGCAGATACAAGGCACCAAACAAGGTTAAAAATACCATTACCTTTAGCATGCTGCCCAGATGGATCAGAGTCAAAAGTGCCCCGGAATACTCCAGGGTCATGCCCTCATGGATCATGGTAAGCTCCAGATGGGTATCAGGATTGTCCACAGGCAAGCGGCTGTTTTCTGCCAGGATTACCAAGAAGAAGGCTACGCAGGCCAAAGCCGCAGAAACGGTAAAATAAGCCCCGTCATAGTCAATAACCATGCCTGCCAAAGTAGTAGTATGATACCTAAGGCTGTTAATGAGAATGGCCAGCATAACAGCAGGCTCCACCAAAACAGACACATAGATTTCACGAGAGCCACCCATACCACCAAAGGAGGTAGCAGCATCCATGGAAGACAGTGTCATAAAGAAACGTCCCAGGGCCAAAATATAAACAAAAATAAATGCATCGCTGATGCTGATCTGTCCTGCTAAAAAGCCTGGCACCATGGAAGCAGCCAAAAAGCTGGTCAGGAAGTATACAGCAGGCGCGAGAATAAAGATAATGCTGGTATATGGCGTCAGCACAGTAGGCTTTCGCCACCATTTATACAGATCAAAATACTCCTGCAGGATGCTGGCACCCTGCCTTTTCTGCAAAAAGGCCTTTACCTTGTTGATGATTCCTGCAATCAAAGGAGCAAAGACCAGCAAAACCAGGCCCTGCACAAGATTTAGTGCCAAGCCTTCAAATACATAGCCCATTACATAACCCCCCAGATGAGTACAATAATCATAGCAATCATAGTATAGCCGATATACAGGCTGACACTGCCCTCCTGAATATGCCTAAAGGCTGAGGAGGAGCTGATCATCCAGGTCTGGACAGGCTTGTACAGCTTTTCCGTAAAGAGATCCGGAATCTCCAAATGCACCTTTAGCTTGCGGCCAAAGTAGTCATGCTCCTTGCGAAGGTACTCTGTCCTACGCTTAGGATTCAGGATGCTGTCAAAGGCACGGCGCAGCGGCTTGCTAAAGCCAGTAGCACTGTACTGCTGTCTTTCAGTAGGCACAGTACCACAGTTCCAGGTAACTTCCTTACGCTGGAACCCACCGGCAGTCTTGACAGCCAAGGCAGTAAATACAGCAATAATCAGAGCCACTGCCAGCAAAAGGATTGGGCTATAGATAGCATAATGTCCGCTGCCACCCCACATAATGCCCAGTGGATTGCCCATAGGCATGGCCATAGGTCCGGCCAGCACGGACTGCATGGTATTTACCACCATGTCAGGCATAAGTCCCATAGCAACTACCAGAACAGAAGCCAGACCCATGCCCAGCAACATGAAGAAAGGCTGCTCATGAGCCTTGTCCACAATATGTGTGCGTGCCCTACCCAGGAATGCCGTAGCATACAGGCGGACAAAGCAGCCCAGAGCCGTAGCACCGGTAAGGCCAAGAAGAATAAAGGAAAATACCACCAGCAGGCGCATTTCAGGGCTACCTGCCTGCTGTGCCAGGGTAATAAAGCTCTGGAGCACCATCCACTCCCCTACCAAGCCACTGGTAAAAGGCATAGAGGACAGAGCCATGGCACCAATCAGGGTGAAGAAGGCGGTATACGGCATCTTCTTCAAGAGGCCACCCATCTTCTCAATATTCTTGCTGCCGGTAGCGTGCATAACAGCACCGGCACTCATGAACATCAAGCCCTTCATAAGGCTATGGCTAAAGGCATGCACCATGGCCGCCGTAAAGGCAACAATGGCAAGAGGTGCCAAGCCCATGGACATCATGATCATGCCGCAACCAAATACAGCAAAGATAATACCCATATTCTCCACGGAGGAATAGGCCAAAATCCGCTTCATATCTACCTCCATGGTGGCATAAAGCACGCCCAGGAAAGCAGACAGCAGTCCTACGATAGTTACTACCAGACCATACCAGAATACATCCATACCGATAAACTGGAAAGCAAAACGGCCAAAGCCATAGAGCGCAACCTTCAGCATAACGCCACTCATAAGGGCGGACACATGACTAGGTGCCGCAGGATGGGCATTGGGCAGCCAGGTATGGAGAGGCATCAGTCCGGATTTCAGGGCAAAGCCTGCAAAAGCACAGAAGAAGGCCACATGGCGAAGAGTGCCTTCCAGATGATTGTGCATCATATCCACAAAGCCAAAACCGGCAGAGTGGCTTCCCAAGAGGTAAAAGGCCACCAAAATAGCACCTGTGCCCAGATGGGTCATAACCATGTACTGATAGGCAGCTGCCACAGTCTCCTTCTTCTCTGCCTCGTGGTTTACCAGCAGAAAGGACACCAAGGCCATGATTTCCCAGGACACAATAAAGGTAAAGGCATCACCGGACATCAGCACAGCCACAATGGACAGCAGGAACAAGTTCCACAATCCCGTAAGAGCCCGGATACGGTTACCCCGATACCCTTTGGCATAATCCAGAGCATAAATGCTGATAAAGAATCCCGCAATACCGGTGATTCCCAAAAATACACCGCTCCAACCATCTGCCATCAGGGAATAGCTTCCCCAGGACAGATCTATGAGCAGTCCATTGGCAGGCAGCAGCAGATAGCCGATGCCCCTGATGGCAGCCATGGCACTAGCTAGGATAGCACAAGCCATGCCAAAATAATGTGCTGCCACCTCCAGCCTATGAGGCCAAGCAATGGTCAGTGTTCCCACCAGATAAACCAGCAGGGAACCCAGTAATAAATCCATTTCGTCAACTCCTAATATACTTATCAGTTCTTTTTATGCAACATTTTCTCCCGCTCATCCTCAGGTACCAGTCTACCGCCGGTGGCCCAGATAATATGTGTTGCATTGTTCATATATTTGCCCAGCCTGTTGTCATACTTGTACTCATCCATGACGGCTGAGCGGCCCATACATACAGGGCCATGGATAGCGGCACAGGCACTAGGCTCGATGAAGATACCCTCATGCTCCCAGAGAATCCTGAGATACTCATAAAGCCGCTTATCCTTGATGGTAAAGCTGCCGCTGAGGAAAGGCATGATGAACTCTCCCACAAACCCAGAGGAACGGCCTACAGCCAGGCCGTCTGCCTCGGTATTGCCAGAAAGGCCAATATCCTGAACGGAAATATTGTGGAACAGGCCTGTTACCATGCCTAAAAGCATACAAGGTGCCTGAGTAGGCTCCACAAAGAAGCAGTGGACATTTTCCCCGAAGATCTGCTTCAGGCCAAAGGTAATGCCCCCAGGGGCTCCCCCTACCCCGCATGGTATATACACAAAGAGAGGATGCTCCTTGTCTACCTGGATATGCTCCTGCTTCAGCTGAGGCAGCAGCATCTTGGCAGCTACGGCATAGCCCAGGAACAAATTTGTGGAGTTTTCATCATCCACAAAATAGCTCTGTGGGTCATCGGCAGAATCCGCCCTGCCCTTGGCTACAGCTTGGCAGTAATCCCCATCATACTCCACAACGGTTACGCCTTTGCTGCGGAGAAGCTCCTTCTTCCACTGCTTGGCATCGGCAGACATATGGACAATAGCCTGGAAGCCCAATGCTGCAGCCATAATGCCGATGGACAAGCCCAGATTACCGGTAGAGCCTACCTGGATCTTCTGGGTAGCAAAGAACTCCCTAGCCTCAGCATCAGCCAGCTTGGCATAATCATCCTCAAAGCTTTCCAGGATACCTTCATCTACTGCCAGCTGCTCCACATGCTTCAGCACCTCATAGATGCCGCCTCTGGCCTTGACAGAGCCAGCCACATCCAGATGGCTGTCCAGCTTCATCATCAGGCGGCCCTGAATATTGGCTCCCAGCCGGGAATCATTCAGAGCCTTCTTCAGCTTTGATACCTCCACCAGATCAGAATCTATCAGGCCGTTTCTTAGCTCAGTCTCAGGAAAAAGCTTTTTCATCAACGGGGCAAAACGCCGCATACGGGCATAGGCTGCGTCAATATCAGACATGGTAAGGCTAGATCTGAGCACCGCATCGTCGTTGCTCATCTTCATTGGATTGGCCCACTCTACCTCAATGGCATTTCTGATATCTGTCAGCAGGATTTCCCGCCGCTCCAGAGATGAAAGGCTGTCGATTTCCATGATTGTTTCCTCCCTTATGTTTCTCGCAAATATTTCCTTACACTTGAAAAACAGGGCGTGCAGATGCCTCGCCCCATAGTGGTTTCAAAAATAAAACCGCAGAATCCTAAGATTCCACGGTAATTATTATACATACTTTGCAAAGCTACTTCAACTATGTTTTTTTAAATACTCTATAAATTCCTTCTCTGGCAGTGGCTTGGAGTAGTAATAGCCCTGGACATAGTCGCAACCCATCTTCAGCAACCGCTGGCATTGCTCCTCATTTTCCACGCCTTCGGAGAGAACCTTCAGGTTCATGTTCTTGCACATATTGATGATATACTCCATCATTCTGTCATTCTGCTCCGTCCGTTCCTGGCGGATAAAGCTCATATCCAGCTTTACCACATCTACGCTCATGTGACTAAACATACTGAGGGAGGAGTAGCCCGTGCCGAAGTCGTCTAGCTCCACCACGAAGCCTTTTTCATGGAGGTTGTTTACCTGTCTGATAACCACATCAGGATTGTCAATATAGGCAGATTCCGTTACCTCTATATGGATATCTTGTGGCTTCAGACCATACTTCTCCACAAAAGGCATAATAATGCTCTGACCCCGGAAGTAGAAAAAGTCCTTGCGGGAAATATTGATGGAAACCGGCACTGTAGTCAAGCCTGCATCCTTCCACCTTCTCTGGGCAGCACAGGTTTCTTCCCATACATATTTGTCCATATTGGCTATAAAGCCATTTTCTTCAAAGACTGGCACAAAATCCGCCGGGGACATAAAACCGTACTTTGGATGAATCCAGCGTACCAGGCCCTCTGCTCCAATCAGAGCACCAGTGGCAATATCATGCTTTGGCTGGTACCATACCTGGAACTGATGCTGGGTAACAGCCTCCTCCATATTGGCCAAAATCTGCTGCCGCTTCAAGGCCTTGCTGCGGAGACTATCATCATAGAGGTTCACCCTCTGGCGATATACCTTCTTGATCTGTTCTAACGCCATCATGGCCCTGTCGCACATAACTGTTACCGGGATGCTATGATCCACCTTTTCATATACGCCAAACTTCTGCATAAATGGCGGCAAGCCGGCCTTCTGCTGTTCATATTCGTGGAGCTCTTCCTTCTGCTGAGCCAACAACTGCTGATAAATATGGACAGAATGAGGTATCATCTGTACAAAGGTAGCATCATCCAAACGGCCATAGATGCTCTGCTCAAAATAGTCCTTGTTATCATATTCCCTGGCCACATAACGGAGAATAGCATTTCCCTGCTTGGTACCATACTGCTCATTGATATTTGGCAGATTCACAATATGAGTACAAACCACATCATATTCCTCATCTGGATATTTTGCCAGCATCTGCTCTGCCATATGGACAAAATAATCCCTGGTATAGCTGTTTGTCTGGTTATCCATGCGAAGAATATTCAGCATAACTGATTTTTCGTGGAGGGCAATGGCTCGCTCCAGACGGCTTTTCAGTACGTCTGGATTGAAAGGCTTAGCAACAAAATCCGAGGCTCCGGCCTTTAGGCATTCTGCCTCCTCTGCCGGAGTATTGTCGCTGGTCAACACCAATACGGGAATCATGCTGAGGATCTCATCCTTCTGGAATTCCTTCAGGAACTCATAGCCGCTCATAACAGGCATATTCAGATCCAGTAGGATTACACTGACCTCGGTGCTATGCTGCTGCAGATATTCTAGGGCTTCTTTGCCGTTTTCCTTTTCCACCGTTTTGTATTTTTCTGCCAAGAAAAAGCACAGAGTACCCCGCTGGATCTCAGAGTCATCCACTACCAGGACAGTCTTGTCACCTACCAGCTGCTTTTCCTTGATGGAAAGCTTGGCATCCCTGTCCAGCTCCTTCTGGTACTCCTCATTGATATCTCGCACGCAGATAACCACTCCACGGTGGCCTTCCTTGTAATAGCGACTTGGCATAGCCTCCAGCATATTCCAGCGATACTGTCCGTGGTTTGAACGCCGGTAGGTTACGCTCATATACTCCCTGCCGCCATCCATGGTAGCCCGCATTTTATCCAGGTCAAAAAATTCCTCAAAGTCCTTTACATCCTCAGCATAAATATGTCCGGACTCCGTAAGCTTGGCAACAATTTCCTGCAGGTCCACTCCATTGGATTCTGGCATTATCTTGCCAATGCCCGCTTCGCTGGTCTGAATGCAATGACAGGAGCCGTTCTCCAGATTTGCATATATAATGGTATGATATATATTTCTGATTACCTGGAGAATATCATCTATTTCCTTTGAACTCAGTAACTCAGCTGCCATCTAAATCCCCCATCTACCTTTGATTTCCACATATATCCCTATCATATACTAAAAATCTAAAATAGACAAGCAGAATCAAGGAAATTTTTCCATATTCCCATAT
>CAVFWX010000053.1:0-12401 GCA_963626225.1 Anaerotignum sp.
TACATGATGTGTACTACATTGACATTATCATCCAGTAGGAGTAATATAAGGTTATTCAGATGATGAGATGTCATGTATCCTGCAGGTGCGGGGCAGCTTGTACCATATATGAATGTAATAGATGAATACAAGGACAGAACAATGAGGTTCCGGAACTCGTTGTTCTGTCCTTTTTTGTTGTGTGGTGTGGATTTTAGGAGGCGTGACCATGGAAGAACTGCTGCTTCACAAGGAAGAAATAAATCGGCAGATGGCCCGTTATGGTGTCAAATTTGGTATATATAAAAATGGAACATTCAAGGAAAGATTATTTCCTTTTGACCCTATTCCAAGGGTAATTCCTCACGAGGATTATCAGGTGCTGGAAAAGGGCTTGATACAGCGTGTAACAGCCTTGAACTGCTTTTTGCGGGATATTTACTCTGACAAGCAGATTATTAAGGACGGTGTGGTACCAGAGGAGTTTGTCTATCGCTCTCCTGGGTATTTGGCCCAGTGCGAGGGCATTATGCCATCCAAGGGCATCTACAGCCATATTTCCGGCATAGATTTGGTACTAGGAAAGGACGGTACCTGGTACATTTTGGAGGATAACCTTAGGATTCCTTCCGGTGCCTCCTACCCATTGATTGCCCGCTCCCTGTGCCGCCGTTGCAGTCCTGATACCTTCCGCCAGAACCATGTGGTGGACAATAGAAACTACGGCGAGCTGCTGAAGGAAACCATGGATTATGTGAATACTGGCGGTATCAATGTAATCTTTACCCCAGGACGCTACAATGCAGCCTACTTTGAGCATTCCTACCTGGCTGAGCAGACTGGTGCCGTACTGGCAGAGCCAGGAGATCTGATGGTATCCAATGACTATCTCTACTATCGAGGCAACCATGGTACAGTAAAGGTTGGTGCCATGTATCGCCGCATTAGCGATGAGTATCTGGATCCACTGTGCTTTGAGCCTGAGTCCCTTATCGGTGTGCCGAATATTATGGAGGTATACCGGGCTGGCAATATAGCATTGATTAATGCTCCAGGTAATGGTGTAGCAGATGACAAGGGTATCTATTATTTCGTGCCACGGATGATTCAGTACTACCTATCTGAGGAGCCAATATTGAAGAACGCTCCAACCTTCCTGCCATTCTATCAGGAGGATTTGGAATACACCCTGAAAAACATCAACAGGCTGGTTATCAAGGATGTGGCTGAGGCCGGTGGCTATGGCGTTATCTTCGGTAGCGACCTGAATCCTGAGGAGCTGGAAAAGCTGAAGGAAACCATCAAGGCAGAGCCAAGGCGGTTTATCTCCCAGGAGGTTATTGATTTCCAGGATCTGGATATTGTAGAAGGCAAGGGGACAGTAGCTCGCAAAGCAGACCTTCGTGCCTTTGTGCTGGCAGGAGAAAAGGTTCAGGTATGGCCAAGCGGCCTGACTCGGTTCTCCCGGAACCCGGACAGCTTCGTTGTTAACTCATCTCAAGGAGGAGGCTTTAAGGACACATGGATTTTATCTCACTAAGCAAGAGCAACCGCCTTTATTGGCTGGGCAGATATTATGAAAGAGTGGCATTGTCTTTGCAGTACATGATGGTGTGCTACGATGCCATGATTGATACAGATACCTTTGACTATGAGGGGTATTGCAATAGATTGGGCATTCCAAACCGTTATAGCAGTGCAGAGGAGTTTTTCAAGAGCTATGTCTATGATGTGGACAATCCTGACTCCATCCGCAATGCAGCAGAGCAGATGCTAGGAAACGGCATGGTGCTGCGGGAAACCATTGGTTCTAGCACCCTTGCCTATCTACAGATGGCTGTTTATGCCTTGGATGAAGGTTCCGAGGAAGCAGCTCCTGGACTAAAGCTTTTGGAGGTGCTGGACAATATTATGGCCTTCCGTGGGGCTTATGATGATTTTATTGTGGACGACAGCGTCCGGAATATCATCAAGAGCGGTGCCAGCGTAGAGTGCATTAGTTTCAGTCTCCGCAGCGGCTACCGCAAGGAGGCCGTACCGGAGGAGCTGCAGAAGTTCCTGAAGCGTATGACCCGTACCCAGCTCCAGACCAGTGCCCTGGCTCTCCAGAGCGTGGTACGGCAGAACCGCATCTATGAGGGCAAGAATCCTACTGATGAGTTGTCTGAGGATGATTTCCTCCAGGCGGTGGAAAATCTGTTTTTGGTATAAGCTAAGGACGAGGATGAAATTATGCAGGATTTGCGGTTTGAATTTCATACAAAATTGGAGCTGTCGGGGCCTGTGATGGATCATGCCTTTATACTTAGGTGCGTGCCAAGGATATGTACTAGTCAGTACCTAAAGAGCTATCATCTGGCGGTGGAGCCTATGGAGGGCCAGGGGTGCTACAGCCGGGATGCCTTTGGCAATACGGTATTTTATGGCCATGCTGTTGAGGCTCATCAGGTGTTTCAATACAGTATTCATGGGCAGATTGTGCGGGATGGCAGCCGGCCGGACAGTACAGTGCCTATGGCCTGCTATAGCTACAGTTCTCCCTTGGCGGCAGCCTCTGATGAAATGAAGAAATTTTTGCAGGAGCTGGATTTATCTGGTGGGGCGAAAGAAAAAATCCGTAAGCTAGGCAGCAGTATCCATGAGCATTTCCAGTATTTGCCAGGCAGCACCAATGTAGCCACCACTGCAGCCCAGGCCTTTGCCCAAGGGCAAGGCGTGTGCCAGGATTATGCCCATGTTTTTGTTTCCTTGGCTAGGCTGGCAGGAATGCCGGCTAGATATGTCTGTGGCCTGCCTCGGGGCGAGGGTGCAACCCATGCCTGGGGGGAGGTGTGGGCCGATGGCTGTTGGCATGGCTATGACCCAACCAGAAACCAGCCTGTGGATGAAGGATATATTGTGCTGGCGGTAGGCCGTGACTATCTGGATTGCCCTGTGGAACGGGGCGTGTTCCGGGGGGCGGCAGACCAGCTTCAAACTGTATTTATGAAGGTACAGGACCAATAATTTGTAAAAGGGGACGGCAGAGCCCCTTTTCTTTGCGAAATAAATAGAGTAATATATGGGAATGGAGATATATTTTTAAAGTAAGGATAGTGATAGGATGATTGAGGATGTTGTGCGACTAAAGCTGCCGGCAGGTGAGGAATTTGCCGTACAGAAAAATACTATAACTGGAGAGGCGGGGCCAGGCAAGCGGCTGTGCATTATTACAGGTACCCACGGAGATGAGCTGGAGGGACAGTATGTAACCTTTCAGCTGGCTCGTCTGCTGGAAAAAAAGAAGGCAAAGCTAAGGGGACAGGTGGATATTTATCCATCCCTGAACCCTATGGGCATCAGTACCATTTATCGTGGACTGCCTGGCTTTGATTTAGATATGAATAGAATTTTCCCTGGGTCAGATAACCGCTCTATGTATGAATATGTAGCTAAGAAAATCGTGGAGAGCATTTCTGGGGCTGATTTGGCAGTGGATATCCATGCCAGCAATATCTTTTTGCGGGAGCTACCACAGATCCGCATCAACGAAAAGACCGCTGACAAGCTGGTGCCTATGTCTGAGCACATGAATATGGATCTGGTATGGGTGCATAGTGCGGCTACCGTGCTGGAAAGCACTTTGGCCTGGAGCCTCAACAGCACAGGCACTCCATGCCTGGTAGTAGAAATGGGTGTGGGCATGCGTCTGACCATTGAATACGGAGATAAGCTGGTAAATGGCATTCTTGCCACCATGTGCGACATGGGCATGCTGGACGAAAAGCCACCATCTGTAGGACGGCCTATTGTCAGCAGTGATGGTTATGTAGGCTTTGTCAATGCCAATCAGTCCGGTATCTTTATGCCGGTGGTGCCTCATGGCTGCCATATCCACAAGGGGCAGACTTTGGGCGTGATTGCGGATTCCCTGACAGGGAAGGTGCGGGAGGAGCTGCGTAGTCCTATTGAGGGGTTGCTGTTTACTCTGCGTGAATATCCTGTGGTGCTGGAGGGCTCCCTCATAGCACGGGTTTTGGAGGTGTGATGATGGAAAAAAGAACAATATTTACCTTTTCTGCCCTGCCATACCGCCAAAAAATTCCTGTATATGGCTATTGCTTCGGCACTTCGGCCAAGACCCTTGCTGTGGTAGGTTCCACTAGGGGAGATGAGTTCCAGCAAATTTTCGTTTGTGGACTTTTGGTCAAGACCTTGAAGCATCTGGAGGAAAAGGGTGCATTTACGGATAATGTAGGAGTGATGGTCATCCCTACAGCCAGCCAGTTTTCTATGAATGTGGGCAAGAGATTCTGGCCTATGGATAATACGGATATCAACAGAATGTTCCCAGGCTATAATTTAGGCGAAACTACACAGCGGCTGGCTTCTGGTATCTTTGAGGCTGTGCGGGGCTATGAAAACGGCATCCAGCTGGCCAGCTTCTATATGCCGGGAGAATTTGTACCCCATGTAAGGTATATGGACACAGGCTTCCAGAGCGAGGATGATGGCATGGCATTTGGGCTTCCATATCTGCTTATACGCAAGCCTTTGCCTATTGATACCACTACCCTGAACTACAACTGGCAGGTCTTTGAAACCAATGCCTTTTCCCTTTATGCTAAGGCTACGGACAAGATCGACCTGGAGGCTGCCCGCACAGCAGTAGCAGCGATTTTGCGGTTTATGCGGCACAAGGGAATTATCAAATCCGAGCTGAATCTGCCAGCGGGCAGGACCACCGTAAAGGTTCATGCCGAGGAAATGCAGAAGATTATTTCCGGAACTGGCGGCTTTGTACACCAGCTGAAAGGCGTAGAGGATTTTGTGGAAGAAGGGGACGTGTTGGCACGGATCTTTGATCCATATACGGCAGAATGCCTAGAGGAAGTTAGAGCCAGCTGCACAGGCCAAATCTTCTTTATGCGACGGGGACAGGCTGTAGCAGAGCATGAGCTGATGTATACTATCAAGCCTATGGACCATGTGGTAAGAATATAAATATAATGTCGTGCATGGGGATGCACCTTGAGTCGAGTTGTCAGCGAGAGCAAGTCGACATTGGTGTTCCCCATGTATTTTTATGATTAATCAATGGATTGTATTTTTTATCTTCCTATGTTACACTTTAATAGGTAAAAGCGACGAATCTTGCTTTTGCATAAATATACATATCCTGGTTTTGCTTTAAGGGAGGGTTCCCGATGATCAAGAAAATGCGATTGACGTATCCCTGCTACACTGGAGCAGAGAAGCGCCGCCTTTATGTATATCTGCCTAGGGGCTACAACTTGCAGCCGGATAGGCGTTATCCTGTATTATATATGTTTGATGGACAGAATGTGTTCTTTGATGACAATGCCACCTATGGCAAAAGCTGGGGCGTGGGCAAATATCTGAACCGCACCAAGACGCCATTGATTGTGGTGGCCTTTGAGTGCAATACCCATGCGGATAATGGTCGCCTGTCGGAATATAGTCCATTTTATTATTTTCCTGGAGGAGATTGGGGCGGGCCTTATGAGCCACGGGCAGAGGAAACCATGCAGTGGTATATCAATGTACTGAAGCCATTTATTGACAAGCGGTTCCGTACCATGCCGGATCGGAAACACACCTTTATCTGCGGCAGTTCCATGGGAGGACTTATGAGTCTTTATGCAGTGCTGAAGCATAATGATGTATTTTCCCGGGCGGCAGCCTTATCCCCTAGTCTGGATATAGATATTGAAAAAATGTGCCAGTTGGCCCAGGATGCAGAAACGGCTCCTGATACGGTTATCTATATGGATTATGGCAGCGAGGAGTTTGGCTATGAATCTTGGTCCAGGGCTAATTTTGCCCGGGTTGCCCATATCCTGGGGCACAAGAATATCCTGCTTAGCACCAGGCTGGTGCCAGGTGGACAGCACAATGAAACCACATGGGAAAAGCAGCTTCCTTTTGCCATACCAACTTTAATGTACAATATATGAGGTGAATATTTATGAAAAATTTTATCTTCCTGTCTCCGAATTTTCCGGAAAATTACTGGCAATTTTGCCGGGAGCTGAAAAACAACGGCCTTCGGGTTCTGGGCATTGGTGACTGCCCTTATGACAATCTTACCCAGGATTTGCGGGACAGCTTGGATGAGTACTACAAGGTTAGCACCTTGGAAAATTATGATGAGGTAGCTGGAGCAGTAGCTTTCTTCCAGAATAAGTACGGCAATATTGATTGGCTGGAGTCCAACAACGAGTACTGGCTAGAGCGGGATGCCCATCTTCGTACAGATTTTGGTATTCACAGCGGTTTCCACAATGACGATATTCCAAAGATTAAGTACAAGTCTAAGATGAAGGAGTACTATGCCAAGGCTGGGATTCCTGCTGCTCGTTGGCATTTGGTGCATGAGTGGGATGATACCAAGGCCTTTGTGGACATGGTTCACTATCCTGTCGTGGTAAAGCCGGACAATGGTGTAGGTGCTACCAACACCTTTAAAATCAACAATGATCAGGAACTGGGATACTTTTTTGAGCAGCGTTACAACAACCAGGATCACACCCAGTACATTATGGAGGAGTTTGTTCGTGCAGAAGTAAATAGCTATGATGCTATCGTAGACTCCCAGGGCAATCCTATTTTTGAAACCGGCAATGTTACTCCTATGAGCATTATGGATATTGTTAATGGCCATGACAACAGCGTGTATTATATTCTGAAAGATCTGCCTGAGGATACCCGCCGTGCTGGTCGTGCTGCTTTGAAGGCTTTTGATGTAAGAAGTCGTTTTATCCATTTTGAGTTCTTCCGTCTCACTGATGATATGGAAGGCTTAGG
Source organism: Anaerotignum sp. (assembly GCA_963626225.1). Classification (GTDB taxonomy): domain Bacteria; phylum Bacillota; class Negativicutes; order Selenomonadales; family Selenomonadaceae; genus Anaerovibrio. The sequence goes on from CAVFWX010000053.1 coordinate 6,787, forward strand.
CAAAAAAGGCGATATTATCGGCCTGGAGGTGAATATGCGTCCATGTGGGGGCTTTACCCCGGATATGATTAACTTCGCCCACTGCACTGATGTGTATAAAATTTGGGCGGATATGATTGCCTATGACAGCACACTGAAGCCAACTGGCCCGGATTATTACTGCATTTTTTCCGGCCGTCGCAATGGCAAGAATTTCAAGCTGTCCCATGAGGAACTGCTGGCCAAGTATGGGGATGCCATCAAGATGCATTGCCCTATTCCTGATGCTTTGGCTGAGGCTATGGCCAACTATATGTATCTGGGAATTTTCTCCACCAAGGAGGAGCTGGATCAGTTCTTTGCTGACTCTGTAGCCACTTGGTAAAATAACACAACAAGTTAATGGAAGGGCATAGCTGCACAAAAACGGCTATGCCTTTTTGCGATAATATTTGCCTTTTAATTATTTAGGCGTTATAATCAAAATTAATAGTAGCAGTGGCGATATATTAGCATAATTTTGTGCAAAGGGGTCGTATTGTACTGCTAAGTTGGAGGTGCGAAATTTGGCTGAGAAATTGAGAATTTTGGTAACGGATGATTCCAAGCTGCTGCGGAAGAAGCTGCGGGATGAGCTGGAGAGATTGGACTGTGAAGTCCTGGAGGCGGAAAATGGCAAGGAAGCCATTATGCAGGATTTGACACAGCAGCCAGATGGGGTGATTCTGGACATTGTCATGCCTGAGGTAGGGGGCATTGAAACCCTGCAGGTAATCAAGGAGATAAATCCTGAGATTCCGGTTATTATGCTGTCTTCTGCGGGAACGTCCCAGAAGCTGAAGGAAACCTTGGAGCTGGGAGCATTGGATTTCATCCAGAAGCCATATAATAGCCAGCAGATTGAGCAGGCAGTGGCAAGAATTCGCAGAAAGGTAGAGGAGAACCATGGCAAATAGGTTTTTTTCTCAATATCTGTTGAATGAGGGTATTATCTCACCAGAGAATGTCGGCAGCGTATTGGCAAAATCCTTGGATGCTGTGCCAGGTGCAGAAATCATCAAGATGGATACACCTATGTCAGAGGGGGAAGCTCGTCTAGGACAGGTGCTGCTGGATGAAGGATTGTTGGATGCTGCAGGCGTAAAAAAGGCATTGGAAGCTATCCGGGCTGTGGAGAGCCAGCCGGTGAACCAGGTAGTGGCGGAGCTGCTAGAGGCACGGGAAAAGGATCAGGCTGAATATGAGCATGTGAGGGAGTACATTGTGTTGTTCCTGGAGTCTATCCAGAACTTCCTCCATACCGATGTAGCCATTATCAGGGATAGGGAGAATGATTGGCAGGGTACCAGCTATCTTACCTATCAGAGCATGGGTGGCTCGCTGCAGCTGACAGTAGGCTGTCGCATGACCAGCCAGGTATTGTTGGCTATGGCCAGCAGGTTCAGCGATGAGGAGCAGTCCAAGGTGGACGATATGGCCATTGACTGTATAGAGGAGTTTTGCAATGTGGTAAATGGACTCTATATAGTCAGTATGTCCGGCAAAAGCCATGATATGGATCTGGAGATGCCCAAAACAGTGGAGAACAGCTCTCCTTATGGGGAGTATGTTTTCCAGTTGCGGGTAGAAACGGAATTTGGCGGTTTTGCCATGTATATATCCATGGATGGCTTTATACTGAATGATGGGGATTATCTCCATTGATGGGTATGGGGCAGGCTGTCTGTAGCAGATATGCCTGCCATTTTAACTTTTTTGATAAATTTCTAAAAAAGTTATTGACATATCACTGAGTTGGTGGTAATATTTACATCGTTGCTGATGAGCAACACAAACTGAATAAATTTCTTGTTATTCAAGCAATGTGGAGAGTTGTCCGAGTGGTTGAAGGAGCACGCCTGGAAAGCGTGTGTACGGTGATACTGTACCGAGAGTTCGAATCTCTCACTCTCCGCCATTTTTTTATCTAAAAATAGGTAGGGAATAACAGAAATGCTTCTTTATATATCGGGCACCAGTATTTGGGTCTTGCGCAAGGCAGTCTCATGAACCTCGTCAGGTCCGGAAGGAAGCAGCGATAAGTGAATCGCTGCCTGTGCCGCGAGGGTGCCTGGGTACTGGGGTCCGATATGTAAAGAAGGAATGTAGGCATCCGGGAGGGTGCCTTTTTTGTGGCAAAATATGGAAATATTTATCGGCAAAGAGAAAAACTGTGATATACTTTTCTTACTGATATTTGTGAAGGGGATGTTGAGATGGCATATATGGCTTTGTATCGAAAATGGCGGCCGGGAGGCTTTGCCCAGCTGGTGGGACAGGAGCATGTCAGCAGGACTTTGTCCAATGCCATTGAAACAGGACGGATAGGCCATGCCTATCTTTTTGCAGGGCCAAGGGGCACAGGTAAGACCAGTACGGCTAAAATCTTGGCCAAGGCACTGAACTGCGAAAAGGGTCCTACTCCCAATCCCTGTAATGAATGCGAAAATTGCCGCAAAATCAATGAGGGTAGCTCCATGGACGTGTATGAGATTGATGCTGCCTCCAACCGCGGCATTGATGAAATCCGGGATTTGAGGGAAACTGTAAAATTTGCTCCCGCAGATGGCAGGTACAAGGTCTATATAATAGACGAGGTGCATATGCTGACCATGGAGGCCTTTAACGCCTTGCTGAAAACCCTGGAGGAACCGCCGGCCCATGTGGTGTTTATTTTGGCTACCACAGAGGCTCACAAGGTGCCGGCTACCATCCAGTCCCGTTGTCAGAGATATGATTTTAAGCGAATTACGGCAGAGGATATCCAGGGGCGGTTGCAACTGGTGGCAGATAATATGGGCATGGAATACGATGTGGAGGCACTGCATCTTATTGCGCTGAAAGCTGACGGAGGCATGCGTGATGCCTTGGGATTGTTGGATCAGTGCGCTGCCCTGGTACAGGGAAAGTTGACGGTAGAGCAGGCTGGGGATTTTCTGGGACTTATCGGCAGGCAGTGGATAGAGGGCTTGGTGGAGGCACTGGCTCAGCGTGATGGAGCCAGTGTACTGGCCAAGGTTGCTGAACTGCTGCAGGGAGGCAAGGAACTTTCTCAGATGCTGAACGAGCTGGCTCTTTATCTGAGGAGTATGTTGGTGCTGAAGGCTTCAGGCAATGCCCAGTCCATGGATTATGGCGGGGCAGATCCCCAGGTATTGGCCAAGGAGGCGGCAGCCTTTAGTCAGCAGCGTATTATGAATGCTATCAGGCGGGTACATAGTGCTATTGCTGAGCTGAAATGGTCGCCTCAGCCTAGGATTACGGTGGAATCCGCCTTGCTGGAACTGTGCCAGGAGGATGGGCAGAATCAAGCTCAGGGATTGCCGGGAGATAAAAAAGCTGAAATTACCGGAACTAATCAGCCTTCAGGGGGCGAGGGTGCTAAAATAGCCCAGTTGGAGGCTAAGTTGGCCCAGCTTATGAATATGGTACAAAATGGCAGGTTGGGAGTAGCATCGGCACCTGCTGCAGCTGCTGGTCCTGTTTTGTCTGCTCAGGCGGGGGCTGCCGGAGAGACCAATTCAAATCAGGTACCTCAGATTCAGGCACAGACTGCTGATGCAGCAGGACTGAAGAAACAATTGCTGCAGGAACTAAAAAATATGGGTTCCGCACCTGCTGTTTCCTGTATGGAGAAATGCGGGGTTATTTCTGTGGGACAGAACCAGTTGGTACTGGGGTGCTCTAATGAAATGATAAAGGGGCTGATGGATAGAATTTACAAGAAAAAGATCCAGGAAGCCTTGCAGCGGATCTTAGGTCGGAGTCTGCAGGTTAGCTGTCGTTTGGCTGAGGTAGTACAGAATCCTGAGCCAGAGCCGGAGCTGCCGGATATTCCTCCACCGGAGGATGAGGATGCTGGAGCGGTTGCTCTGAATGATTTGCCTCAGCAGCAGCAAAGCAGGCTGCAGCATGCAGCAGATGTTTTTGGGGGAGGTTTTGTGGAGTCTCCGGAGGATTAGGGGATTTATTTTATCTACACGTGACAAATTGAGAAATATTTGACTATGATTGCTATATTTGGTAGCATGAGTGTATATATGTTTTTATTTTGAGAGGAGCGATGTTGATGTTCGGCGGAATGGGCGGCATGAATATGAATGGCATGATGAAAAAGGTGCAGAAGATGCAGAAGCAGATGCAGGATATGCAGGAACAGCTGAAGCAGCAGACCATTGAGGCCACTGCAGGTGGTGGCGTAGTAAAGATTACTATGGACGGGGAAAAGCAGGTTAAGGGGATTGTCATTGATCCAGCTGCAGTAGATCCAGAGGATGTAGAGATGCTGCAGGATCTCTTGGCAGCGGCTTTCAATGAAGCTACCAAGAAGGTTGACGAGAAGATGGCTGGAGAAATGAGCAAGCTTACCAGCAGCATGGGCCTGCCTCCAGGAATGTTTTAATCCATGAAGCGTATAGAGCCTTTGGCAAAACTTATAGAGCATTTTAAGGCTTTGCCGGGGATTGGCAACAAGACAGCAGTGCGATTGGCCTACCATGTGCTGGATATGGATGCAGATAAGGCCAGGGAGCTGGCTGCGGCCATAGTCAATGCCAAGGAAAAAATCGGTTATTGCCGTACCTGCTTCAATCTCAGCGATGAGGATCCATGCCGGATCTGCCAGGCAGAGGGCAGGGATCATTCTGTTATCTGCGTGGTGGAGCAGCCCCAGGATGTGGATGCAGTGGAAAGAATGCGGGATTTTCATGGTGTATACCATGTGCTTCACGGTGCCCTGTCTCCTTTGGAGGGAGTAGGCCCGGACAATCTTCGCATCAAGGAGCTGCTGGCTAGGATGCAGGATGGCTCGATTAAAGAGGTTATTATGGCAACCAATCCTAATGTAGAGGGTGAGGCTACAGCCATGTATATTGCCAGGTTGCTAAAGCCTCTGGGAGTCAAAGTAACCCGTATTGCCCATGGACTGCCGGTAGGCGGAGATCTGGAATATGCTGATGAGGTTACTTTGTCCAGGGCCATGGAAAACCGTATTGAGTTATAAAAGCAGGTGTGAAAATGGAAATAATAGGTTCCTTTATAGTTGGCCTGGTAGTGCTCTATATATTGCTGCGGGTGCTGTCCATGCCTTTTAGGATCGTCTGGAAGCTAATTACCAATAGCATTGTGGGTGCTGTTATGCTGTGGTTTGTAAATCTTTTTGGTCTGGGGATTGAGATTACCTTCTTCAAGGCTTTGATTGCCGGAGTATTTGGCATACCAGGAGTGCTGGTAATTGTGGTGGCACATTTTATCTAGCAGAAAATAAGTACAATATAGAAATAGCCATGGAGAGATTTCATGCACTGAATGATACTCCTAATGGCTATTTTTCATTTCTATGAAATTTTTTTCAAAAACTTGTTGACAGGCAGAGTGTATTCTGTTAGTATATACATCGTTGTCGCCGGGATACATCAAATGTTGATAACATGTTGGGTATCTGCTGATAACAAAGCTTGAAAATATTTCAAAAAAGTTCTTGACAAAAGGAACTGAATGAGATATTATATAAAAGCTGACTCACGAAGAAAGCTTCTAAAAAAGCTAGTGATGAGGCAGTGTTCCTTGAAAACTAAACAATGCAATAAAGGAAATCA
>CAVFWX010000054.1:0-12355 GCA_963626225.1 Anaerotignum sp.
CGGGCACGAACTGCCTTTGGCAGAACCTGAGCCTTGTACTCCTCGGACTGAGCCTCAAAGAGGTCAACACATGGCATGGAAACAACGCGGATGTCCTTGCCCTCCTGAGCCAGAATCTCCTTTGCCTCCAGGGAAATGCCTACCTCGGAACCGGTGGCAATGATGATTCCGTCTGGAACTTCCTTCTTGGAATCAGCAATTACATAGCCGCCCTTGAGAGCACCTTCCTTGCTGCTTGGGATGATGGCCAGGTTCTGACGGGTGAGAGCCAAGGCAGTTGGGCAGGTGGTATCAGCAATAGCAGTATACCAAGCTGCAGCAGTCTCCACTGCATCTGCAGGACGGAATACCTGTACATTTGGCAGGGAGCGGAGCATAGCCAGCTGCTCGATTGGCTCATGGGTAGGGCCATCCTCACCAACGCCGATGGAATCATGGGTCAGTACATAGGTAACAGGCAGACCCATGAGAGCAGCCAGACGCATCATTGGCTTTACATAGTCGGAGAATACGAAGAAGGTAGCAATATAAGGAGTTACGCCGCCATGGAGAGCCATACCATTGGCAATGGCAGACATAGCAAACTCACGGACACCAAAGTGGATATTGCGGCCGCCTCTGTCCTCCTTGCTGAAGAAGGTCTCATTCTTCATTTCAGTCTTGTTGGATGGAGCCAGGTCAGCACTACCACCCATAAGGCTAGGAATAATATCCTTCAGCTTGTTGATTACATTGCCGGAGAGAGCACGGCTGGCATTTGGCTTCTCAGCTGGTGCCCAGAAGGACTCGTCATCATATACGGCCTTCTTGATGAGATCCTTGTCATAGAACTTGTCATGGAGAGCAGCTTCCTCAGGGAACTTGGACTTCCACTCAGCAAACATTGCCTCCCACTTGTCCTCAGCCTCCTGACCACGAGCAGCCTTGGCAGCATAGTCAGCATATACCTCATCAGGTACAGTAAATGGATCATAGGTCCAGCCCAGGTTCTCCTTGGTTGCCTGCAGGTTCTCTGCACCCAGAGGCTCGCCATGGGCACTGGCAGTACCCTGCTTGGCAGGACAGCCATAACCGATCTGGGTATGAACGGTAATAAAGGAAGGACGGGTGGTATCAGCCTTAGCTTCCTCAATGGCCTTGCCAATGGCAGCCAGATCAGTGCCGTCTGCAACCTCCAAGGTCTGGAAGCCGAAAGCCTCCATACGCTTCTGAACATTCTCGGTGAAGGCGATATCGGTGTTGCCCTCGATGGAAATCTTGTTGCTATCATAGATGATGATCAGCTTGGACAGGCCAAGGGTACCGGCCAGGGAGAAGGCTTCGGAGGAAATACCTTCCATCATGCAGCCATCGCCGCCCAGGGCAAAGGTATAATGATCATATACAGGATAGCCTGGCTTGTTGAACTTCTCAGCCAGATGTGCCTCAGCAATAGCCATACCAACAGCCATGCCCATGCCGGCACCCAGAGGGCCGGTAGTAGCCTCTACACCTACAGTGTGGCCGTACTCAGGATGGCCAGGAGTCAGGGAATCCAGCTGACGGAAGCCCTTCAGATCCTCCATGGTAAGGCCATAGCCGAAGAGATGCAGCAGGGAATACAGCATGGCAGAGCCATGGCCACCGGAAAGGATAAAGCGGTCACGGTTGATCCACTTTGGATTCTTTGGGTTGTGGCTCATGTGCTTGCCCCACAGCTCATAGGCAATAGGTGCACAGCCCATTGGCAGGCCTGGGTGACCGGAGTTGGCCTTCTGGATCATTTCAGCAGCCAGGATACGGATAGCGTTTACGCTGGTGTTTTCAACGTTACTCAATTACAACACTCCTTCTTTACATCAAAACAAAAACGCATATTTATTATTTATTTAGAGGCAATAACATCAATCTCCACCAATGCTCCCTTTGGCAGCTTGCTAACCTCTACACAAACACGGGCTGGGCAGTTTTCCACAAAATACTTGGCATAGATCTCGTTGACAGTACCAAAGTCATTGATATCAGCCAGGTATACAGTGGTCTTCACCACGTCGGACAGGCTGTAGCCTGCGGCTTCCACAATCCCCTGCAGATTGTTCAGCACCTGGGTGGCCTGCTCCTGGATGCCGCCTTCTACCATAGCACCGGTAGCCGGTACCAATGGAATCTGGCCGGAAACAAACAGCATACCCCCTGCTGTCTGTACAGCCTGTGAATATGGGCCAATAGCACCAGGACCCTTGTCTGTGGAAATAATCTTATTCATAATAACCCTCCTGCAAACCTGATATTCCAATGTGGAAAACCCACATATACAGTATGTATGCGTGCGTGCACGCTGTCAAGCAAAACTTTATTTTTTTAAATCTGGGCGAAGAATATGTGCATTACCCATATAGATATGCTTAATTTCCTTTTGTTTTTTAGGGGAATCCACCAATAAGAGCACCCTTATGCACATATCCAGGGCCCCCTCCACCTCCATCTGACGGGCATCAAAAAGAGGCACCGTGTCAAAGCCAGGCAATGCCCTGGCTCCCTTGGCGGGAAAAGCCGCCGTAATATCCTCAGTGGCGGAAAAAATAGCTGCACCGATATCCTCTGTATCAATATCATTGGCCTGAAGCATGGCCTGTACTACCTCCTGGGTAGCCTTGGATACAGCCTCCACTGTATTTTCTTCTACTGTAATAGCTCCTCTGACTCCTCGCAACTACTTTTTCCCCCTATCCGTCCTGATAATATTCCACAAAAGCTTGCCGCATAGCACCATGGCGGCAAGATAGCCTGCCACCCCCAGCACCGGGATTTCCATAATCTGAGGTGTCATCTGGGTGGTGCAAATGGTGCTGGATCCCAGCAGCAGGGCAGCACTGATAATGGCCATAATCATTTTGTTTATCATGGCATCCAGCTGCTGCAACGGCTCCTGGGAGCCGGTGAGGTCCAGATTTACCTTGGTCTGGCCGCTAAGGGTCATCTTCAGGATATCCGAAATCTGCTCCGGCAGCTGCATGGATTTTTTCACCAGGGTATATCCTTCACGCTTCATGCGGCTTAGCTCGTTGAGCCAGTTGAAATCCCGCTCCATGCTGATTTTTAATCCTTGGGCAAAAATCTCCGAGAAATTCACCTGGGGACAGCAGCGGGTCATAACACCTTCCATGATAAGCACACCTCTGGCAAACATACTGAAACCATGGGGCACGCCAATATTGTTGTTCTTCAGCACCCTGAGTATCTGGCGAGTTATCTCCCCCGCCTGCACATGCTCAAAGTCCAAATCCCCATACTGGTTCATCAGCATGGCCACATCGTCATAAAGCTGGATATGATCCACCTTGCCACGAGGCACGCCCAGAGCCAACACCGCTTCCTTCATTTCGTATACATCCCCTGTTACCAGGGCCATGATAGCACGGCGGAAGGTGTTTCTATCCTTGGCAGACATACGGCCCATCATGCCCAGATCCAGCCACAGGATTTTTCCATCCTTTACCCAGATATTCCCCGGGTGGGGATCTGCGTGGAAGAAGCCATCCTCAATGACCTGCTTTACATAATTTACTCCCAGCAGGCGGCCCATCCGCTCCATATCCACGCCATTATCTGTAAGTGCCTGGACATCATCCAGTGGGATGCCCTCCATGCACTCCATAACCAGAATGCGAGGGGTGGTCAGCTGGCGGTTGACAGCCGGACAGAGGATATCTTTATCCTCCTTGTTGAGATGGGCAAATTCCTCAATGTGGTCAGCCTCCAGCACAAAGTCAATCTCCTGCTTGGCCACCTCCCACATTTCATCCACAATGCTTTCTAAGTCCACCACGCTGTTGGAATCATGGACAATATTTAGGATGGACAGAGCCTTTTTCAGCAGGCTAATGTCCTTGGCCATAATATCATAGATGCCAGGACGCTGTACCTTGATTACAACCTTATCCCCATTCAGGAGCACCGCCTGATGCACCTGGGCAATGGAGGCAGAGCCAAGGGCCTTTTCATCTATATAGGAAAAAATCTTGTCCCAGTCCTGCTGATACTCCCCTTGGATAATTGCCTTGACTGTAGCAAAATCCATAGGCCGCACATCAGACTGGAGCTTGGTCAGCTCCTCCTGATATTCCTTGGGCAAAAAATCCGGCCGCATGCTGATAATCTGGCCCAGCTTCACAAAGGTAGGCCCCAAATCCTCCAGCACCTGACGAACCTTTGCCGGGGTCATTCCCTGGAGGATTTCCCGCTGGCGCAGGACGGCTACAATTTCCTTCAGCCTTTTGGTGGAGGATATGTCCATGGGCTTTTCCTTGCCCTCCAAAACATTTTTTAGCACGGTCACACTACCTCCCAGCCCCTGTCAGACTGCAAATACCTACTATACTATACAGCTGTATCAGCTGGAAAGCACCTCTACGCCCTTTTCTGTTACCAGAATGGTCTTTTCCCACTGGGCAGACAGGGAGTGATCCTTGGTGCGGACGGTCCAGCCGTCCTTCTTGTCAACAGTAACCTTGTAGCGGCCTGCATTGATCATTGGCTCCACTGTAAATACCATGCCCGGTACAATCAGCATGCCATGGCCCTGGGTGCCTACATGAGGGATATATGGTTCCTCATGGAAGTCCTTGCCTACGCCGTGGCCTCCCAGCTCCGTAACTACGGAATAGCCATGAGCCTTGGCATGGGCGTTGATAACCTCCCCAATATCCCCAATATGTCCCCAAGGATGAACAGCTTCAATGCCCAGCTCCATACATTCCTTGGCCACATCTACCAGCTTCTGTGCCTCTGGAGCAACCTTGCCAACTGTGAACATACGGGAAGCATCGGCATAATAGCCGTCCAAAATGGTGGTAATATCCACATTTAGGATATCCCCTTCCTTCAAAATGGTCTTAGGAGATGGGATGCCATGACAAACCACATCATTCAGGGATATGCAGGTGCTCTTTGGAAAACCTTCATAATTCAGGCAGGCAGGAATACCGCCGCTTTCCTCTATGAGCTTCTTCACAGCATTGTCAATGGTAGCCGTGTCCATGCCTTCCTTTACCATGCTGCCAGCCAGATCCAGGGCTGCATCATTGATTACGCCGGCCTTGCGGATGCCCTCTATATCAGCTGCATTCTTGATAATGTTATGTGGTGGACGAACCTGCCCCTTAAAGAAGTCAAACTTCATGGACTCAATCTTTTCGTCATAGGCAAGATGGCATTTTTTGTATTTAATGCCACTGCCGCACCAGCATAAATCATTTCTATTCATAAAATAAGTAGCTTCCTTTCAACTATACGATACCCCAACTACCGGGGTGGCTGCTAAATATAGCAGTCCATGTATAATTATAAACCCTAGCTTATTCTAAGGCAAATGAAAGTTGTTTTCAGAAGCCTACTTATTCTCTGGTGGCAGAAATAACCGACCGCATCTTGGCAATATTGTCATGGTACTGCTGAGGCTGCCTCCTGGCAATCCCCGTATACAGCACATCAGCAATGGCCATGTGGATAAGCCGTGAGGCAGCGGACTCGGAGCTGTAATGAACCTCCCTGCCCATGCCAGTCAGCACAATATCACCCAACTTGGCAAGGTTTGACTGAGCATAGCTGGTAATGGCTATAACCGTAGCTCCCGCTTCCTTGGCTACCCGCACTGATTCCAGCAGCTTCAATGTAGCACCAGTATGAGAAATGGCAATAACCACATCATCAGGGGTGAGGATGCTGGCAGAGGTAAGCTGCTGGCTCATGTCGGAATAGGCCTGAACCGCCATGCCGAAGCGGAGAAACCTGGTTTCAATATCCCGGCATACTGTGGCAGAATTGCCAAAGCCATATACAGCCACCCGCCGTGCTCCCAGCAGTGCCTCCACCGCCCGGCTGATTTCTCCAAAATCCAAAATCTTCAGAGTATCCTCCAGGCCATCCATAATGTTCTGAAAGACCTTGGCCGCTACCTGCTGATCCGAATCCTTTTCGTTGATTTCCTGAAAATCCTCCCTGCCGGCGGCCGTCAGCTCTGTTACCAGGGCGATTTTCAATGCCTGAAAGCCGCTGAAGCCCAGCTTTTTGCAGAACCTGGACACCGTAATCTCCGAGCTGCCGGTATTGTGAGCCAGCTCCGGGATGGTCTGCTCCATGATTTTTTCTGCATTTTCCATTATATAATCAGCTATCCGCTGCTCGGATTTGGTCAGATCCTGATAGACACTGCGCAAAATCGGCAGCTGGAGAGGTGTATTTTCCACTTGACTGTTCATACCTCAGCCTCCTGCTTGTAGTATAGCAAAATCTAGAATTTATAAAACACAAAAATATTATAACCCCTAGAATTTTTAAAGGCAATATACCATATACCCCTGGAACTGTACCTTCGCCACCCGTTTCTCGCTACTTCAAAAAAAAATCCTGCCTGCCGAGATTTCAGCAGGCAGGATTTCTAGGGTATAAGGAATGCATGGATATGCTCTATGAGCAATCATGCAGGGATGGCTTAGCCAATAAAGGCTTCAATAACCAATACACCGGCCAAGCCCATTACAGCGATAATGGTTTCCAGAGCACACCAGGTGCGGATGGTTTCCTTGAAGGTCAGGCCGAAGAACTCCTTGAAGAGCCAGAAGCCAGGGTCATTTGGTGGGCTGAAGATCAGGCTGCCGGCACCAGTGGCCAGCACCATCAGCTCAGGGCTGACACCGGTAACAGCTACTACAGGGGCGGCAATGCCACCGGCAGTCAGGGCTGCTACAGTGGCAGAGCCACAGGCGGTACGGATAACAGCAGCTACTGTCCATGCCATCAGCAATGGAGAGAGGTCAGACTGAGCTGCAATCTCACCGATATAACGTCCTACGCCACTGTCAATGAGAATCTGCTTCAGGGCACCGCCACCGCCTACAATCAGGAGAATCATAGCAATGCTGAGAACAGCACTTTCTACTGTCTTCATAACTTCCGGAATGGTCTTGCCACGAGCAATACCGAAGGTATAGAAAGCAATGGCTACGGCAATGGTCAAAGCCATATCAGGAGATCCCAGGAAGGTCAGCACATGATATACGGCACTATCTGGATTCATGGTCATCTTGGCAATGGCAGATGCAGCCATGAGAACAACAGGTACCAAAGCAGTGAATACGGATACGCCGAAGCCAGGCATTTCCTCGTCAGTGAAAATCTTTGGGCTGTGCATGCCCTCTGGAATGTTTGGACGAATATTTCTAGCTGTGCTGCAGAAAATAGGACCGGCAACAATAGCTGTTGGTACAGCAATGATAGCACCGTAGAGCAAGGTGGTACCAATATCAGCACCATAGATAATGGAGATGGCTGTTGGGCCTGGATGTGGTGGCAGGAAGCCGTGAGTTACGGACAAGGCCGCTGCCATTGGGATGCCTGCCTCCAGCAAAGGCACATTAGCAGAGGCTGCAATGGTGAATACCAGCGGAATCAACAGGATAAAACCAATTTCATAGAACAGGGCAATACCTACCACAAAACCTGTCAGGCACACAGCCCATCTTACATTCTTCTTACCAAAAACATCAATCAATGTGGTGGCAATACGCTGGGCACCACCGCTTTCAGCCATGAGCTTGCCCAGCATGGCACCAAAGGATACTACAATGGCCAAGCCGCCTAAGGTTCCTCCCAAGCCCTTTTCAATGGTTGGAATAATCTGGTTGATAGGCAGTCCCTCAGCAAAGCCTACGCAGCCAGCTACCAACAAAAGTGCCAAGAAGCTGTTGAGCTTTACCTTTACTATCAAGAAAAACAGAGCCAGAATACCGATTGCCAGAATTATCAATGGCATTTTCATTTCCCCCTTTTTACATTTAACAGAAGTCCCCCTTGGTCAAGGGCTGAACCACGCCAGACCCTCTATCCCTGCTTCTGCTTATTTACTCATTTGCTGTAGTGCTCCTGCCATTCATGGTGGAAGGAACCCTCACAGTCAATACGCTTGTAGGTATGGGCACCAAAGTAATCTCTCTGGGCCTGGATAATATTTGCTCCCAGCTGTCCTCCACGGAAGCTGTCAATATACTCAATAGCGTTGGCCAGGGCCGGCACAGGAATCCCCCGGGTAATGGCAATGGCTGCTACCCGTCTAAGGCTAGGCAGTGCCTCCTTTATCTTCTCCTGGAAGAACTCATCCAGCATCAGGTTGGCCAGCTGTGGATTCCGCTTATAGGCCTCAGTAATCTTGTTCAGGAATTCTGCCTGAATAATGCAGCCTGCTCTAAAGATAGCAGCAATGCGGCCAAAGTCCAGATTCCACTTATATACCTCAGCAGCAGAGCGATAAAGGGCAAAGCCCTGGGCATAAGCAGCAATCTTGCCAGCATAGAGGCTATGGCGTACATCCTCCAGGAAGTTCTCAGGTACAGCCTCAGTGCACTCCGGGGCAGCCAAAGCAGCTCCCAGAGCCTGACGCTCCTCTACCAGGTTGGACATAACTCGGGCGTTGCAGGCAGCAGTAATCATGGAAATATTTACTCCCTGCTTCATGGCCTGAATGCTGGTCCAACGGCCAGTGCCCTTCTGTCCGGCACAGTCCTGAATCTTGTCTACCAGCTGGCCAGGTCCCATATCATCATTTTCCGCAAAGATATCTGCGGTAATGCCAATAAGGAAGCTCTTTAGCTCTCCCTGGTTCCAGGTGTTAAACAGTTCAGACATCTGCTGGTTGTCCACACCGCCAGCATACTTCAGAAGTAGGGCACTTTCCACAATCAGCTGCATATCAGCGTATTCAATGCCATTATGAACCATCTTCACATAATGTCCGGCACCATCACTGCCCATATAGGCACAGCATGGCTCCTCTCCAGACTTGGCAGCAATAGCCTCATAAATTGGCTTGATATACTGGTAGCCATCCTCATCGCCACCAGGCATAATGCAAGGGCCCAGGCGGGCACCCTTTTCGCCGCCAGAAATGCCTACGCCGAAGAAACGAACACCATATTCCAAAGCTCTGTCATGTCTGCGGCGGGTATCCTCAAAGAAGGAATTACCCCCGTCAATGACAATATCTCCCTTGTCCAGCAAAGGCAGCAATTGCTCCAGCATGGAATCCACCGGTGCTCCTGCCATGATCATCATCATAATGCGGCGAGGCTTTTCCAGGGATGCCACAAACTCCTTCAAATCGTAGAAAGGATGCATGTGCTCATGTGGATGCTCCTTCATAACTTTTTCTGTCAAATCCGGGGTGTAGTTGTAGCAGGCTACATCAAACCCCTTGTCTGCCATATTCAGGGCAAGGTTGCTGCCCATAACAGCCATGCCCACCATGCCGATATTCATTGTGCTCATTGTATATTTCCTCCCATCTTCCATGGTTCATTACATATTCTTCTGATATTCAGCAATATCTGCAAATTCCTGCTGCAGGTTCCAGTAGAGCCTGTCATATATGCCGTACAGCTTCTCATAGGTTGCAGCATTTTCTGCAATCGGTGTATAGAGCTTCTTCGGATGAACCAGCTCTGTGGTATCATTGATACTGTGGAGCCTGCCGCTGGCAATAAAGCCCAGAACCACTGCTCCAAAGGCTGCTCCTTCGCTGTTGTCCGGCAGGGTCAGCTGCTGGTTCAGCACATCAGAGAGAATCTGCAGCCACAAATCAGATTTAGTAAAGCTGCCGCTAACACGAATATCCTTGATTTCCCCAAATTCCTTCAATGCCTCCAGAACGGAGTTCATGCTATAGCAAATTCCCTCCATGGTAGCCCTTATCATGTGGGAACGGCTATGGTTCAGGGACAAGCCGAAGAACATGCCTCTTAGCTCAGAATTCCAATATGGTGCTCGCTCCCCGGTGAAGCTTGGCAGCATAATCAGTCCCTCGGAGCCTGCCGGTATATGGCCAGCCTTCATGGTCATCAGGTCATAGCCATCCACATCCAGATGCTCCAGATGTGCCTTGGTATAATGACAAATCTTGTCCCGCACCCAGCGGAGAATCATGCCACCGTTGTTGATGGCACCACCAGCCACCCACATATCATCTGTCAGGTTGTAGCACCAGGTACGCATCTTCTTATCAGTCATAGGCTTGGCAGTCAGCATCCTTAGAGCTCCGCTGGTACCGATGGTGGCACTAAGCTGCCCCGGCTGTACTGCACCGATACCTACATTTACCAGTACACCATCAGTAGCACCAATAACCACTGGTACTCCTGCTGTCATGTCCATGGCGGCGGCTGCCTCCTGGCTCAGCTTGGACATATAGGTAGTGGACACCACTGGCGGCATATGATCCCTGGTAATGCCGGCATAGGCCAGGATTTCCTCATCCCAGTCCATCTTTTCCTCATTGTACATGCCGCTGGTGCTGGCAGTGGAATGGTCGATAACCCACTCCCCGGTCAGGCCCCGGAAAATATAATCCTTCAGGGAACCGATATATCTCACCTGACTAAAAATCTCTGGATGATTTTCCCTCAGCCAGATAACCTTGGCCAGAGGATAACAAGCATGGATTGGGCAACCTGTTTTTTCGTAGAAGCTGCGGCAAAGCTGCTCATCCTTTTTCATTTCCTTGACAATGGCTGCACTGCGACTGTCTGCCCAGGTCTGCATATCCATCATTGGCTCATAATGGGCATCCAAGCCAGCAAAGCTGTGCATAACGGTGCTAAGGGCGATACCCTCCAAGGTGCAGTTCTTATAACGGAGCTCGGCGGCAGTTTCCTTGATAACCTGCTCTACGGACTCCAGAATCTGGAGAGGATTTTCCTCCGCCCAGTCAGGATGGGGAGTCAGTAGCGGATAAAAGGCCTCGGAAGAAGCATATTTCTTTCCCTGCACATCGTAGGCAATAGCCCTTACGCCAGTAGTGCCCAGGTCTACACCGATCCACACCTGAGGCTTAATAGTAGATATCTGTTCTTTCATTATCATTTCAACCCCTTCTAAAATGATATTTTCTTTTCATTTCTTGAGTATATAATAGCACAATGCTTTTCATTATGCAAGTTATTTTTCTTAAATTTTATAAATAAATGATAGTGCACTATCATGTTGTTATCAGATAATGATAGTTTACCTTGACGAGGCAGAGGCAACAGGCTACAATAGTAGGGAAATCAGATGTATGCGGCTTGGCGAAAGCGTGCCTGTGCAAGCACTGCCATGCCTGACATTCTCGTATAATGCAAACAGGGTGCAGACTACAGGAGCCTGCACCCTTAATATTAGTGTAACAAAGGTCGTGTTAGCATGTTGCCTTCTTGGAAGCAACGGGCACTGGTCATCTTCTATCTGCTACTGTCGGTGCTTTTTACCGTATTTTTAGCCTTTGTGCGGGATGCCGCCACAGGCATACCGGTGCTGAACTATCATCAGATCAATGATGTGGACAACAACTCCCTGACGGTAGCCACCTCGGAATTTGAACGGCAGATGGCTTACCTCCATGATGAGGGGTATCATACCATTACTCCGGACCAGCTATCAGCCCATCTGAAATACGGTGCCCCCCTGCCGGACAAGCCTATCCTCATTACCTTTGATGATGGCTATGAGGATAACTATCTAAACGCTTTTCCTATCCTGCAAAAATACGGCATGACTGCCACCATCTTCCTAGTATCGGATTTTATGGATCGCTTTGACAAATACCTTACCTGGCAGCAAGTGCAGGAAATGAGCGAAGCAGGCATCTATATGGGCAGTCATACCCTGAGCCACTTTCAGCTAACAGGACTTTCCCCAGCTGAGCTCCATCAGCAGCTGATGGGAGGCAAGCTGGCTACGGAGTGGAAAACCTTCAAGTTTGTGGAGTATATAGCTTATCCATGTGGCTCCCTTAATGAGGAAGTGCTGGCAGAAACCAAGGCCTGCGGCTATCAGGGTGGCTTTACTGTCACATATGATTTGGTTCACTCCTGGGGGGATGAATATACCATGCCCCGGATTCCTATCTTCGGCCACAACAAGCATACATTTTTGAAGTTCAAGTTGCGGCTCCACGGTGCACCCTTCTGGGGGCGGCTAGAACGGCTACGGGCAAATCTCCTAAGTAACGGACACGAAAAAGCAGCCAAACTTATCTGGCTGCCATAACAATATGATTTAGAGGTGATTTTATGGTTTATATGGGTATAATGCTCTTTCTGGGTGTCAGCTTCTTCTTCGCCATGAAGCGTATTATGCGGCGGGACAACTACATCAATGGGCTGATTATGGATTTTTTTGAAAATCAGGTGATTTCCAAGGCGGAGCTACTAGACAGGATGTATGAATACGGCTGTCAGGATTTCCGCCTACGGAAGATTATCAGCAAATACAATGCCACCCGGGAGGATTACGAAAAGATTTTTGACAAGCTCATCCACTGGGCCAACTTCAAAAAACGCCGCCGCTA
>CAVFWX010000055.1:0-12201 GCA_963626225.1 Anaerotignum sp.
TAGTGAGCCTCCTGGGAGTTGTACCCTAAGGAGACCTTTTATCGACATCGGCACTTAGCGATTCGTGAGCCATGATAGCGGCCAGCTATCATGCCCCTCACGAGAGCTTAGTGTCCGCTATGTCGATACAGAGCGAGAGCGCGTCGACGTGGGTACACTCCCAAGGAGGCGTGTAATAAAAGCGGGGTAGTTTTTCTGCCCGGCTGGTATATAAGGAGTTGTAGAAATTATGGCAGAATTTAAGAAGGTTGTTTTGGCTTATTCCGGTGGTTTGGACACCTCCGTTATTATTCCTTGGTTGAAGGAAAACTATGGCGGCTGTGAGGTTATTGCCTGCTGTGCTGATATTGGCCAGGGTGATGACATGCAGGCTATCCACGACAAGGCTCTGCGTTCCGGCGCTTCCAAGTGCTACATCATGGACCTGACTGAGGAGTTCCTGGAAGAGTATGTATGGCCAACCCTGAAGGCTGGTGCTGTATACGAGGGCAAGTACCTGCTGGGTACTTCCTTTGCCCGTCCTCTTATTGCCAAGCATCTGGTAGAGGTTGCCAAGAAGGAAGGCGCTGACGCTATTGCTCACGGTGCTACCGGCAAGGGCAACGACCAGGTTCGTTTTGAGCTGACCGTAAAGGCTCTGGCTCCAAACATGGCTATCATTGCTCCATGGCGTGAGTGGGATCTCCTGTCCCGTACCCAGGAAATCGAGTATGCCAAGGCACACAACATCGAGATTCCTACCGACAACAAGAAGTA
This sequence comes from Anaerotignum sp., assembly GCA_963626225.1. Lineage (GTDB taxonomy): Bacteria > Bacillota > Negativicutes > Selenomonadales > Selenomonadaceae > Anaerovibrio. The sequence continues at coordinate 757 of CAVFWX010000055.1, forward strand.
TTCCATGGACAAGAACATCTGGCATCTTTCCCATGAGGGTTCTGATCTGGAGGATCCATGGAACGAGCCACACAATGAGATGATGCTGGTTTCCACCGCCCCTGAGAATGCCAAGGACGAGGCTGAGTATGTAACTGTTGACTTCGAGGCTGGTGTACCTGTAGCTGTAAATGGCCAGAAGATGGGTGCTGTTGAGCTGCTGACTGCCCTGAACGATATCGGTGCCCGCAACGGTGTCGGCATCGTAGATATCTGCGAGAACCGTCTGGTAGGCATGAAGTCCCGTGGCGTATATGAGAATCCTGGCGGAGCTATCCTCTACTATGCTCATCGTGAGCTGGAGTATCTGTGCCTGGATCGTGCTACCTTCCACTATAAGGAGGGCGTAGCTATCCGCTTTGGCGAGCTGGTTTATGATGGAATGTGGTTCTGCCAGCTCCGTGAGGCTCTGTCTGCTTTCGTTGACAGCACCCAGGCTACCGTTACCGGTACTGTAAAGCTGAAGCTCTACAAGGGCAATATCATGAGTGCTGGTGCCAAGTCCCCTTATTCCCTGTACAACCAGGAATTCGTAACCTTCGAGGAGGACCATGTATACAACCAGGCTGATGCAGAAGGCTTCATCAACCTCTTTGGCCTGCCACTGAAGGTTCGTGCCCTCATGCAGGAAAAGGCAGGTAAGTAATATGGCAGAGCAGCTCTGGGGTGGACGGTTTTCCAAGTCCACTGACGAGATGATAAATGATTTTCAGGCTTCCATCGATTTTGACAAACGGATGTACAATGAGGACATTGCTGGTTCCATTGCCCATGCTACCATGCTGGCCAAGGTGGGGATTATCTCTGAGGCTGACCGTGATGACATTATCAATGGTCTGAAGGATATCTACCAGAAAATCGAGGAGGGGAATTTCTCCTTTGAGGTGGCTCTGGAAGATATTCACATGAATATTGAAAAACGGCTCACTGATGCAATCGGTGAAGCTGGTGGCAGACTCCATACTGCTCGCAGCCGCAATGACCAGGTGGCATTGGATACCCATATGTTTATCCGCCGCCAGGTGGTAGAGGTGGAGAAGCTGATTCTGGATATGCAGGCAGCTCTGGTGGAGACGGCTCGCAAGTACAGCGATGTAATCATGCCGGGGTATACCCATCTCCAGCGGGCACAGCCTATCCTGTTTTCCCATCACATGATGGCCTATTTCTCCATGCTGAAGCGGGATTTTGACCGCTTCCGTGGAGTATATGAGCGTTGCGATATCATGCCTCTGGGAGCCGGTGCTCTGGCTGGTACTACCTTCCCTATTGACAGGCCATATGTGGCAGAGCAGCTGAATTTTGATGCTATTTACAGCAACAGCCTGGATGCAGTATCTGACCGGGACTACATCATGGAGTTCCTGTCTGCTGCCTCCATCCTGATGGTGCACCTGTCTCGCCTCAGCGAGGAAACCATTCTTTGGTGCTCCCGTGAGTTCTTCTTCGTGGAGCTGGACGATGCCCACTGCACTGGTTCTTCTATGATGCCTCAGAAGAAAAATCCTGATGTATCTGAGCTGGTGCGTGGCAAGACTGGCCGTGTTATGGGCCATCTTATGGCTATGCTGACCACCGTAAAGGGATTGCCTCTTGCTTATAATAAAGATTTGCAGGAGGACAAGGAAGGCATCTTTGATGCCATCGACACTATCAAGTTCAGCTTGGCTGTTTATGCCCGCATCCTTCGTGGCATGAAGGTTCGCAAGGACGTTATGCGGCGTGCCGTGGCAGAGGATTTCTCCAATGCAACGGATCTTGCCGACTACCTGGTGAAGAAGGGTATGCCTTTCCGTCAGGCTCATGCTGTATCAGGCAAGGCTGTTCACTACTGCATTGAGCAGGGTAAGTGGCTGGCAGATATGTCCATGGAGGAGCTTCGTGAGCTCTCTGACCTCTTTGAGGAGGATATTTATGATGCTATCAGCCCTGAAACCTGCGTAAAGAATCGCAACTCCTATGGCGGTACTTCCTATCAGCAGGTGGAGATGCAGTTGCAGCTGGCAGATGAGCTTATGGCATCCGAAAAGAAATATATTTCCGATAAGGATAGTAAGCAAGCAAAAGTTGAGATTTAAGGGTATATTTGCTACAATTAAGGCAGTGCAGTAATGCACTGTCTTTTTGTATCTAAAGGGGCACAGGGAGTGTACCCACGTCGACGCGCTTTCGCTCTGTATCGACATAGCGGACACTAAGCTCTCACGAGGGGCATGATAGCTATTCGCTATCATGGCTCGTGAATCGCTAAGTGCCGATGTCGATAAAAGGTCTCCTTAGGGTACAACTCCCTGTGCCCTGCTGCCTCAACACATCAGCAACATAGGGGGAAGAAGAAAGGATGGAAGTGACATTTTATGAGTAATACTATGAAGGGGGCTATTTGCCTTTCTTTGGCAGGAATTATCTGGGGAGGGCTGTTTCTTGCCGTCCGCATGGTGGTTGGAGCCATTGAGGCAATTCCTTTAGTGTGGTGCAGGTATATATTGGCTTTTTTTGCTCTGTATTTCCTGGGCTTATATAAGAAGGTGGACTGGCATATTGACAGGAAGGACTGGAAGCTGCTGGCCTTGGTGGGATTGATAGGCCAAACTTTGTCCATCGTCACACAGGAGTCAGGCACCCTTTTGACCTCGGCTCAAACCGGTTCGGTAATTACCGCATCAACCCCGGCCTTTATGGTAATCTTTGGCGGCATCATCCTAAAGGAAAGGCTCACTTTGGGGCGGTTTATGTCCGTGGTGCTGGCTACCATAGGTGTAATTATGATTGTTTATGACCCGGACAATTTCCAGGTAAATCTCTTGGGCGGGGGCCTCTTAATAGTAGCCGCTTTGACCTGGGCATTGATGGCGGTATTCTTGAAGCTGTTGAACCATTATTCGCCAATTGTGCTGACCTTCTACGGGTTGCTGGTGGCATTGGTGTGCCTGGCACCTTATTCCATATGGTGGATGGCTACCCAGGCAGATTTCAACTTGTTGCTGACACCTACTGTAATTTTGAGTATTGGCTACATGGGAGTAATTTCTACCACCTTGGGGTTTGTCTTTTGGAACGAGGGGCTTTTGTACATGGATGCAGCCACAGCAGGGCTTTTCATGTTCTGGCAGCCGGTGGTAGGTACCTTCCTGGGCTGGCTGCTGCTGGGGGAGCCTATTACCATGTGGTTCTGGATAGGATTTATACTCATTGTAGTAGGGGTTGTTATGGCCATGGGTAAGAAGAAATAGTGTTTTTGAGGGGGAAAGACTATGCAGGAGATAAAATGTCCTAAATGCGGGGAAGTTTTTGTGGTGGACGAGTCCGGCTATGCAGATATTGTGCGGCAGGTACGGGACAAGGAATTTGCCAAGGAGCTGGAACGGCGGGAGGCGGAGCTGCGAGCCATGGGGCAGAAGGAGCTGGAACTAGTTCGTCTGGAACAGCAAAAGGAGTTGGACAAGGCAGCAGCTGATAAAGAGGCAGAGACAGCTACCAAGGACAGGGAAATTGCAGCCCTAAAGGCTCAAATCAGCCAGAGTGAAACAAAGCAAAAGTTGGCTATAGCTGAGGCTGTCCAGAAAAAGGATGGAGAAATCTCCACTAAGGTAGGAGAAATCCTAAAACTAAAAGCCCAGTTGGAAAAAGGCGAAGCAGAGAAAACTATCGCTGTAACAGAGGCGGTGCAGAAGAAGGACAGTGAAATTTCTGCCCAAATGACAGAAATTACCAAGCTGCAGGAAAAGCTTGCCAATAAAGATACCGAAAAGCAGCTAGGGGAGGAGTCCCTGCGGCGGGAGTACGAGGCAAAGCTGAAGCAGAAGGAAGAACAGCTGAAGGAAAAGGAAGAGCTGGTGGAATATTACAAGGATTTCAAGGCAAGGCAGTCTACCAAGATGGTGGGAGAAAGTTTGGAGCAGCACTGCCTCACCCAGTTCAATTCCTTGCGTATGACGGCATTTCCTACGGCATATTTTGAAAAGGACAATGATGCCAAAAGCGGCAGCAAGGGGGATTTTATCTTTCGGGAGTCCATGGAGGGCACGGAGTTTATCTCCATTATGTTTGAGATGAAAAACGAGATGGATACTACTGCTACCAAGCATCGGAATGAGGATTTCTTTAAGGAGCTGGACAAGGATAGGCGGGAGAAGAACTGCGAATATGCCGTGCTGGTGTCCCTACTAGAGCAGGATAATGAGCTGTATAACAACGGTATTGTTGATGTTTCCTATCGCTATGAGAAGATGTATGTAATACGTCCCCAGTTCTTTATCCCTATGATTACCCTGCTCAGGAACGCAGCTCTGAACAGCGTCAAATACCGTCAGCAGCTGGAGGAGGCTCGGAACCAGCAGCTGGATATTGCCCATTTTGAGGAAAATATGAATGCCTTCAAGAAGGACTTTGGCAGGAATTATGATATCGCCAGTAGGAAGTTCAATACTGCTATTGAGGAAATCGACAAGACCATTACCCATCTGCAAAAGACCAAGGAGGCACTGCTGTCATCAGAAAACAATTTGCGGATTGCCAATGACAAGGCAGACAGGCTTACCATCAAGAGACTGACCAAGGATGCACCTAGCGTAAGGCAGATGTTTGAAGAGTTAGAATAGATATAGGTAGCTAAAAATAAGGAACCCAAAGAACGAACATGAAAAATTTATTCCAGAGCAAAAAGAATATCATCATACCGGCACTGGTCATATTGGTAGGATTTTTCCTGACCTGCGACATGGCTGTTAGCGACATAAGTCGCAAGGAGGCTGAAAGCAGGAGTCATGCGGAGATGAATGCCAAGGTCTATGCCGGACACTTAGCCTCAGACATGGAAAGGGGCATTGCCATCACCAATGCCCTGGAGCAGGCAGTTATTGCCACCCATGGGAATTTGGAGGATTTTCAGGCCATTGCCGCCAATATGCAGCAGGACTATGTACAAAGCATCCAGATTGCCCCGGCAGGAGTGGTAACGGAAATCTGCCCTGCAGAGGGCAATGAAGCCGGCTTGGGAGATCTCATCCACAGGGATGATCTGAGAGGAATTACCTGCCGCTACGCCAGGGACAATGATGTGGTCATCATGCAGGGGCCTTTTAATTTGTTTCAGGGAGGCTCCGGCATAGCTATCCGCAATCCGGTTTTCTTGGAGCGGGATGGCAGACGGGAGTTTTGGGGCTTTACCATTGTGATTATTCGGGTGCCGGAGATTTTTGCTGGAACAGTAGGGGATTTGACTGGCTTTGGTTATGCCTACAGGCTGCGGAAAACCGTATCTCCTATAGATCCAAGCCTGATGGATGTATATAGCTCCGAAGCACCTTTGCCGGAGAATCCTGCCGGATATAGTTTCTGGGTGGGAGATAGCTATTGGCGGCTGGAGACGGCTCCTGTAGCAGGCTGGTACAATCCCAGGGAAATTCTGGAGTCAGCCATTTTGTATATGCTGCTTTATATCTTGTTGGCACTGGCAATCTATCTGGTGCTGAGCTATCGGGAACGGCAGGAGGAAAAACAGCTACGTTTAGCGGCGGAAAGGGGCAACCGTGCTAAGGGAACCTTCCTCATGCGGATGAGCCATGATATCCGCACGCCTTTAAACGGCATCATGGGCATGATCGAGATGGCAGAGCAGCATGAGGACAACAAGGAAATGCTGCGGGAATGCCGCAGGAAGGCAAAGGCGGCAGGCATGGTACTGCTGGAGCTGGTGAACGAAGTGCTGGACATGAGCAAGCTGGAGTCTGGGGAAATTATGCTGGAGCATGTTGCCTTTGATCCGGAGGAGGTGTGCGAAAGTGTAGCTACTATGGTGAACCGACAGGCCCAGAGCAGGGGAATAGAAATCGTTAAGGAAAAGCTACAGCTTGAGCATAGGCATCTTTTGGGCAGCCCGGTGCATCTAAGGCGGATCCTGACCAATATAGTAATGAATGCCATTAAGTACAACAAGGAAAATGGCAAAATATACCTTTCCTGCCAGGAAATCAGCACCAGCAAGGACGGGGTGATGCTTCGCTTCACATGCCGTGATACAGGCATTGGCATGACAGAGGACTTCATGGAGCATATCTTTGAGCCGTTTACCCAGGAAAATGCCACAGCTAGAACCCAGTACGGTGGCACAGGGCTGGGCATGTCCATCGCTGAAAGCCTGGTCAGCAAAATGGGAGGCAGCATTACGGTGGACAGCCGCAAGGGAGAAGGAAGCACCTTTGAGGTGATACTGTCCTTTGATATAGATCACGGCTATCAGGCAAAGGAAAAGCAACCGGAGGCAGAGCAGGACATATCCCTGAAGGGGTATAGCATCCTGCTGGCAGAGGATAATGAGCTGAACATGGAGATAGCAAAATTCCTGCTGGAGGAACATGGTGCAAAGGTGTTGCCGGCGGCCAATGGCCAGGAGGCTGTAGATATCTTTGACCAGAGTCAGGAATTTGAATTGGATATTGTCCTTATGGATATTATGATGCCGGTGATGAATGGCCACCAGGCGGCAAGGGCAATACGACAGCTGCAGCGGCCTGATGCTGCTCACGTGCCTATTATTGCCATAACAGCCAATGCCTTTGCAGAGGACAAGGCAGCGGCCAGAGAAGCAGGCATGAACGACCATCTAGCCAAGCCGCTGGAATCCGGGCTGGTGCTGGAAGCCGTGGATAAATGGGTGCGATGGTATAGGCAGGGGCGATAGTCCTAGATTATCAACAAGTTTTGCTGTACAATTACTGAACAAAGTGATAAAATTAATAGTATGTGAAATGAACTTTTGTGCAGTATGATGAAACTGTTGGGCGGTGTCAGGCTGCGGGTAATATATGGCTGGCTTGGAGGGCTGGGGATATGAGGAAGCTGGAAAAGAAAAATAGTATGATTCCTGTGCTGATTGTCATTATCGGCATGATTCTGACGGCCCTGATGGTGGAGAGCAAGCGTGAAACCACGGAATACAATGCCAAGGTTCAGGCAGAGCTGAATGAGAGAATTTATGCAGGATATCTTATCGGCGACATAGAGCGGGGCATTGCCATTACCGATACCATAGAGCAGGCGGTTGTTTCCGGCAATGGCAGGTTGGGGAACTTTGATGTCATCGCCGCCAATCTTATGGAGGACTATATCTACTGCATCAAGATTGCTCCAAAGGGTGTGGTGACAGACATCTATCCTAAACAGGAGGAAGATAATTGCTTTGCAGACCTGCTTCGTGGAGATGATGAAAAAAATCGCTCTTCCCGCTATGCCATGATGCATGATGAGGTAGTTACCCAGGGACCAATTGAGCTGGAAAATGGTGGCTACGGTATTGCGGTGCGAAATCCTATTTTTTTGGAACAGGAAGGGCAGAGGGAGTTTTGGGGCTTTGCTATTGCGGTAATCAAGATTCCTGAGGTCTTTTCCCATACATTGGATGCGTTATCTGAGCTGGGCTATGCCTATCGGCTGGCCAAGACTGCCTCTCCAAGGATTCCTACTTATGTTGAGGTGTACAGGTCATCGGCGGAGTTGCCAGAGGATGCGGTGTCCCATACCTTTGTGGTAGGAGATGCTACCTGGATATTACAAGCTGCTCCTGTGGCAGGTTGGTACGACAAGCAGGAAATGGCATTGACAGCTCTGCTGGAGATGTCGTTCTATATACTGTTGGCCCTGTTGATTTATTTTGTGTTGAATCGCCGGGACTATAAGGCAGAGCAGAAGCTAAGGGTGGAAGCGGAACGTGCCAATGATGCTAAAAGCAGCTTCCTTATGCGGATGAGTCATGATATCCGCACGCCTCTCAACGGTATTTTGGGCATGATTGAAATGGCGGAGCAGAACCCCCATGATCTTCACAAGCAGAAGGACTGCCGGGACAAGGCCAAGGAGTCGGCACTGATTCTTCTGGAAATCATTAATGAGGTTCTGGACATGAGCAAGTTGGAATCCGGCAAGGTGGTGCTGGAGCATGCCCCCTTTGATTTGTTTGAGCTGGCCAAAAGCGTGTATTCCATTACCAGCAGGCAGGCATCTCGCCGAGGCATTGAAATCATTCAGGAAAACTGCCATGTGTCCAATCGCAGGCTAATAGGTAGCCCGGTACATTATCGGCGTATTCTCACCAATATCGTTAGCAATGCCATCAAGTATAACAAGGAAAACGGCAAGATATATATTACCTGCCGAGATTTTGCTGACGGGGAAAACAGGGTGAAGCTCCAGTTCCAATGCCGGGATACAGGCCTGGGCATGACAGAGAATTTTGTGAAGCATATCTTTGACCCATTTACCCAGGAGGGAGCCTCGGCTAGGTCTGAGTACGGCGGAACAGGCCTGGGCATGTCTATTGTGAAGACCCTGACTGACAAGATGGGTGGCACTGTCACAGTGGAAAGCCAGAAAGACGTGGGCACCATCGTGGACGTGATTATTCCTTTTGAAATAGATAGGAGCAAGGCTCAGCTATCAAAGGGGAAGGCACGGAAGGAGGAGCCGATAGTAGCTGGCAAAAGGGTGCTGGTGGTAGAGGACAATGAGCTAAATATGGAAATCGTCAAATTCATCCTGGAGGAGCAGGGAGTTTTGGTGCAGGAGGCAGCCAACGGCCAGGAGGCTGTGAAGGCCTTTGCCCAGAGCGGGGAGTTTGAAATTGATGCCATTTTGATGGATATTATGATGCCTATTATGGACGGCCACCAGGCTGCAGGCATCATCCGAGGCATGAATCGGAAGGATGCAAGGAAGGTGCCAATCATTGCCATGACGGCAAATGCCTTTGCGGAGGACAGGCTGGCGGCCAAGGAAGCCGGCATGGACGACCATATCGCCAAGCCATTGGATGCCAAGCTGTTGGTACGGACATTGGCGAAATACATATAGAAATAAAAATAGTATTATACGGCATTTGCCTTATGAGGGCTTATGCCGTATAATACTATGCTGATTATTGAAGCAATCAAGGCATAAGAAAATCCGCCTAAATGACCAGTCTGGGCTGATTTTCTCATAATTTTCTACCTACGTCTGGGGCAACCGTCTATCGGTATGCCTCTTTCTTTATGTATATTATACATTGTGTTGACCTGGTTTGTAATGGACTTTTTTATGAGTTATCCTGCCGGGGTGGTATCGAAGTTTTTTAGGTTCTATTATTCCTTGACTGTATTCTGTTTTGGATTTATATTAAAAGTAACGATAAAAATATTGACTTGCAAGAGATAGTGTGCTACTATAATATTCGTTAACGCTTTAATGAGATAAAGCATGAAAATACACAGAGAGAAAATGGAGGCGTACCCATGACTTCTGATAATATGGACTACATCACAATCGCCCTGCCTAAGGGCAAGCTGTTCGGGATTTCTGCCGACCTGCTGGCCAAGGCTGGCTATACGGCACAGGACCTGAGTGAGAAGTCCCGCAAGCTGGTTATTGTCAACGAGGAAAAGAAAATCAAGTTTATTATCAGCAAGACCGCTGATGTACCTACCTATGTGGAGTATGGGGCAGCGGATATTGGCATTATTGGCAAGGATGTGCTGACGGAGTCCGGCATGGACGTATATGAGCTGCTAGATCTGGGTTTTGGCCGTTGCCATCTCATGATGGCGGTAAACAAGGCCTGCAAGCGTGCCAAGCTGACGGACTATGCCCATACTAGGGTGGCCACCAAGTTCCCTCATATTGCAGAGAAATTCTTCAACAGCAAGGGCATGCAGATGGAATACATCAAGCTCAACGGCTCCATCGAGCTAGGGCCTATTGTAGGGTTGTCTGAGAGCATTGTGGATATTGTGGAGACAGGCACTACCCTGAAGGAGAACAATCTGGAGGAAATTGCCTACATCATGGACGCAACGGCACGGCTTATTTGCAACAGGGTAAGCTTCAAGCTGAAATTTGACCGGATAAGCAAGTTGGTAGAGGATTTAAAAGAGATTTTGGCACAGGAAGGGGAGGAAAAGAAATGAGAATTGTAAATGTAAAGGAAATGGGTTTAGAGGCAGTGGAAAAGCTGCTGAAGAAGCCTGCCTTTGACCAGGTGGAACTGAATCCCCGCATCCGTGAAGCCAATAAGCAGCTTTTTGGGGAGGATCTCACCGCTGCTGAAATAGTAGATAGAATCGTTGGGGAGGTACGCCGTGATGGTGATGCCGCCGTTATCAAATACACCAAGTTAATTGACCGTACGGAATTTACTCCGGAGGAGTTTGCGGTAACAGAAGCTGAGTATGAGGCTGCCTATCAGGAAGCAGATCCACAGGTGGTGGAATCCCTGCGAAAGGCGGCAGAAAATGTCCGCCGCTATCATCAGGAGCAGAAGCCAAATTCTTGGATGACTTATCGGGATAAGGGCTCTATCTTGGGGCAGTCCGTTATTCCATTGGATCGGGTGGGCATCTATGTACCAGGTGGTACTGCCGCCTATCCATCTTCCGTTATTATGAACGCTATGCCGGCTGTAGTGGCAGGGGTGAAGGAAATCATCATGATGGTGCCGCCAAAGAACGGCAAAATCAATCCTTATGTGCTGGTGGCTGCCAAGGAGGCAGGGGTTTCCAAGATATTCAAGATTGGCGGGGCACAGGCTATTGCTGCCATGGCCTTTGGTACCGAAACCATCCCACGGGTGGACAAGATTACCGGCCCAGGCAATATCTTTGTTACCCTGGCCAAGAAAGCTGTCTATGGCCACTGCGATATTGATATGCTGGCCGGGCCTAGTGAGATTTTGATTGTAGCAGACAAGACTGCTGACCCTGTATATACTGCCGCAGATATGCTAAGTCAGGCTGAACATGATATGCTGGCTTCCAGCATCGTTATCACCGACTGTGCAGAGCTGGCAGAAAAGGTGGCAGAGGAAGCGGAAAAGCAGCTGAAGGTGCTGCCTCGTGAAGAAATTACTCGTGCATCCCTAGATAGAAACGGCATGATTATCATTACGGAGGATATTATGCAGGCAGTGGAGCTGGCCAATGTTTCCGCACCGGAGCATATGGAGGTACTGACGGAGCAGCCATTCCAGTTGCTGCCTTATATCCGCCATGCTGGGGCAGTGTTCCTGGGAGCCTATTCACCAGAGCCGTTAGGAGATTATTTTGCCGGGCCAAATCATGTACTGCCAACTGGCGGCACCGCCCGCTACTATTCCGTACTGAATGTGGAAACCTTTATGAAGCGAACCAGCATCATTTCCTATACCAGAGAACAGTTAGATGCAGTTAGTGATGATGTAATTAGACTGGCGGAAGCAGAGGGACTGCAGGCTCATGCTAATGCGGTTAAGCTGAGGAAGCTGTAATGCTAAGAAAGCTGTAATGAAAATTAAGGGTGCAGGGGGTGTGCCCTCGTCGACGCGCTCTCGCTCTGTATCGACATAGCGGATGCTAAGCTCTCGTGAGGGGCATGATAGCTGGTCGCTATCATGGCTCACGA
>CAVFWX010000056.1:0-12082 GCA_963626225.1 Anaerotignum sp.
GTCAAATTGTCAAGGAATTTTGGAAACAAGGTGTTATTATGAGCAATATTGCAGATTTAATAGAGGACTATATCCTCACCAGGCTGGTGGAGCAGCAGACGGGGCAGATTGAGCTGCGGCGGACGGATATTGCCGACGAGATTTCCTGTGCCCCATCCCAGATCAGTTATGTGCTGAATACCAGGTTTACCCATGACAAGGGGTTCTCCGTGGAGTCACGCCGGGGCCTGGGGGGATTTATCCGGGTGGTAAAGGTACCTCAGAAGAATATTATTTATCAGGAAATGCTGGATAAGATTGACCAGGATACGGAGCTTCCGGAAATCAAGGCCATGCTTCACTATCTGTTGCAGCATCAGATGGTCAGCACCAGGGAATGCTCGCTTTTGCTCCAGTCTGCCAAGGCTGCCTATGAGCATATGGAGCCAGATGCCAGGACCAATATGCTGAAGGCACTGTTCAATACTTTGGCTGAGTTTAGCTAGCAGCTAGGAAATGAGGTGCAGGCTATGAAGGCAAGAAATGTCCTGTCGAAGGTAAGCTTTTGGTATGGAGTAGGCAATTTTCTGCTGAATTTTGCCATTGCCATAGTATGGCTGGGCCGGTGGACTATCCGGCTGGGCAAGAAGCTTTTGGGGAAAGTTAGAGGTCGAAGAAGATAGTGGCAAAGAAGAAAACCATGTATGTGTGCCAAAACTGTGGCTATGATACGCCTAAATGGCTGGGCAAATGTCCCGGCTGTGGTCAGTGGAATACCCTGGTAGAAGAGATTGTACGAGAAGAAAAGAATCAGTCTCGGGGGCTGAATTTAGGGCTTTCCGAAAGTAGCAAGCCCTGCCCTATTAGCCAGGTAACAGTGGAGGATCTGCCCCGTATGACCACAGGCTCCCAGGAACTAGATAGGGTGCTGGGGGGAGGCATTATCCCAGGCTCCATGGTGCTGATAGTAGGCGATCCAGGTATTGGCAAGTCCAGCATTACCTTGAAGGTTTGTGCCAATGAAGCTGCCATGGGCAAGAAGGTGCTCTATGTCACCGGCGAAGAAAGTGTCCGCCAGGTGCGTATGCGTGCGGATCGGTTGGAGGCTGTTCAGGATGGTCTTATGGTGGTCAGCGAAACAAATCTAGAAAATATCGAGCACCATGTACAGCAGCTAAAGCCGGATCTCTTGGTGGTGGACTCCATCCAGACGGTATTTCGTCCTGATATCCAGAGTGCTCCGGGCAGTGTCAGTCAGGTGCGGGAATGTGCCGTGGAGATCCTGCGGGTAGCCAAAACCAACGGCATTGCCGCCTTTGTGGTAGGTCATGTGACTAAGGACGGTACTTTGGCAGGCCCAAGGGTGCTGGAGCATATTGTGGATACGGTGCTGTACTTTGAGGGAGGCAGCAACTCTGAGTATCGTCTCTTGCGGGCTGTAAAAAATCGTTTTGGCAGCACCAATGAAATCGGTCTTTTTGAGATGCGGGAAACCGGACTTATAGATGTGCCTGATGCTTCCAAGCTGTTCTTGTCGGAGCGTACTGATGAGGCAGGTAGCATTATCGTGCCAACGGTGGAAGGCACTAGGCCCCTCTTGGTGGAAATCCAGGCCTTGGTTGCCCAGACTCCTTATGTGCCCCCGCGGCGTACTTCTGATTCGGTGGATATCAAGAGGTTGCAGCTGCTGCTGGCAGTGCTGGAAAAGCGGGTGCATCTTGCCATTGGTGCCTGCGATGTCTTTGTGAAGGTGGCAGGTGGAATCAAGATTGATGAACCGGCAGCAGATTTAGGCATCTGCGTAGCCATGGCATCTAGCTTTGCCAACAGGCGACTTAGGCCTCAAACCATCGTATTTGGAGAGGTAGGCTTGTCCGGGGAAGTCCGTGCCGTCAGTCAGGCAGAAGGAAGGCTACGGGAAGCCGCCCGTCTTGGCTTTACCAACGCAGTATTGCCAAGGAAAAATTACGAGCAGCTTAAAGATGAAAAAGCCCTCGCTGGTATCAAGTTATACGGAGCGGGAGATCTAACCGAAGCACTACGCTATGCTATGCCAAGAGATTAGTCATATATCTCGTCCTGCGTGGGGCGCAATCTAGCAGAGCCTAGTCATGGCAGTACCATTTCAGGCGCGCTCTCGCTCTAAATTCACCTAACGGATGCTAAGCTCTCGTGAGGGGCAAAATTCATGTCCTTTTGACGGACATAAATTTTGGCTCACGAATCGCTAAGCACCGAGGTTCATTTAAGGCCTGTGCATGGTACATGCCATGCCATGGCTCCGCTAGTATCCGCTGGTATAGTCACAGCCTATATGTCAATATGTAAAGTAGTGAAAAGTGATTGGCACTACCATGTCTCTAGCAACTAGTGTCGTGGAAAGTGGTTGACACCACCCTATATATATGATAAAATTACAGATTTTCACTTTTCTTGTGCAACAATTTATGTTATAATTAACTTGTGTTATTGGTTCGTAAGGGGGTGTATTTGTTGCAGGTTGGCGATCAGGTAGTATATCCCATGCACGGTGCAGGCGAGATAACCGGCATCGAAGAGTGTGAAATCATGGGAGAGGTAAAACAGTATTTTATTCTCCAGTTGCCGGTGGGCGGCATCAGGATTATGATCCCCGTGGATAATGCCCAGGGCATAGGCCTGAGGCAGATTTCACCAAAGGAAACAATAGAACAGGTAGCAGTGATACTGGGGGAGGTTCCGGAGCGTCCTATAGGAAGCTGGAACAAGAGATTTCATAATAATTTAAACCGACTGAAATCAGGAGATATCCTGGAGGCAGCGGCAGTTATCCGCAATCTGATACTTCAGGACAAGCGGAAGAGGATTTCCGGCGGAGAAAAGCGTCTCCTGGATTTGGCAAAGCAGATTTTCCTCAGTGAGTTGTCCTTTGCCCTGGATAGGCCGGTAGAGCAGGCCGAGGCATGGATGATGGAGAAGCTGGAGGAAGAGAAATAGGCTCTAGGAACTTGTTGCAGCCTGTTATTTTACAGGCTGTTTTTACTGTCCAGTATACAGGTAAAATTCAGCCTGTTTCTGTATATTAAGAGAGCAATGAAAGGAGGTGAAATGAGTGTTAATAAAGGTTATTCGATTTTTTGTTACTGTATTGCTGGCGATTATTGGCGGGGTGCTGCTGCATCTGGCCAGCCCTGTGCTGACAGAGCTGATTAGCACCGAGGTACTAAAGACGGAGATGGGCATCTACAAGCTGACCATGGCCAATGTGATTATTATTCTCATCGGCGTGGGTGTAGGTGGAGCCGCAGGCTATCTGGTATCCCCGTTTTTTGCCAACAAGCTGCAGAAATTTTCTATCTGGGTCGAGGGACAGCTGAGCAAAATGCCTTTGCAGGATGTTGTTGCCGGTGTCTGCGGTCTGGCTATCGGACTTATTATTGCTAATTTATTGGGAGAAGCCTTTTCCAATATTCCTGTTGTAGGAAATTATATTCCTGTACTTTTTAGTATTGTATTTGGCTATCTGGGAATCCATATTGTTATACGCAAGCAAAAGGAAATCGGCGAGCTTTTGGGCCGCATGGTAAAGCTAAAAAAGAAGCCAAAGGAAGCTGCTGAAGGAGCTCATGAAGCATCTCAGGAGTCTGTGGGGACTCAGGTTGTTGTAAACCACAATGGCGTTGCTATGGCTGGAGCTGTGCAGCCAGTGGCAGTTCCTACAGCTGGTGGGCAGATGATGCCTATGGCTGGCATGGTGCAGCCACCAGCCTATGGTAGCTATGTGCCATGCAAGCTCTTAGACACCAGCGTAATCATTGACGGTCGTATTGCAGATATTTGCAACACGGGCTTTTTGGATGGAAAGCTGCTGATTCCAGTCTTTGTGCTGGAGGAGCTGCAGCATATTGCTGATTCTGCCGATGCATTGAAGCGTGTCCGGGGCCGCCGTGGCCTTGATATCTTGCAGAAAATCCGCACTGAAAGCGGCCTACAGGTGGAGATCATCAACCAGGACTTTGAGGATATTTCCGAGGTGGACTCCAAGCTTATCCGTTTGGGACAGCAGCTGGGAGGCAAGATCATTACCAAT
Organism: Anaerotignum sp.; assembly: GCA_963626225.1. GTDB lineage: Bacteria > Bacillota > Negativicutes > Selenomonadales > Selenomonadaceae > Anaerovibrio. The sequence goes on from CAVFWX010000056.1 coordinate 4,049, forward strand.
GACTATAACCTGAACAAGGTATCTGAGCTGCAGGGCGTGCCGGTGCTGAACATCAACGACCTGTCCAATGCCGTAAAGCCGGTGGTGATTCCTGGGGAATCCATGACGGTAAATGTGGTAAAGGAAGGCAAGGAGCACGGCCAGGGCATTGCCTATCTGGACGATGGTACCATGATTGTGGTGGAAAATGGCCGCTACTATCTGGGCAAGACCATTCAGGTTGAGGTAACCTCTGCCTTGCAGACCTCTGCTGGGCGGATGATTTTTGCCAAGCCAATAGAATAAGCATATCAAAGCATAGCCTGTACTGGGGACGTATTGCCCCGCAGTATGGGCTGTTGCTGTTTAAGGGATTATTCCAGCCATAGGCTGGTGCAGAAAACTTTTGGGAGGGAATAAGGTGGTAAGTGTTATTTTTCCGGCAGCAGGCAAGGGCAAAAGAATGCAGGCAGGCATGAACAAGGTTTTTATGGATCTGTCAGGCATGCCTATTCTGGTGCGGACGCTGCTTAGGTTTTCAGCTTGTGAGGCTGTAGATCAGTTGGTGGTGGTAGTGGCACCGGCTGAAGTGGAATTTGTGGAAGGTGTACTGAAAAGGCTGGAGGGCTTGAAGGACTATATAGTTGTAGCCGGTGGGTCTGAGCGGCAGTATTCTGTGTGGAACGGCATCAAGGCTATGGAAAATGCCTCTGCGGATGATATCATTTTGGTGCATGATGCGGCAAGACCCTTGGTCAGCAATCAGGTTATTCTTGACACAATAAAGACTGCTCGTGAAAAGGGCGGAGCTATTGCAGCTGTACCGGCCAAGAATACCATTAAGCTGTGTAATGAAAGCCATCAGGTGGTGGAGACACCTGACCGCAGCAGGCTGTGGGAGGTACAGACTCCACAGGGGTTCCGCCGGGATATATTGGTGCAGGCCAATGAGCTGGCCGAAAAGGACGGCTTCTTGGGTACCGATGATGCCAGTCTGGTGGAGCGGACGGGACATCCTGTATATATCGTAGAAAGCGATTATCGTAACATCAAGATTACTACACCGGAGGATATTGTGATTGCCAAGGCTTTTTTGGCAGAGGAGGAAAAGAAATGACAAGATTTGGCATGGGCTATGATGTGCATCAGCTGGCAGAAAACCGCAGGCTGATTATTGGCGGCGTGGATATTCCTTACGAAAAGGGGCTTTTGGGGCATTCAGATGCAGATGTGCTGCTCCATGCCATTTCCGATGCCCTGCTGGGAGCGGCGGCACTGGGGGATATTGGCAAGCATTTTCCAGATACAGATCCTCGCTATAAGGGTGCGGACAGTCTAAAACTGCTGGCAGAGGTAGGCAGGCTGCTAAAGGAAAAAGGCTATGTAGTAGGCAATGTGGATGCCACCATTGTGGCACAGCGGCCAAAGATGGCACCTCATATTCCACAGATGCGGGAAAATATTGCCAGGGTGCTAGAGTGTGATGTGGATCAGATTAATGTAAAGGCAACCACTGAGGAGCATCTGGGCTTTACCGGCAGCGGCCAGGGCATATCCTCCTATGCCGTAGCAGGCATAGAAAAGGCATAAGTCGTTAGCGGGAAATGGAGGAATGAATGTGTTTCAGCCGAAATTAGATGAAAAGGCATTGGGAAACATAGTGGGCAAATTCCTAAGTCAGAGGGGCTTGACCATCAGCTGTGCCGAATCCTGTACAGGAGGTCTGCTAAGTGCCAGGTTGACGGCTGTTCCAGGCAGCTCTGATTATGTTATAGGAGGTATTGTTTCCTACTGCAACAAGGTAAAGGAGCAGCAGCTAGGGGTAAGCCATCATGATTTGGAAACGGTGGGAGCTGTCAGCGAAACCGTGGCTCGGCAGATGGCAGAGGGAGTCCGCAGGCAGCTGTCTACTGATATAGGCGTAGGTATTACGGGCATTGCCGGGCCTGGAGGAGCCACAGAGGATAAGCCTGTAGGTTTGGTGTATATTGCCGTAGCTGGGCCGCGAGGCATAGTTGCCACCCGGAATGTATTTGCAGGGGACAGGCAGCAGGTAAGGTGGCAGTCTACGGAAAAGGCTCTGGCCATGGTGGTAGAGCAGCTGCAGTAGGGGGGATGGCTGCAAGCAATTCAAAACAAAAACAACATAGTCGCAGATTTGCAGGCCTGCTTGAGCTTCGGCTTAGGCGGGTTCTTTTTTTATACAGAAAGATACTACTGATATAATGTATGTCAGTGCCTTTTACGAATATACTGCCATATCTAATAATCCAATCAGCAAGGGCACTAACAAGCTTCATAACCTAACACAGAACCATAACCAAAAGAAAAACAAAATAAAACCACAGAAAAAGATAAAAAATGCTTGCAATTTTGTTGGATTATGTGGTAATATAAAACCAAGAAAAGACAGATAAACAAAAAGGAAAATATAGTATAAAAAAGAGAAAACAAAGATAAACACAGACTCAAAATTCTTAAATCAGGCAAAGGGTTATAAGGGGGATATAAAGGTGGATCACAAGTATTATCTGGCAGTGGATATCGGTGCTTCCAGCGGCCGTCACATCCTGGGGTGGATGGAAAATGGCAAGCTGAGGCTGGAGGAGATATACCGCTTTACCAATGGATTGGTGGAGAAGAATGGTCATCTCTGCTGGGATTTGGAGAGGCTTTTCCAGGAGGTTGTCAGCGGCCTGAAGAAATGTAGGGAGCTGAACCGGATTCCTGCCAGCATGGGTATTGACACCTGGGGCGTGGATTTTGTCCTACTGGACAAGGAAGGCAAGGTACTGGGAGATACAGTGGCATACCGTGATGGTCGCACCCAGGGCATGGACAAGGAGGTCTACAAGGTTATCTCCGAAAAGGAGCTTTACAGCCGCAACGGCATCCAAAAGCAGCTTTTTAACTCAATCTACCAGCTCATGGCGATCAATAAGGAGCATCCGGAGTATCTAGAGCAGGCAGAAAGCTTCCTTATGGTTCCAGAATACCTAAATTACCGCCTTACCGGTGTAAAGAAGAACGAGTACACCAACGCCACCACAGGCCAGCTGGTAAATGCCCAGACCTGTGATTGGGACTACGAGCTGCTGGAAAAGCTGGGCATCCCAACTAAAATCTTCGGTGAGCTGAATATGCCAAAGACCCTAGTAGGCAGCTTCAGCAGTGAGATAAGGGCAGAAATTGGCTTTGATACTGAGGTGGTTTTGCCAGCTACCCATGATACCGGCTCTGCTGTATTGGCAGTACCGGCTCAGGATGACGATTATATCTACCTTAGCTCCGGTACCTGGTCCCTAATGGGCATTGAGAGATTGATTCCCGATTGCACCGAGGCCAGCCGCCAGCTGAACTTCACCAATGAGGGGGGCTATCATTATCGCTATAGATATTTGAAGAACATCATGGGCATGTGGATGATGCAGTCCCTGAGAAAAGAGTTCAAGCATGCCTACAGCTTCGATGAGCTTTATGCCCTGGCAGGTATCGGCAAATATTTCCAGTCCATGGTGGATGTAACAGATAACTGCTTCTTGGCACCAAAGTCCATGATAGGGGCCCTTCAGGAATACTGTGAAAGAACTGGACAGGAAAAGCCGGAGACAGAGTGTGAGCTGCTCTACTGCGTGTACAACAGCCTGGCTGCCTGCTATGAAAAGACCGTCCAGGAGATTGAGAATATTACGGGCATGAAGTACAGCCGCATCCATGTTGTGGGCGGTGGTTGTCAGGACAAGTTCCTGAACCGCCTCTTGGCAGAGAAAACCGGCAAGGATGTTTTCGCAGGTCCGGTAGAGGGTACAGCCATTGGCAATATCATGGTGCAGATGCTAAGAGACGGCACCTATCAGGATTTGCCGGAGGCTCGTAAGAATATAGCCAAGTCCTTTGATGTAAAGCTTGTAAATGCATAAATGTATTAGAAATATGGAGGGGTAAAAATGTTAGTTGAAACTAAAGCAAAGGTCGGTGTGTTTTCCATCGCACTGGGGGCATATCTGCCACAGTTCCCACAGCTGGTACCAGAGTTTGAGGCACAGTTCGAGGCCTTCAAGCAGACTCTGCCAGATACTGTGGAGATCATTGATGGGGGCATGGTAACCACCAAGGAGCAGTCCATGGAAGCAGGGGACAAGTTCCGGGCGGCTGATGTGGATCTGGTTATTCTTCAGCTTTTGACCTATGCTACTTCCTATAATATGCTGCCAGCCATCCGTGATCTGGATGTGCCTGTAGTATTGGTAAATGTCCAGAAGAAGCTGGCTCCTGATTATGCCAATACAGATATTCCTACCTGGCTGGGTGAGCTTTATGCCTGCGGTGCCGTAGGTGAGATGGTAGCTGATCTGGAGCGTGCGGGCAAGCGTCATGCCGTTATTACCGGCGTAGTTGAGGGGGGAGACCCTCAGGTTCAGGCAGAGCTGGAGGATTGGTGCCGTGCCGCCCAGGTTCGTCGCCGCTTCCGTGATACCAATCTGGCACAGATCGGCCGCCCATATCCAGGCATGATGGATCTCTATATCGACGAAACCAACCTCTATCATAGAATGTGGCTCTACACCAAGCAGTTTGACTGGGAAAAGATGTGGGCTATCGCTGACAATATCGACGATGAGGAGGCTATTCGCACTAAGGCCCAGGATATCCTGGACACCTTCGACATTGAGGATGGCACCATCGAAAAGGTATGGGATATGGCTCGTTATGTAGTGGCCTTTGAGCAGTGGGTCAAGGAAGAGAAGCTGGGCTTTGTGGCTTCCCACTACGATGGCTTCTCCCAGGGAGTAGCCGGCAAGCTGGACAGCATGCTGATTCCTGCCTTCTCCATGCTCATCAAGCAGGGCACTGCCTGTGCTGTTGAGGGAGATATCAAGGTGGCCATGGCTATGTCCATCCTAAAGACCATTTCCGGTACCGGCCAGCTGTCTGAGATGTACTCCATCGACTTTAACGAGGACATCTGCATTATTGGCCACTCCGGCTCCGGCGATGCAGATATTTCCGAGAAGAAGCCTACCATGAAGATCGTGCCTGTATTCCACGGCAAGACTGGTGGCGGCTATCTTACCCAGTTCTATCCACCAGCAGGCCCTATTACCTATTTGGCAATTACCCAGGACAAGAACGGCAAGTTCAAGTTTGTAGTGGCTGAGGGCATCAACGAGGAAGGCCCAATCTTCACCTTCGGCGATACCAATATGCGTACCCGCTTTAGCTGCGGTGCTCGTGAGTTCTGCAACCGCTGGAGCGAGGCAGGACCTACCCACCACATGGCAGCTGCTGTAGGACATCATATTGATACCATTCTCAAGGTAGCAAAGATATTCAACATTGATGTGGATATTGTTACTAGATAAACAAAGGAGTTAGGAAAAATGGAAGTTAAGGAAGCAAAATTTGTACAGGGTTTTATGCGACTCACAGATGATGCCTTCAAGAAGGGCTGGCATGAGCGCAACGGCGGCAATCTTTCCTACCGTATCAAGCCAGAGGAGATTGCAGAGGTAAAGGAGTTGCTGAAGGCTCCTGGTGAGTGGCTGGAAATCGGCAACACCGTACCAGACCTTGCCAATGAGTATTTCCTGGTAACCGGCAGCGGCAAGTATATGCGCAATGTTATCCTGGAGCCACAGAACAATATTGCCATTATCCAGATTGACGAAACCGGCAGCAAGTACAGCATTCTCTGGGGCTTAGAGCAGGGTGGCCGTCCTACCAGCGAGCTGCCAACCCATCTGGCAAACCACGAGATCCAGAAGAAGCTCACCGACGGCAGAAACCATGTTATCTATCATGCCCATCCTGCCAATGTCATTGCCCTGACCTTCGTTCTCCCACTAGAGAGCAAGGCATTTACCAAGGAGCTGTGGGAAATGGCTACCGAGGATCCTGTTATCTTCCCTGAGGGCATTGGCGTTGTGCCTTGGATGGTACCAGGTGGCAAGGAAATTGCTGATGCTACCAGCAAGCTGATGCAGGAGTATCGGGTTGTTGTTTGGGCACATCATGGCATGTTCGTCTGCGGCGATGACTTCGATGAGGCCTTTGGCATGATGGATACTGCCGAGAAGGCAGCTGAGATCTGCGTCAAGGTTCGCTCCATGGGTGGCAAGAAGCAGACCATTACCAAGGAAAATTTCCTGGCTTTGGCAAAGGATTTCAATATCAATCTGCGGACTGAGTTCCTGGACTGATTGGGATAAAGAGAAAGCAATAGCCTTGGGGGCTGTTAGGGGTAACAGCTCCCAAGCAAATAAAAATGAGGGGTGTAATAAATGTTAGGAGTAAAATTAGACTATAATATGTCTCCTTGGAAGAAGACCTTGATAGCCGGCCTCATCAGCTATATTGATGCCGGTTCCATCGTAGCAGGTGCTTCCGGATTGAGCATGTGGGCAGAATATTTGGGCATGAGCAGCGTGCAGATGGGTCTTTTGGCGGCATTGTCCTCCAATACCGGTGGTGCAGCCATCGGTGCCTTGATTGGCGGCAAGCTTTGCGACAAGTACGGCCGTAAATTCGTTTACAACTATGCACTTTTGCTTTATATGATTGGCGTGCTGATTATCTGCCTTGCTACAAACTATCCAATGTTCCTGATCGGCTATGTTATCGTAGGCCTTACCGTTGGTGCGGATGTTGTTGCTTCCTGGACCTTTATTGCAGAGGAGGCTCCGGCAGAGAATCGAGCCAAGCACTGCGGCTCGGCACAGATTGCCTGGATGCTTGGTCCTGTAGTGGTATTCCTGGCTTCCATTCCGATGAATGAAATGTTTGGCCTCCTGGGCAACAGGCTTATCTTTGCCCATCTGATTGTGGTAGCTGCCTGGATCTGGTATCAGAGACTGAAGATGCCTGAGTCCACCGAGTGGGTTGAAGCCAAGAAACGCTCTGAGGAGCTGGCTGCCAAGGGCATCAAGGAGCGTAAGGCTTCCTATGGGGATATTCTGAAGGGTACCTCTCTCAAGACCGTTCTCATGTGCGTAGGCGTATATGCCATGTGGAACCTGGCCGCATCTACCAACGGCTTCTTCATGCCTTATGTTTACGAGCATGTAGGCAATCTGAGCAATGCCATGTCCCTGGGACTGACCGCCCTGAACTTCGTAATCTGCATGGTAACCACCGTAATCTTCATGTACACTGCCGATAAATTCAACCGTCGCAAGATCTTCGGCTTCTTCTCCGGCCTGGGCGTAATCAGCTGGGTTGTATGGACCCTGCCTGGTGATATGCTCCAGATGTGGATGCTGTTCTTCTTCACCATCGTATGGGGCTTCTCTATGCAGCAGCAGTTCTATCAGCTGTGGAGCTCCGAGCTGTTCCCTGTACGCTATCGTGCCACTGCCCAGGGCTTTACCTTCTTCGTAACTCGCTTTGCTGCAGCCATCTGGGGCTTTGCTGTACCTATCATCATGGAGCTCATGGGCTTCCAGACTGCCGCCATGCTGATGATTGGCTTCGTAGTAGTTAGCTGGATTGCCGGTACCTTCTTCGGTGGCGATGACAGAGGCAAGACCCTGGATGAGATTACCGCTGAGCGCTATGGCGATGAGCTGGACGAAAACGGCTGGATGAGATAATTGTATTGATGAGCCTGTGCTTCCTGGGGTGATGTCGGGGAGCAGGGGCTATCAGATAAGGAGATCCTACTATGGAAAGATTCGCCTGGAAGGCTGTGGTCAAGGAAGGTATGTTGGATGAATACATCAGCCGGCACAACAATATCTGGCCAGAGCTAAAAGAGGTTTTGAAAAATGCCGGTATCTGCAATTATACCATCTGGAACACCGGCAATGAATTGTTTGGCTACTTTGAGTGCGAGAAAGGCGTGGCCTTTGCCGAGGAAACCCAGGCCCGCAGCGAGGTAGTGGACAAGTGGAATGAATACATGAAGGATGTCATGGTGATGGAAATGGATCCGGAAACTGGAGCCCAGCCAAAGATGCGTCAGGTATTCTTCCTGGAGTAAAACGCCTTCCCTAATTTCTAATCCTACATAAATGGCTAAACAGAAATCCCCCTGAGGCAGTGCCTCGGGGGGATTTC
>CAVFWX010000057.1:0-11928 GCA_963626225.1 Anaerotignum sp.
TATATCGTATTTTAACACATTTATCACTTAGCGAAAAGATATTTTTATTCAGCTAAGGTTTGCACCACATTCAGTACAAAGTCCTGTACCTTCTGCCTTGCCATGGCTTTTACGGATATCCTGATAAGATTCCTGTCTTGCAGTACCTTCATGTAGGATTTCAGCTTGCCTAGCAGCTCCACCATGCCCTCTGGCCGTATATTCGGCGTATCTCTGAAGTGTATCTCCAAAAACAACGGTGTCTGGATAATTTTTTCCACACCCATCTGCCGTGCATAATTCCGTATTCTGGCCACCGTCAACAAATTCATTACCGGCACTGGTGGCTGACCGAAACGGTCTATAAGTTCCTTCTGGATTTCTTCCAGCTGCTCATTTTTCTGAACGGCTGCTATCCGCTGATAGATTTCAATCTTGTGCATGGCATCACCAATATAATCATTGTCCAGATATGCCTCCACCTGCAGCTCGATAAGAGGATCCGGCACAATCTCCACCGGCTTGCCAGTCTTGATTTGCTCCATGGCCTCTTCCAGTAGGCGGCAATACATCTCAAAGCCTACGCTGGCAATATGGCCATGCTGCTGAGAACCAAGGAGGTTGCCAGCCCCACGGATTTCCAGATCCCGCATGGCAATCTTGAAGCCAGCCCCTAGCTCTGCAAATTCCTTTATGGCCTGCAGCCGTTTTTCTGCCACCTCGCTGAGAACCTTATTTTGGCGGTACAGCAAATAAGCATAGGCAAGATGATTGGAGCGACCTACCCGCCCCCGCATCTGATACAGCTGGGCAAGGCCAAAGCGATCTGCATCGTAGACAATAATAGTATTGGCATTGGCAATATCCAAACCACTTTCTATGATACTGGTGGCCAGAAGGATATCATACTTGCCCTCATAAAATTCCACCATGGCTCTTTCTAGCTGTGCCTCTGGCATCTGGCCGTGAGCCACCTGTATGGTAGCCTCCGGCAGCAGTTCCTCCAGCTTCAGCCGCATTTCCTCAATGGTTTCCACCCGATTGTAGACGAAATATACCTGGCCTCCCCGCTTCAGCTCACGGCGGACAGCATTGCGGATAATGCCGTTGCTGTTTTCCACCACATAGGTCTGAACTGGGAATCTTTCCTGAGGGGCAGAGCCAATGATGCTCATATCCCGTGCCCCAGCCAAGGACATATGAAGGGTTCTCGGTATTGGGGTAGCACTAAGGGTCAGCACATCAATGCCAGTAGCCAGGCTCTTGATTTTCTCCTTTTGCCGCACACCAAAACGCTGCTCCTCATCTACGATCAGAAGGCCAAGATTCTTGAATTGCACCTTTTTCTGGTTCAGGATGGCATGGGTGCCAATAAGGATATCTACCCTGCCTGATGCGGTATTTTCCAAGGTTGCCCGCTGCTCCTTCAGGCTGCGGAAGCGGTTTATTACATCCACCTGGGGGCCAAAATTTCTCAACCTGTCAGCAAAGGTCTGATAGTGCTGCTGTGCCAATACCGTAGTAGGCACCAGCACCGCCACCTGCTTGCCTCCCATAACAGCCTTAAATGCCGCCCGGATAGCCACCTCTGTTTTGCCAAAGCCCACATCGCCACAAAGGAGCCTGTCCATAGGCTGCTGCTTTTCCATATCTTTTTTGATTTCCCTGATGGCTGTCAGCTGGTCTGCTGTTTCCTGAAAAGGAAAAGCATCCTCAAATTCCTGCTGCCACACCGTATCAGCCCCAAAGGCAAAGCCCTGGGATTTTTTTCGCTTGGCATAGAGCTGTACCAGCTCCTGCGCAATATCCTCTACAGCGGCCTTGGCTTTAGCCTTTGCCTTGGCCCAGGCAGTGCTGCCCATGCGGTGAAGCCGTGGAATCTCTCCCTCGGAGCCAATGTATTTCTGCAGCATTCCCACCTGCTCTGTAGGCACATAAAGCTTGTCATCACCACCGTACTGAATGCGGAGATAATCCCGGCGAATGCCCTCGATTTCCATGGTTTCCACGCCTAGGTACTTACCGATGCCGTGCTGGTTATGCACCACATAGTCACCGATATTGATTTCCCTAAAGTGGCTAATCCGTTCCTCGCTGCTAACCCGGTTCAGCCTCTTTTTCTGGCGGCCAAAAATATCCTTTTCCGTAATGACCACCAGATTTGCCCCCGGCAGCTCAAAGCCGTTCAGCAAGGTTCCCAAGACAATATTAACCCTGCCAGCCTTCAATTCCTCTGCAGAATCCGTTTCAATGGCAGCCAGACGGTTACGGCCCAGCAACTCCTTCAAGGAGGCAGACTTTTCCTTATCTCCTACCACCATAAGCAGCTTGCGGTTTTCTCCCAGCCAGTCTCCCACCTCAGACATCAGGATGTTCATCTGCTTCTGATAGGAGGTAACCCCTTGTAGCTGGACACTGATTACCCTATCTGGCTGAATACCATGAAGGTTGGACAAAATCATGGCAAGAAGCAGCATATTATGCCCCTCTGCCTCCTGAACAAGGTCATTCCAGGCAAACATCCTGCCCTTGATTTCGGGATTTTCCTTCAGCAGCTTGATGCTTTCCTCTCTGGACTTCAAAGGCTCGTCAATGATAACCCGCCCATTGTCCGGCAAAAAATCCGTAAAGCAGTATTTTTTCTGCTTATCCGCTACCCCACCAAAGGGCAGGATTTCCACCTTGTCCAAATTCCCCATGGATAGCTGGGTACCGATATTGAACTGGCGAATGGAGTCTATCTCATTGTCAAAGAACTCAATGCGGTAGGGATGCTGGCTGTTGAGGGGAAAGACATCCACAATGCCGCCTCGGCTGCTGAAATCTCCTGCCATTTCCACCTGGTCGCACCGCTCATAGCCTAGCTTCACCAGCTGCTTCAGCAAATCCTCCCTTTCCAGCACATCTCCCTGGGAAACAGACAGGCTCAGTTCCCTGTACTCTCTGATGCCAATGCCCTTCTGCATGGCAGCTTCCACTGTGGCAAGAACTATCAGTTCCTCCCCCTTCAAAAGCCGGCCTAACACCTCCATACGGCGGGCTAAACGATGGATACCTTTGGCAGCAGCATTGAACTCTGCCATATCCAGCACAGGCAGCTCCAGCACCGTAGTTTCCGGCAAAAGGGCAGAGAGATCCTCCTTCCACTGGTTCAGCTCCTGCTGGTCGCTAGTTATGATGGCTGCCGGACCCGGTACCTGACCAAAGCAGGCTGCCATGGCACCATGCTTTTGAGTACCTGCCAAGCCATAGGCAAAAACCTTGCCCTTTTTGCCTGCATAGCCTTGGGCCATCTCCTTTATAGCATTATCCTTCAGCATAGCCTTCAACAAAGCCTGCATTCTATCACCATCCAAAAATCTTTATCTCAAACAAAACTCATGTATTTACACAGTACCACAAAAGCTGCAAAAAAACAAGTTTGACAAATAATCTGACAAATCCTGTAATGCAACCTGTTTTTCTGCATATAAGATGCAAGAAAACATTGATGAACAGACAGGAGGAGATAACAATGAGCAATGTAGCAGCAGCACATATCAATATAGCCGAGATGATGAGCCATGAGGACAACCAGAATGCCGTAGAGCAGCTGAAGGCAGCCTTGGAAGCCAATCCTGCTGTTCAGCAGATGCTTGATGCCTCCCAATCCCTAGAAGAGATGTATGTGTCCCTAAAACAGCACATCAGCCTGAAGCTGGAGGACTTCAAGGTAGTTTTCTACAAGGCCCTTGAATACATGGTTCCTTCAAAGACCAGGCTGGAGGATGATATGATGGACTGTGTATCTGGTGGTGGGAAATACCTGGATAAATATGTTCAATTCAAGAAAGACATCAAGACCACCCTTAGGAATACCATCATTTCAGTAGCAATACTCGCCGGTATGCTTATAGTAGGTACTGCCGCCGGTGCTGCACTAGGCAGCAAGCTTTGCTAAAAAAAGATTATTTAGGAACAGGAGGATATGACAATGAGCAACGTAGCCATAGCAACAGCAAATATAGATGTAGCCCAGATTATGAGCCATGAGGACAATAAAAATGCAGTAGAGCAGATAAGGGCAGCCTTTGAGTCCAATCCTGCTGTCAGCCAGATGCTGGATGCCGCCCAGTCCGTAGAAGATATGTATGAAGCCATCAAGGAGTATTTCAGCTTGAAGCTGGAGGACTTCAAGGTAATGTATGATAAGGCAGTAGATTTCCTCAAAAGTCCAAAGGCTAAGCTGGAGGATGATGTGATGGAATGTGTCATAGGCGGTAGCTGGTCCAGTGTATGGAATGGCTTTAAAAAGACTGCCTGTGCCGTAGCTGTAGTAACAGCCATGTCTGTATTAGGCGGTGCGGCAGGTGTTGGCATAGGCATGGGAGTAATTGCCCTGGCCGGCATAGCCCCTAAGGTAGTAGGTACAGATGGTGGTGTTAATAAGGTCGATGGTGCCATAACTGGCATATTGCTGGGCATAGACACCATAAATGACGTTATATCCGGTAGAATTTTCAAACGCATATTCCATCTCTGATAAAAAAACAAGGCTGTTCATGGTTGAATCCGTGAACAGCCTTGTTTTAGTTAATCTCAGATAGGTTGGAGATATTTAGTTGTTTGCCATGGTTACTTTCTAAACTTCTGGCTTGCCATCTTCTTTACATTGTCGCCATAGATGGTCTTCCAATCATTGGCCATGGATACAGCCTGCCAGCCGTATTTTTCGCTAAGGCCTTTCATCTTGGCAGCTTTTTCAGTTGAGCCCCAGTCACGGGCACTGTCATCACAAAGGACAGCAAATACAAAGGTCTTGTACTTGTCGTTGTACTTAGCATAGTTCAGCATAGAGGCATCAGAGCCGGTATTTCCCATAGCCAGTACAGGACGTTTACCAATCTCACGGCAGATATTGGAAACCTTAAACATCTTGTTGTCTGTGGACTGATATGCACCACGGGACATAACATCACCAGGCTCGAACTGGAAATACTGAGCACCAGCAAATCCCTGACGCTGAGCAATATTCACACTGTCAGTACCGATAACATGGTCTGTGCCAATAGATGGAATGGCAGTCAAAGCATTTCTTACCAGCTGACGGTCAGTGCCAGTTACTACATAGAAGTTAAAGCCATTGTTCTGAAGATAGGTAATTACCTCTACCATAGGCAGATAGTAAGACTCTGCAAAGGTACAGTTGGTCAGGCCATCTACAGGAGTCTTTGTCATCCAGTCAGTTACATACTTGTCAAATTCATCCAGAGTCATGCCCTCAAAGGCATAAGCCTGGGCCATGTCCTCACCGGCATCCATATCAGCGGAAATCTTGCCCTCCTGGGCTGCCTTCAGACACTGCTCAGCATAGGCCTTTTCCGTAGCAGTTGGATGATAGGTAGGATCATCAAAAATCCGATGGAAATACAATGCCCACTCAGAATAAGTTGGTGCCAACTCCCCATAGAAGGTACCATCCATATCTGATACAGCAATACGATCCTCAACTGGAATGAAGTTAGGACTGTTAGGATTGGTTACGTCCTCCACATAGGCCTTGAGAGCCTTAAATGCCTGAGAATCCTGATTCCAATACTGGAAGTTGGAGCCATCAGCCTTTACATTGATAGCCTGAATCTGGCTGACAGGAGCCGCCTCTACAGTAGAAATATCAGCCCCCACAGAACCAAAGCTCAACCCCAAAGCAAGCAGTGCAGCACAGATACTCTTCTTCATCTTCATAAAATACTATCCCCTTTCACGAATTTCAACTTGATTGCACCCCATAGCAATCTAATTTATTATTACATATTATTGACTTTTTGTAAAAGAGTCTTTTTTCCTATTTTCTTTTTAATTGGTTCAAAATTTTGTAGGGCAAAATATTGCACATTTATATAAACTATAAGAAGCAAATTACCTTATATAGGCTTAGTGGCAAATAAAAAAGTCCTCTGCCTGACCAGCATGTCAGACAGAAGACTTGTGTATTTAATCTATTTTATGGAATTATTTTACATTCAAGGCAGCAGTTACAAAGCCCTTGAACAGTGGATGTGGATGATTTGGACGGGACTTCAGCTCTGGATGGAACTGGGAAGCCACGAACCAAGGATGATCCTTTACCTCAACGATTTCTACCAGGCTGTCATCAGGCAAGGTACCTGCAATAACCATGCCGGCATCAGAAATCTGCTGACGGAAATCATTGTTGAACTCATAGCGATGACGATGACGCTCGCTGATCATCTCAGAGCCATAGGCAGCATAGGTATTGGTGTCCTTGCGAACCTTGCAAGGATATGCACCAAGACGCATGGTGCCCCCCTTGTCCTCTACATCAACCTGGGAAGCCATCAGGTCAATAACAGGATGAGTAGTTTCAGAGTTGAACTCTGTGCTGTGAGCATCACTCATGCCGCATACGTGACGGGCGAACTCAATAACAGCACACTGCATGCCAAGGCACAGGCCCAGGAATGGAATCTTGTGCTCACGGGCATACTGAATGGCCTTGATCTTGCCTTCTACGCCACGGTCACCAAAGCCGCCAGGTACCAAAATACCCTTGCAGCCAGCAAATTCCTCATCCAGATCCAAGGATGGATCCTCCAGCTTCTCGGAATTTACCCAGTGAATCTTTACGGAAGCATCGTTGTAAATGCCTGCATGGTGGAGAGCCTCAGTAACGGAAATATAGGCATCAGGCAACTCAACATACTTACCTACTACAGCAACCTTTACCTTCTTCTGAGGGTTCTTGATCTTGTTGACCATCTGTGCCCACTCGTCCATATTTACAGGGCTGTAGTCCATGCCCAGCTTCTCCAGAACGATGCGATCCAATCCCTCGTCCTGCATCATGAGAGGAACCTCATAGATGGTGTCGGCAGTCAGGTTCTCAATAACAGCCTTTTCTTCAACATCGCAGAACAGAGCCAGCTTCTGCTTCATGTCCTTGGTCAGGGACTTCTCGGCACGGCATACCAGGATATCAGGCTGAATGCCGATACCCCGGAGCTCCTTTACGCTGTGCTGGGTCGGCTTGGTCTTCAGCTCGCCGGCAGCGGAAATATAAGGCACCAAGGTAACATGGATGTAGAGCACGTCATTTCTGCCTACTTCCTTCTTTACCTGGCGGATAGCCTCCATAAATGGCAGGGACTCGATATCGCCTACGGTGCCGCCAATTTCGGTAATAACCACATCAGCACCATCGCTGGCAGCTACATCATAGACACGCTGCTTGATCTCATTGGTAATATGAGGAATAACCTGAACAGTCTTGCCCAAATAGTCGCCACGACGCTCCTTGTTGAGAACATTCCAGTATACCTTGCCGGTGGTAATATTAGAGCCCTTGGTCAGGTTGATGTCAATAAAACGCTCATAGTGGCCCAGATCCAGGTCAGTCTCTGCACCATCATCGGTAACAAAAACCTCGCCGTGCTGATATGGGCTCATAGTGCCTGGGTCAATATTGATATATGGATCAAACTTCTGAATAGTAACCTTGATACCACGATTCTTCAGCAAACGTCCCAGGGAAGCAGCAGTAATGCCCTTGCCCAGAGAAGAAACTACACCGCCGGTAACGAAAATATACTTTGCCATGTTTACCTCCTGCCAATTAGCTAATCTATCAAATCAAAATCAATTATCTTCCTGAATGCCCTCAAAGAGCTTTTCCTCACGCTGACGTGCAGTCTTGGCCCTGCTGTTGGACGTGGAACGGGCACCACGGGAGGAACGCTTTACCTCTGGCGGATTCCACTCAGTCAGGCCCCATCTGCCATCACCGGCATAATGGAAGCGGCTGTCCATATTGATCTGGGTATAAACCTCGGAAATAGCCTCAGCCAGAGCCTGTACATTCTTCTGACGCTTTTCCAGAACCTCCATAATGAGATCCTTATAATACATAGGTACCTTGCTTTCGTGCAGCACATAGGCTGCAACCTCTACATCAGAGCTATTCAAAAAATCCACTTGCAAATTCTCCTCTCAAAGGTTTTATCTATGCTAAATATGTTTTCTTACATCTTTTCTGGTGCAGAAACTCCCAGAATCCCCAAAGCATGGCGAATGGTATGGGCTGTAACAGTAACCAGAGCAAGCCTAGCCTCTGCCAGCTTCTCATCTACGCCCAGGATACGGCACTGGTTGTAGAAACTGTGGAAGCAGCCTGCCAGCTCATAGGCGTAGCGGGCAATCCTCTGTGGGGCATATTCAGCAGCTGCCCTCTGGATTTCCTCCTCATATTCCTGAAGCTTGTTGATGATAGCCACCTCCGTATCATCCTGCAGCAGTGACAGCTCTGGTGCCTCCCCTACCTTCAGGCCGTTTTCCTCTGCCTGGCGGAAAATGCTGCAAATACGGGCATGGGCATACTGAATATAATAAACCGGGTTCTCGTTAGATTTTGACTTAGCTAAATCCAGGTCAAAGTCCAGCTGGCTGTCCATGGAACGCATAATGAAGAAGTAACGGGCAGCATCAGTGCCAACTTCCTCAATAAGCTCTGCCAAGGTAACAGTCTGTCCGGTACGCTTGCTGAGCTTTACCAGCTTTCCCCCACGGAGAAGGCGAACCATCTGCAGCAGCAGCACATCCAGCTTGCCTGCATCATAGCCCAGAGCACTCATGGCAGCCTTCACACGGCAGATATAGCCATGATGATCTGCACCCCAGATATTGATAATCCTGCCAAAGCCTCTGTCATACTTGTCCTTGTGATAGGCAATATCTGCTGCCAGATAGGTAGGAACGCCGTTGTCACGAATAACTACACGATCCTTGTCATCGCCATAATCCGTGGACTTCAGCCACAGGGCACCCTCCTGCTCATAAATCTTGCCATTGTCCTGGAGCTGCTGACAAGCGGCCTTTACCTTGTCTGGATGAAGGGTACGCTCACTGTACCATACATCAAATTCGCAGTTGAAAGCTGCTAAATCTTCCTTCAGAGCTGCCAGCTTCTCCTGCAGGGCCAGCTCCTTGAAGATGCCCATCCGCTCCTCCTCGGACATATCCAGATACTTGGAGCCGTCCTTTTTGATGATGCGGTTGGCTGTGTCAATAATATCTGCACCATGATAGCCATCCTCCGGGAAGTCCTTTTTGTCAGCCTTGCCCAGAAGCTCCAGATAACGATGATTTACGGAACGAGCCAGGTTATTTATCTGGTTTCCTGCATCATTGATATAGTATTCGCTGGTTACAGGATAGCCTGCAGCCCGCATAACATTTACCAGGGCACTGCCTGCGGCGGCACCACGGCCATGGCCTACATGCAATGGGCCTGTTGGGTTGGCACTGACATACTCTACCTGTACAGGAGCCATATCCTTCTGAGGCAGCTGGCCAAATCCCTCACCACGGGCAATAATGGCAGCCAGTCCATCATACAGCACGTTGGACTTGAGATAGAAATTGATAAAGCCTGGGCCGGCAATCTCAATATGATCCAGCCAATCTCCCTGAATCCGCTTCTGCAGCTCCTGGGCAATCATGCGAGGATTCATGTGAAAAGCCTTGGCAGACTGCATGGCTACATTGGTAGCAAAATCTCCCAGCTCCTTCTTGGGAGGAACCTCCAAAATAATCTTTGGCAGCTGAGCCTCTGGGAATACACCTTCCTTTATAGCTTCCTTAGCCGCATTTTCGATACTTTCTAACAAAATTTCTTTAATTTCCAAGCGAAAGCCTCCCCATTCTATATCTATCCCTTGCCACTAGATAGCGGCAAGCTTTATTTCAAGTTCATACTCTCCCACCTGGGAGCCATTGGCATTCAGAGAATAATCCAAATGAATAATTCCTTTTGCTGCCTCGAAATCAAATTCCAGCCTATGGGTATGCATAAGCAAATCCATGGTGCCATAAGGCGTTTCATAGGCAGAACTGGTTTCACAGCCAAGCCTAAAGCTCTGTCTGGCTGCCACCAAACCTTGTCGAAGGATAACCAGCTCTCCTGCCCCTACCTTGATAGTGGTAGGAACATGGTCCTTGGGATCCAGATGCTTATCCATATAGCGGATATAATGCTTGTTTCCCTTGAGCATATAGCTACCTTCAGCCTGATGCTTTACTGTTTCCAGCCTGCCATCAGCACCTCTCTGCCTGGCTCTGATGGTGATTTTTACCTTGTCCAATCCTGTAAAGCTCCTTATATAAAACAACTTGTGTTCTAATAATTATCTTCAAACAAAACTATACATTATTATATACTAACTACAGCAACTTGCCAATAGCAAAAACAAAAAAAGAACCGCAAATTGAATTATACCAAGTATATTCCAATCTGCGATTCCTTGCACTTTACTCTATGGCAATATCAATTTCCACACTATGTCCTCCCAAGGACATGGTGACCGTCAGAAACTGGCCTGTGCTGATGCGAATATTGGCACCTGCTCCCACAGTCAGGCTTGGGGTAGAAATATCCACCTCCCTGCCTAAGGCAGCAAGGTTGGTGGCTGCGGTAGCCGTCAGCATATTGGACATTTCCGACAGGGCACTCTGGGCCATTTCGTCAAAGGCTTCCACAGGCATGCCCATCATCATGGTGGAGGCTATGAATTTGGCTGTTTCTTCATCCATATTGTATACCACATTGCCACGGATTTCCCTGGTAAAGCCCACCAGTACAGCCACCCCATGGCTGTTTATATTCTTGTCCTGCACTCCCATGCCTACCCTCTCCGGGGTAGCAAAGCCCATCTGTGGGAGTACAGTAGTAAATGCATCAATAAATGGGTTGACCAGTTTTACATCCATACTCATACACTCCTTGCAAAGCCCACATTCATAAAGATATCCCCCAGCTCAGTTTTTGCCCTGATATTAAAGGAAATCAAATCCGGGTTGGATAGCTTTATATTGCTGCCGCTGATAATCCCAGGAGGTGTGAGCCGCATTTCCCTGTCCTTAATAACATCATTTATCCTGGAGATGCCGTGACCGGCGATAATATTGCCGGATTCCTCCACTGCCGCCAAGGCTTCTGATTCAGATACACTGTCCTCCTGCAGCACCTTTTCTGCAAAACGATGCATGGTTTCTGTATTCATATAGAAGGCAGCCCGTCCTTTAGGCTCCCCTACAATGCCTACAATAACAGCTACGCCGTCCAGGGACAGTGCCGTTTCCTGTTCCTCCTGCACCTCAATCTCAGCCTTGACACCGGCAATCTGCTGCAGAGTTTCCTCCAGCACCTTGGCATATGTGGTGACATAGGAATCACGATATACTGTATTTACGCCCACATGCTCTTGGCACAGAATCATCAATGTATCCAGCAGCTCATTGGTGCTTACTGGCTTTTGCAAAAAGGAGCTGATGCCTGCCAGCCTGCCATGCATAATCAGCTTAGCATCCTTCATGGCACTAATCATAACAATACGGCAGTTGGAATCTATTGCATGAATCCTCCTGCTGCACTCAATGCCGTCCGCATCAGGCAGGTTCATGTCCATGGTTACTACATCCGGTCTGGTCTTTGCGTACAAATCAATAGCGGTAGCGGCGTTTTCTGCCATGGCACAAACCTCAAAATTAGTCTTGGCCAGCATAGAGCTGATCATCATGCGGCTAATCTTGGAGTCGTCCACCACCATAACCCTAACCTTCTCCACAAAAATCACCTTCACTTTTTCTGTCTAACACTCTATATTATATTTTCGCCACAAAATCAAAAAATCCTTTTGCCTGACAAAATTTTTTATGCTTTCTGTAAAAATCCCCCACAGCTTGAGATGTGAGGGATTGAGAGCTATATTTAGATGTTGGATTTATCTACGGCATCAAAGAGATCCGTAATTTCCTTGGCTGGCTCCTTGTCCAGCTTGCTGACAATGTAAATGGCCAGCAGGGCAAAGAAGAAGCCAGGGATAATCTCGTACAGGCCGAACAGTGCCAGCTGCTTCCATACCAGCACAGTCACGCCACCTACCACAATACCGGCCA
>CAVFWX010000058.1:0-11866 GCA_963626225.1 Anaerotignum sp.
TCCCAATAAATCAAACCCTGACCGATGCTGGTTTCGTTGCGGCCTACACGCACCTGAGTGCCTGCATTCTCCCAGATCAAGGACATTTTATCTATCCCCAATTTGTTCTGGTTCTCTTTTATCCCATTACCATAGTCGTTCTTTCTATCATTGCCCCAGCCATCATTCTTACCAGTAGTATTTTCCACCTTCAAACGGCCATCTACTCTCAAATGCTCAGCTGGATTTGCCCAGAAACCCAGACGCAATCTCTGCTCAAAGGTAGACCCCTTCCCCTGACGGTTATTCTCATAGCCATCAGTCAATGTCTGATCTTTATTTGTAAAATACCTTACACGAGCATCGCCGTACCAGCCCATGCGATTTTTAAGTTCGTTTACATCCTTGCGGAGATCCTGTACCTCTCCACGAAGCTCGCTGTCAAACTCCTTCTGGAGCTTTTCGATAGCTGCCTTGTCTACTGATCTGGCGTTTTCCTGGTTCTGCATAGCCTTTTCTACCAGCTGTGCCATTTCGTAGCGGGTGATTGGCTTGTCACCGCCGAAGTTAGTGTCGCCGTAGCCTTCAATGATGCCATCCTCGGCCAGCTTTGCAACGGCATCGTATGCCCAGTGATCCAATGGCACGTCGGAGAACATATTCTCAGCTGCCATGGTTACACTTGCAGTCCCCATAATAGTTGCTGCCAACACAGCAGAAACCAGTGTCTTCTTCTTCATAATCTCATACCTCCAAGTAGTGTCAGACAAGGCTCTAAGCAAGGAATCTTCTGCCATTTTTACCATATGTCCGCACCCCAACTGCATCCAACATATATTTTTAATGACATTAACCTTATCTTATTATTGCTTCGTTCCTTACACTATGAATTTTATCTCATTGGTATTTCAGATTGTTTTCATGTAGTGAAAATCTTTTCAGACTTTTTCCAGCTTCCCTGAAAAGCCTTCCAAAATACAGAAAATAAAAAAGAGCTGTCCCACGCAGCTCTTGAAAAAATACTATTCAATTAGCCCTATCCTAGCTTTTCCTTACCTGTCATTTATCCTCTTTTGCTTCATAAAGCTGCTGGTATTTGTTCCGACTGGCCAGAACCCGCTTTACATATTCCCTGGTTTCCTGATAAGGAATGGCATTGGCATCACTGAAGCTGTAATCCCAGCCGTTTTTCTCCATCCACTCCAGCACATTGCCCCGCCCAGCATTGTAGGCTGCCAGCATCAGCACCTCATTGCCCCGAAACTCCTGCTGCAGGCTGCTAAGATACCAAGCACCATAGCGGATATTCTGCTCTGGCTCTTTTAGCTTCTCCACCTGGTAGCCATCATCCTCCAGCTGCTCTGCAATCCAGCCTGCTGTTTCCGGCATCAGCTGCAGCAGCCCCATAGCCCCGGTACGGGACTCCACTTCTGGACGGAACTTGCTCTCCGTCTTCATCATGGCCACCACCAGGTATTCATCCACCTGATACCGCTGGCTGTATTCCTCCACCATGGTACGATAATGAAAGGGATATATATACCGCCGCTGGATTTCGTCCTGCTGCAATACTGCATAGGAAATAAGTGCCCCCAGCAAAATACAGATACCCACGGCAAAACCCATCATCCGCCGCTTCATTTCCATATGATGGAGGAGCTGCTCCCTGCGTTTATTCCTTTCCTCTGTTGTGTACTGCATCTATTCCCCCAGCTAAAATCCACATATCCCTACAGCCTTGCTAGCAGTGCAAAAACTTGCTGTTTTAGCTGCTCCATATCTCCGTTGTTGTCTATTATTACCTGTGCTCTGGTCCTTTTTTCCTCCATGGACATCTGGACACTGATTCGCCTTTCAGCTTCTTCCACTGTAAAGCCATTGCGGCTGCAAAGCCTTTGTACCTGGTTTTCCCGGCTCACATATACTACCCAGGTAATATCTGCCATGGCATCCCAGCCAGATTCATAAAGCAGAGGCACATCCAGAAATACCACCCCTGCTCTCTGAGCTGCCAGCTCATGTAGCTGTCTTTTGATTTCAGCCTTGATAATAGGATGAGCCATGGCATCCATCCACTGCCGCTCCTTTGGAGCGGCAAAGACAATATTCGCCACTGCCTGGCGGTTCAATGTCCTATCCTCATGGAGCACCTTGTCCCCATAGCGATTTTTATATTCCTGCCAAAGAGGTTGCCCCGGCTCTGCCAGCTTCCAGGCAATTTTGTCTGCATCCAGCACAGCATAGCCCTTTTCTTGCAGCAAAGCTGAAACCGTGGACTTGCCACTAGCAATGCCTCCTGTCAGACCAATGATTTTCATATTTTTCCTCCCAGGTCAGCTCATAGGCTGGCATTTTGGACAAAAGCGGGTGCCCCGGCCTCCTACCTTGGTCTTTTCCAGCAAGGTACCGCACATACGGCAAGGCTCCCCGTCCCTACCATATACATAGAGGTGCTCCTGATGGCTACCCCTATCTCCGTTACCATCCCGATAATCCCTAAAGGTAGTACCCCCATCGGCAATACCATCAGCAATTACCTTGTTGACAGTTTCATGGAGCTTTTTTATCTCCCCCGGTTTTAGGCTTCCAGCCAGCCTTTGAGGATGAATGCCTGCCAAAAACAAGGCTTCATCTACATAGATATTTCCCAAGCCGCCGATTTTTCGCTGATCCAGCAAAAAGCTCTTAATGCGGGTTTTCCTGCCTGCTACCGCCTGGGCCAGATATTCCGTGGTAAAGGCAGCAGAAAGAGGCTCCGGCCCCATTTCCGCCATGCCCTGAATCCGCCACAGTTCCTCCTGCTCCATGGCATAAAGGGTGCCAAAGGTACGGGTATCGCTGAAAATAAGCCGTGCCCCGTCACTAAGATGGAGGATAAGCCTGTTGTGATGGCTTCTGTCCTCCCCTTCAGCAGGCACGTATACCAGCTGTCCAGTCATCCTAAGATGAAAAATCAAGGACACATTATTATCCAGCTGCAGCAGCAGGTATTTTCCCACCCTGTCCAGCCTGTCTATTTTAGTCTGCAAAATCCTGGCCACAAAGGCCTCTGGCTCCGGCCATTTTATCTGCCGTGGCAGCAATACCTCCACAGATTTGATGCTGCATCCCTTGATATGTGGCTCCAATGACCGTCTGATGGTTTCAATTTCCGGCATTTCCGGCATATTATCCACCTTCCTCTATTCTATCTTATTTGGCTTCCGCCCAGTTTTCTCCTGTATTTATATCTATGGTGAGAGGAACCAAAAGTTGTGCCACCTGTTCCATGGACTCATGGAGAATCGCCTCCACCTGCTGCAGCTCAGTCTCTGCCACCTCCAGCACCAGCTCATCGTGAACCTGCAGGAGAATCCGGCTTTTCAGCCCAGCTACCTGCAATGCCTTATAGGTGCGAATCATGGCAAGCTTAATAATATCCGCTGCTGTTCCCTGTATAGGGGTATTCATGGCCATACGCTCCGCCAATGAACGCTGGTTGTAATTGCTGCTACGGATTCCTGGCAAATCCCGGCGGCGGCCGTATTTGGTCAGCACATACCCATGGCTGTGGGCATCAGCCACCACCTGGTCAATAAACGCCTTTACTCCACTGCATTTCTCAAAATATTTGTCTATATACTCCCTGGCTTCCTTTCGAGAAATATGCAAATCCTGAGCCAGGCCAAAATCGCTCATGCCGTAGACAATGCCAAAATTTACCGCCTTTGCCTTGCGGCGAAGCTCCGGGGTTACCTGGGACAGTGCCACACCAAAAACCTCTGCCGCCGTCCGGGCATGGATATCCTCATTGCTGCAGAAAGCCTTCACAAAGCTCCCATCCTGGGACATATCTGCCAGCACCCTTAGCTCAATCTGGCTGTAGTCCGCCGAGAGAATCATATCATAGCCTGCCCCCGGCTCAAACATTTCTCGGATATGCCGCCCCTCCTGGCTGCGGACAGGAATATTCTGGAGATTTGGCTCCGAGCTGCTAAGACGGCCTGTAGCTGTTACCGTCTGGTTGAAACTGGTATGGATACGCCCAGTTTCCCGGTCAATAAGAGGTGCCATGCCATCTAGATAGGTGCCCTTTAGCTTGGTCCACTGGCGGTAGGCTAAAATCTTCTCTATGATAGGATGCAGGTTGTACAGCTCATTCAGCACCTCCACATTGGTGGCATAGCCAGTCTTGGTTTTCTTGATAATAGGCAGTCCCAATTCCTCAAAAAGCACCACTCCCAGCTGCTTTGGGGAGGAAATATTAAACTCCCTGCCAGCCATGGTGTAGATTTCCTTTTCCAACCCCTGGATAATCTCCTCTGCCTGAGCTGTCTGCCGGGCCAACTTCTCTGGATTCAGCACCATGCCCGTTTGCTCCATGGCAGCCAGCACTTCCACCAGAGGCAGCTCCATATCCTGATAGAGCTTCGTCATGCCCAGCTTTTCTATCTTTTCTGGCAGGATTTCTCCCAACCTTGCCACAGCAAAGGCCTGCCAGCCCAGCTGCTGTTCATCGGTCATTTCCTCAGTCAGCTCTGGCATGGACTCCACATAGCGATAGGCCAAATCTGTCAGGGCGTATTTATTGATAGATGAATTGGCCAGATAGCCTAAAAGCTCCACATCATAGATGTTGCCCTTAATGGCAAAGCCGCAGTGATAGAAGTTCTTCAAGCCGTAAATATACTTCTCCACCTTGGCATCCAGCAGGATTTCCTCCAGCACCTGCCTCATAGGAGATGCTTCCTCTGCTGGCTCTTCCTCTGCAAAAAGGCTGCCCATGGCCTCCTGACTTTCGACAGCCATTTTCGCATAATACAGCTCTCCTGCTATTTCCATGGCTACTGCCAAAAGTTTTTTATGAGGCACCTTTCCTGCAAAGTTTCCTACTAGGGAAATTTTCTTGGCCTTTTTAGCCTTTTTCACAAGCTCCTGAGCTGCCTTAATATCCTTTACAAGATTTACAGCAGGAATTTCCAACCTTGGCTGAGGCTCCGGCTCTGCTGCCGCAGGCTCCTCACCTGCCAGGAGATTTATTACCTTGTCCACCTGACGCTGAATAGAGCGCATATTGTATTTCTGATAAAAATCCTTTATCACATTGCTATGAAGGGATAGGGCAAATTTATCCCCATCGTACTCCACTGGCACATCCAGCTTAATGGTAGCCAGCTTTTTGGACAGCACTGCCTGCTGCTGATTATCCCGCAGCCGCTCCTTCAGAGCCTTGCCGGAAATTTCCTCAATATGCAATAGCACCTGCTCCACAGAGCCGTATGCCGCCAGCAGCTTGATAGCAGTCTTTGGCCCTACCTTAGGCACACCAGGGATATTGTCCGAGGTATCTCCCATAAGACCTTTCATATCTATAAGCTGGATAGGATCCAGCCCATCGTAATCCTGCCGGAACTGCTCCTCATCGTAGACTATCAGCTCCGAAATGCCCTTCTTGGTAAAAAGCACCTTCAGATTTGGCTTTACCAGCTGCAGGGCATCCCTATCCCCTGTGACCACATAGGCCTCCATGCCTTTGTCCACAGCCTTGTTTGCCAATGTGCCGATAATGTCATCTGCCTCATAGCCCTCCAGCTCCAGAAAAGGAATCCCCCAGGCCTTTGCCAGCTCATGGAGCATGGGTACCTGGCTGCGAAGTTCTTGGGGCATAGGCTTGCGGGTCCCCTTGTAGTCTGCATACATATCCGTCCTAAAGGTATGCTTGCCCTTGTCAAAGGCAATAGCCAGGGCTGCAGGCTGCCAGTCTGTCAGCAGCTTTACCAGCATATTGGAAAAGCCCACAATAGCATTGGTATATACCCCGGTATCAGACTCCAACAAAGGCAGTGCATAAAAAGCCCGATACAGCAGACTGCTACCATCCAGGATAAAAAATTTCTCCTTGGCCAAAAGATTCCCTCCCATAAAAACCTAATTATTCACCGAAATTCAAAAATATCGTATCTTTAATTTTAACATTCAAAGTAGCTATGTGCAATACGGTTTAGCTTTTTACCATACAAAAAAGAGACAGCCACCAGACTGCCTCCCATAGTTGATTCAATATTGATTTACCATTCTTCTCCTGGATACTTCATGTTCCAAGCCTTCCTAAGCCTGGTCATAATCTCCATAACATCGGCGGAGTATTGGAGATAAAGTCCGGAGACATCGCCGCTGCGGACAGCCCTTTCCATATCCTGCAGCTCATAGCAAAGGGCTTCCTCTGTCCTGCCTGCTTCTATGTGGGTTACTTCGCCGGTTTCCGCATCTACGATAATGGCCTTGTCAGCACGAGGGTATTCCATGATTTCGATATAGCCCTTCTCACAGCTAATCATGGCACGCTTTGGCTGCTTGGAATGCATGGACAGTGCCACAGTAGCCATCTGCCCCTGGCCATTTTTCAGCAAAATGGTTGCCATTTCGTCAGAACCTGTTGGGGAAGCCTGCCACTGGCTGATAATATCCTCCGGCTTTTCCGCCATAAAGCTCCGCACCACGGAAAGGGCATAAACGCCAATATCCAGCATAGCACCGCCAGCCAGATCCATATTGAAGAAGCGATTCTTCATATTGTATTCCTTGAAGCTGCCGAAATTCATGGTAATCATCTGCACCTTGCCCAGCTGGCCACTCTGAACAATCTCCCACAGCTTCCGGTAGATTGGCATGTGCCAGATAGTCATGGCCTCAGCTACGATAAGATTCTTGGACTTTGCCAGCTCCATCATATCCTGCAGCTCCCTACTGTTCAGGGTAATGGACTTTTCCACAAAGATGTGCTTGCCATGTTCCAGTGCCTGCTTCATAAATTCATAATGGGTATTGTGAGGGCTGGTAATGTAGATAATGTCCACAGCATCATCCAGGAACATATCCTCAATATTGTCATAGACCTTGCCTACACCATATTTTGCGGCAAAATCTACTGCCTTGCTATGGGTGCGGTTGCCCACGGCGTAGAGCTTTTTCCCCATGGTTTCCAATGCTGCTGCCATCTGGTTGGCAATGACGCCGGTGCCCAGCACCGCCCAGTTCAAATCCTTCTCTACCATATGTACCTCCCTTGTAATCACGAAAGCTTAGTGTCCACTATGTCGATACAGAGCGAAAGCGCGTCGACGTGGTTATACTCTAGCGTCTGTATTTACTTAATCCGCCGGTCTTATGCCAGTCTTGCCAGTAAACCTATGATAATCCCCGCCGTTGTGCCTGTCAATAAGCTCCGCAAAAATCTCTTCTGGCTTGATATTGTGATAAGCCAGCAGCACCAAGCAATGATACCAGAGATCACCCATCTCGTAGATAATTTCTTCCTTGTTGAGATTCTTGGAGGCAATGACGGTTTCCACCGCTTCCTCTCCCACCTTTTTCAGTATCTTGTCCTGCCCCTTCTCAAAGAGATAATTGGTATAGGAGCCTTCCTTTGGATTCAACTGGCGATCCTTGATTACATCATAAAGCTCATTGAGGATCCCCGCCAAGGCATATCTATCCGCCTCCGGCTGGTCTACTACAGCCAGAGCCTTGTCATTTGGCAAAAGCCTCCTGCCGCTAAAGCAGGAATAAGTACCCGTATGACAGGCACCAGAACCCTGCTGGTGCACGATGACCAAGATAGTATCTCCATCGCAGTCATAGTACATATCCTTTACCTGCTGCATATTGCCAGAGGTGGCTCCCTTGTTCCACAACTCCTTACGGCTGCGGCTCCAGAACCATGTTGTGCCTGTTTCCAGTGTTTTCTCCAGAGATTCCTTGTTCATATAGGCCAGCATCAGCACCTGGCCGTTTTCCTCCTGGACAACAGCTGGCACAAGGCCCTTTTCATCAAAATTTATCATGGAAATATCTAGCATCAGAATCTAACCTCCACGCCCCGGGACTTGAGATAATCCTTTACTTGCCGCACGGTGTACTGGCCATAATGGAAAACCGATGCCGCCAATACCGCATCGGCCTTGCCCTCTGTGAGAACATCGTAAAAATGCTCCATCTTGCCTGCACCGCCGGAAGCAATAACCGGCACATCCACGGCCTCCGATACCGCCCGGGTCAAAGGAATATCGTAGCCATCCTTGGTGCCGTCTGCATCCATGCTGGTGAGAAGGATTTCTCCTGCTCCTAGCTCTGTAGCACGCTTTACCCACTCAATAACATCAATGCCTGTAGGAGTCCTGCCGCCGTTGACATAGACCTCCCACTTTTCCTCACCGCAGCGGCGGGCATCCACAGCCAGCACGATGCACTGGCGACCAAATTTTTCCGCTCCTTGGCGGATAATATCCGGATCCTTGACAGCAGCGGTATTTACAGAGGTCTTGTCCGCTCCCGCCTTCAACATCTTCCGCATATCCTCTGTGGTGCGGATGCCACCACCAATGGTGAAGGGGATAAAGACCTGAGAAGCACAGTCCCTTGCCACCTGGACAATGGTGTCCCGCTGCTCATTGGAGGCGGTGATATCCAGAAAAACCAGCTCGTCACAACGCTCCAAATCATAGCGATGGGCCAGCTCCACCGGGTCCCCCGCATCTCTCAGGCCTACAAAGTTGGTGCCCTTCACCACCCGGCCATTTTTTACATCTAGACAGGGAATAATACGCTTTGTGTACATCGCTTACGCCTCCTCTGCCAGGGCAATGGCTTCCTTTAAGTCCAAGGAGCCGGTGTAGATTGACTTGCCCACAATAACCCCCTCGATGCCATCCTCCTCATAAGGCAGCAGAGCCTTGATATCCTCAAGGTCGCTTACGCCGCCAGAAGCAACTACGTTGATGCCGCTTTCCCTTGCCAGCCGTGCCGTAGCCTCCACATTGACCCCAGACAGGGTGCCATCTCTGGAAATATCCGTATAGATAACGGTCTTAACACCAGCCTCTGCCATTTTCTTGGCCAGCTCCACTGCATCCACATTGCCGGACACGCCCCAGCCGTCTACGGCCACGATGCCGTCCTTGGCATCAATACCTACCACGATACGGTCCCCATATTTTTTGCAGGCTTCCTTCACCAGCTCCGGGTTCTTTACGGCTACAGAGCCAAGGATAACCCTACGAACTCCCAGTGCCAGCACCTCATCTATATTTTCCATGGTGCGGATGCCCCCACCTAGCTCCACGGGAATATCCACTGCAGCAATAATCTTCTTTATAGTGTCCAAATTCTGTGACTTGCCAGCCAATGCTCCATCCAGATCCACCAAATGCAGGAACTTGCCGCCCTGGGCCTGCCACTTGGCAGCCATTTCCTCAGGCTTATCCCCAAAAACGGTTTCCTGGGCAAAATCCCCCTTGAACAAGCGGACGCATTTGCCCCCACGAATATCTATTGCAGGAAAAATAACCATATTTTGCCCTCCTTACATCTCAATAAAGTTCTTTAGCACCTGCAAACCCACATCACCGGACTTTTCCGGATGGAACTGGGTGGCCATAACATTGTCCCGTGCCACAGCTGCTGTCAGCTTCTCACCATATTCCGTAGTGGCAGTAATGATGCTACCATCCTCCGGTACACAGTGATAGCTATGAACAAAATAGAAATAAGGATGCTCTCCCAAATTGGCAAACAAAGGATGCCGTGGCTTCGAGAAATCTACGCTGTTCCAGCCCATGTGGGGCACCTTCAGTCCCGGAGCCTGAATTCTTCGCACCATACCCTTGAAAATGCCCAAACCCTTGGCTCCTGGAGATTCCTCACTGCCCTCAAAAAGAATCTGCTCGCCAATGCAGATGCCCAAAAGCGGGGTTCCCTTGGCAATACACTCTTTTATGGTAGGAATTAAGCCAGTAGCTTCCAGATTGGACATGCACTCTCCGAAATCTCCTACCCCTGGCAGTACCAGCTTGTCAGCAGCCTGAATAAGTTCCTTTTTGCCTGTTACCACCACATCATCACTGAACTGCAGCAGGGCCTTTTCCACGCTGAAAAGATTGCCTACGCCATAATCTATTACAACTATCATAATATTTCACCCCTGCCTTACAGCATGCCCTTAGTAGAAGGAATTTCCCCAGCGGTTTCCGGATTTATGGCCAGGGCCTGATGTAGGGCACGGCCTAGGGCCTTGAAAATAGCCTCCACCTTGTGGTGGGAATTTGTGCCGTACATAACCTTTACATGAAGGGTAATACCTGCATTAAAGGCAAAGGCCCGCAAAAACTCCTCCGTCAGCTCTGTATCATACTGGCCGATCATAGGAGCCATGGCCCCACCAGCATCATACACCAGATAAGGCCGACCGCTAATATCCAAGGAAACCAATACCAGCGTTTCATCCATAGGCAGGAAGAAGGTGCCATAGCGGGTAATGCCCCGCTTGTCACCTAATGCCTTTGCCACCGCCTGCCCCAGGGCAATGCCGATATCCTCTACGGAATGATGGCCATCCACCTCAATATCTCCCTTGCAGTTGACTACCAGGTCAAATCTGCCATGGGAGCCAAAAAGGGTCAGCATGTGGTCAAAGAAACCAATGCCTGTATGTATATCCGTCCTGCCGCTGCCATCCAAATCAATGGTCAGGTCAATGGCTGTTTCCTTTGTTTCACGGATAATATTGCCGCATCTAGTATTTTCCACCCTAGCCGCCTCCTGTTTTACTGGTTCTGTTCCACAAAGGCCTTAATAGCCTTGTATACCATGTCGTTTTCCTCCCGGATGCCCATGGAAATCCGCAGGCAGTTCTCCAGTCCAGGAGCACTACCGAAGCTACGCAGTCCAATGCTCTGGGCGGTAAGATCCTCGTTCATGGCTACCGCCTTAGCATACTTCACCAAGATAAAATTGGTCTGGGAAGGATAAACGGTAAAGCCCGGCAGCTCTCCATACAGTGCCGACATACGGTTGCGTTCAGCAATCATCTGCTGGATGCGAGGCACATATTCATCCCGCATCTGGAAAACAGTATCGGCTGTTACCAAGGTCAGCACATCCATATGATATGGCATAAAGGTCTTGGCTACCATATTAATAACCTCCGCATCACCCAGCAGGTAACCGCAACGGATAGCAGCCAACCCATAAGCCTTGGAGAAGGTACGAGCTACCAACAGCTTTGGATATTTCTTCAACAATGCCGTAGCAGACTGACCGTAAAATTCCACATAAGCCTCGTCCACCAGCAGGGCACAGCTAGTATGCTGAGCAATATCCTCGATTTCATCCAAGGTCAGAGCATTGCCTGTTGGGTTGTTTGGGTTGCAAATAACGGCAAGGGAAGCCTTGGAGTCATTTACCTTCTGGATAAATTCCCGCACATTGAGGCTGTAGTCCTCTGGATTCAGGTCAACGGCAACGGACTTGGCCTCTGCTGCCTTGGCATAAATCTTGTACATGGAAAAAGATGGCTGTGGATAGACGATGGTCATGTTCCTGCCGCCAAAGGCAAAGAACAGCTTCTCAATGATTTCGCTAGAACCGTTACCGATAAGGACATTTTCCTTCTGAAGGCCATAGTTGTCCGCAATAGCTTCCATGAGGTTCTCCAAATCCTCATTTGGATAGCGGTTGAAGGCCACCCGGCTTAGGCGGCCCATAATGCGGTCCTCTACCATAGGAGGGAGATTCATGCCACACTCATTGGCATTTACCTTGATTTTCCAAGGCCGCTCTACCACATCGTATGATGGCATCTCACCTAATTTACTTCTATATCTCAACTTTTTGATTCTTGACATCGGTATTCTCCTTATGGAATCTATATAAAAATACTCTGTAGACTTGGGTTGGTGCCAGTGAGTGTACACGCACCAATGTACCCAAATTAAGATAATGTTTTGGTTATGCATCAAGGTGCAGGGCGGTGTGCCCGAAGGAGACCTTTTATCGACATCGGCACTTAGCGACTCACGAGCCATGATAGCGACCAGCTATCATGCCCCTCACGAGAGCTTAGCATCCGCTA
>CAVFWX010000059.1:0-11846 GCA_963626225.1 Anaerotignum sp.
AGGGGTCTGTTACCAATGGTGCCAACAGCATAGTGACTGCCGGCAAGGATATTACTATCAATGCTACCAATGGGGTAAATAATGCAGGAGAGCTTATTGCTGGCGACAACATTAATATTACCAACAACAGCAAAGAGTATGCAGAGTCTGAAATCAATAGCACCGGCAAGATGACAGCCCTCAACGGCTCCATCGATGTTGTGAACAAGTATGGCAAGATTGATATTGACTACATAAAGGCCAAGGAAGATGCTGCGGCCCATACTGGCAAAGGAGATGTATTTATCGGTGATATTACCGCTGGCAGGGTTATCCTCTCCACCGATGGAGCTGGCAACGCCGTTACCATTGGTGAGCATAAACACAGCGATGGCACAACTGCCCATGGCCAGATGACGGTGGACAGCTATGTAAAAATACAGGCTGACTATATTACCAATAAGGTTCAATCAAAACATGGTGAAAACTACAAGGGTCTCATTACCTTTGACATTACCGGCAGCAAGGGAAGCGAGGTAAAGGGTGACCTGGAAGTGGAGAATGCAGGAAATACCAAGTTCAATACCCTCAACGTCACCAATGCCAAGGTAGATATCACCGGAAACGGCGGGCTGGATATAGATAAGCTCCGGGTACATGACAATGCACTGTTCAATGTTAAGGGTAGCATTACTCAAGTTTTTGGCACTGCACTTAGGCCAAATGGAGCACATTACATTTATGGCGATAGGGGGATTCCGTCGAATCTCTATATATGGGATAGTCACCATCAGAGAAGCAATGCGTTCCTGATATATACTGATCCATACTATTATGCAGAAGGTCAGCGTTACCCACATGAACGTGAGGCACAGAGGTGGAATGACTTTAAGCCATTTATGGATTATTATCGCTATGATACCAATCCAATCAAGCTTTTCAATAGATACAATATATATGAAACCTATATTTTCCAGGTACCAGAGGATCAGGAGGAAGATGAGTTTACTACTAATAAATAAGCAATGTAGGATGAGAAAATTTATGAAAAGAGGCAAACTATGAAGAAAAAATTGTTTTGGGCTGCTGCAGTGGGCGGTATGCTTTTGAATACAACCCCCGTGGCCGCAGCAGCAGGCTCCGACCAGAACAATCCTTCAGTCCAGACTGATGCTGGCGTTGAGATGAACAGGCTCCAGGAATATATGGAGCGGGAGGAGATAGCCAGGAAAATAAGCCAGGAAAGGGAAGCATCCCAGGTCCAGATAGAGGAGCAGCAGCAGGAAGAACGGCGTGCTGAAAGTAGTATCAGCTTTCAACTTAACAAGCTGCTGGTGGATGAGTCCAGAGTTTTGTCCCAGGAGGATATTGCCCAAGTGGTAGCAAGATACGAGGGACAGACCGTTTCCCTGGCCCAGCTGTACGCTGTGGAGGACGATATTAACAAGCTTTATGAGGAGAAGGGATATATTACTTGTAGGGCATATCTGCAACAAAAGGAAAACTTCAGCGATGGCGTAGTATACATCAGACTGTTTGAAGGCAGCGTAGGTAAGGCTGTGGTTTCTGGCAATGACCATACCAAGGAGAAGTATATCCTTGACCGTATTCCCCTGAGGGAGGGGGAGATTTCCAGCCTCCATAAGCTGAACAAGGATATTCTCCACTTTAACGCCACCAACGATGTGCAGCTGAAGATTGTCATGAATGCCGGGGAAAAGGAAGGTACCACTGATTATTATATCCAGGCCAAGGAACCTAAAAACGACAGATGGACCATTTTTACCGATAATCTAGGCAGTAAAAAAACTGGTTTATATCGCATGGGGCTGTTCTATACGGCTTGTAGCCTGTCCGGTGTACGGGATTCTCTAACCTTGGGAACAGTCTTTTCCCAGGGTACCAAGGCCTTTACCGGCATGTACAGCTATCCTTTGGGCCATAGCGGCACCAAGTTGAATCTTAGCTATAGTGTTAATGATGTCGAGCAGATGAAGAATATCCAATATTGGAAGACTCAGGGTGATGCCCATTCCTACGGCATTGGCATAAGCCAGCCTTGGATTGTTACTGACAGGTATCGCAGTGAATTTACACTGGATTATAACCATCAGGTCTCCACATCTGATTTAGAGCAGAAAGTAATCCATTGGAAGACGCATATGCTGGATGCTACAATTAATAATTGGAGCCTGGGATTGGCTATGACAAACTATGGGGACAGCGCCATTTTATATCAGAAGCATAGCCTGGTAAGAGGCCATAGCAGTAGAGCCGATGACATTAAGCCTAATTATGATGGTGATTTTACATTTTACAAGCTGTCCTCTGTATATCAGAAGGTGTATACCAATGGCCAACAGCTGACCTTCCGCCTGGATGGACAGTACAATATCGGTGATACCCTGGGTGTTATCAGTAGCCGCCAGTACTACATCGGTGGCATGTACAGTGTCAGGGGCTATACAGAAAGCTTTATGGGTGGTGATGGAGGTATCAACTTTAGTACCGAATATAGCATACCACTGACCAAGGATCGCAAGGTTACAGGCTTCTGGTTCTTTGACTACGGCAGGATTATCGGTGAGCCTGCCCAGTCAAACATGGAGGATAAGCAGATTTACAGCACAGGCCTGGGAATAAAAGCTACATTAAATAAAAATGTCAACGGTGTGGTGACCTTTGGCTTTCCACTAAAAAAGAGCTTTAACTCAATAGTAGATGATGATGTAAATCCATTGCGAGCCAAGTCCATGCGAGTCAATTTCTCACTGACAGCACAATTCTAAGACATATATAATAGTAGGTTTTTGTACTTACCTTATAAAAGTACAAAAAATCCCCAAAATTTATCCACAATCTGTTGACAACTCACCATATATTTTGGTAAAATCATCTGAGTGAGCCTATGTGCTCTCACGAAATTTTGAAAGGAGGATATCGATTTACATGGTAATGACTGATCCTATTGCAGACATGCTTACTCGTCTGCGCAACGCAAATTCCGTATTCCATGAGAAGGTAGAAATCCCTGGTTCCAAGATTAAGAAGGCTATTGCTGAGGTACTCAAGGAAGAGGGTTTCATCAAGGATTACACCTTCACTGAGGATGGCAAGCAGGGGGTAATCACTATTTCCCTGAAGTATGGTCCAGCCCGTGAAAAGGTAATTACCGGTATTAAGCGCATTTCCAAGCCAGGTCTGCGCCAGTATGCAAAGGCAGCTGAGCTCCCACGTGTTCTCGGCGGTCTGGGTATCGCCATCATTTCCACTTCTAAGGGAATCATGAGCGACAAGAATGCCCGCAAGGCTGGTCTCGGCGGCGAGGTTGTAGCTTACGTTTGGTAATTATTCAATAGTTAGGAGGTGTACTAATGTCAAGAATTGGTAGAGCACCTATCACTATCCCAGCCGGCGTAACTGTTAAGGTTGAGGATGGCAACAAGGTGACTGTAAAGGGTCCTAAGGGTGAATTGGTACGCGAAATTCATCAGGACATGAAAATTAACATTGAGGAGAACGTTCTCACTGTAGAGCGTCCATCTGACAATAAGGATCACAGAGCACTGCACGGTCTGAGCCGCACCCTGATCAACAACATGGTTATCGGTGTAAGCGAAGGCTATGCCAAGACTCTGGAGATCAATGGTGTTGGTTACAGAGCAGCTGTTAAGGGCAAGAACCTGGAGCTGTCCCTGGGCTTCTCTCATCCAGTAGTTGTTGAGCCACCAGAGGGTATCAAGTTTGAGTGCCCTGCAGCTACCAAGATTGTAGTTAGCGGTATCAACAAGGAAGCCGTTGGCGCTATTTCCGCCAAGATTCGTGACTTCAGAAAGCCAGAGCCATATAAGGGCAAGGGTATCAAGTACGAGGGTGAGTTTGTTCGTCGCAAGGTTGGTAAGGCCGGCGCGAAGGGCAAGAAATAATTAGCAGAAAGGAGTAACCGACAGTGTTTGTTAAGGAAGATAAGAATAAAGCTCGTCAGAAGCGTCACCTGCGTGTACGCAACCATATTTCCGGCACTGCTGAGAGACCACGCCTCAATGTATTCCGTAGCCTGAGCAACATCTATGCACAGGTTATTGATGATGTTAATGGTGTTACTCTCGTATCTGCCAGCACAAAGGACAAGGATTTCCAGAACTACGGCGGCAATGTTGAGGCAGCCAAGGCAATCGGCGAGACCGTTGCTAAGCGTGCACTCGAGAAGGGCATTACCGAGGTAGTATTCGACCGTGGTGGTTATGTATATCATGGCCGTGTTGCAGCACTTGCTGAGGCAGCTCGTGAAGCTGGCCTGAAATTCTAAAATTTGTAAAGGAGGTACATAAATGGCTAGAATTGACAACGAGACTCCTGAGTTCCAGGAAAAGGTTGTATTTATTAATCGCGTTGCCAAGGTAGTAAAGGGCGGCCGTCGTTTCTCTTTCAGCGCACTGGTTGTTGTTGGTAATGAGAAGGGCAAGGTCGGTGCAGGTCTGGGTAAGGCTGCTGAAGTACCTGAGGCAATTCGCAAGGGCGTTGAAGATGCCAAGAAGAATTTAGTTGATGTTTCCCTGAAGGATACCACCATTCCTCATGAGATGATTGGTGTATTCGGTGCAGGCCGTGTACTCATGAAGCCTGCTGCCAAAGGTACCGGTGTTATCGCCGGCGGCCCTGCTCGTGCAGTCCTCGAGCTGGCAGGCATTAAGGATATCCTGACCAAGTCCCTGGGTTCTTCCAACCCTAACAACATGGTTCGCGCAACCCTGAAGGGTCTTGAGCAGCTGAAGCAGGCTGAGAAGGTTGCTGAGCTCCGTGGCAAGACTGTACAGGAACTTTTGGGTTAAGGAGGATTTAAAAATGGCAAAGTTGAAGATTACTCTGACCAGAAGCCTCATTGGCAGATCCGCTACACAGCGTGCTACTATTAAAGCATTGGGTCTTAAGAAGTTAAATTCCTCAGTTGAGCTTCCAGATAATGAGTCCATCCGTGGCCAGCTCCACAAGGTTGAGCATCTCATTACTGTTGAAGAGCAGGCTTGAGTTCAGGGAGGTGCAATAGACAGATGAAATTGAATGAATTATCTCCAGCTCCTGGTTCCCGCAAGGTACGCTTCCGCGTAGGTCGTGGTCTGGGTTCCGGCAATGGCAAGACCTCCGGTAAGGGTCAGAAGGGTCAGAAGTCTCGTGCTGGCGGCGGCGTACGCACCGGTTTCGAGGGTGGCCAGATGCCTTTGTATCGTAGATTACCAAAACGTGGTTTCAAGAATATCTTTGCTAACGTATATGCAGAGGTAAATGTTGAGACTCTCAATCGCTTCGAGGATGGCACTACTGTTGATGCTGTTGCATTGGTAGAGGCTGGTGTTCTGAAGAACATTCGCGATGGTATCCGTATTCTCGGCAACGGCGAGCTCACCAAGAAGCTGACTGTTGTTGCAAATGGCTTTACCAAGTCTGCAGAGGAGAAGATCACTGCAGCAGGCGGTAAGGTTGAGAAGCTGGGGTGATCTGATTGGTTTCAGCCCTCTCAAACATCGTAAAGATTCCTGAGCTGAGAACAAAGATCATCTTTACTCTGGTCATGTTCGCCGTATTCAGAATGGGTACTCATATTCCTGTTCCAGGTGTTGATCCATCTGCTATAGAAAGGCTCTTTAACAGCGGAACTCTTTTCGGTTTATTGGATTTGTTCTCTGGTGGTGCCCTCAGCAAGTTCTCCGTATTTGCTATGAGCATTACCCCTTATATCAACGCTTCCATTATTATCCAGCTGTTGAATGTGGTTATTCCTACGCTTGAGCAGTGGTCAAAGGAAGGCGAAGAGGGGCATAAGAAAACCACCAAGGTTACACGCTACTTCACTGTAGTGCTGGCATTCCTCCAGGCCATGGGCATGTCCATCGGTCTTAGGGAAGCTGTTATAAATCCAGGTCCGGTGTCAACCTTGATTATTGCAATCACCCTGACTGCCGGAACGGTATTTCTCATGTGGGTAGGTGAGCAGATCACTGCCAACGGCGTGGGAAATGGTATTTCACTAATTATTTTTGCCGGTATCGTGGCAGCACTGCCATCCAATCTCGGCAAGATTTATCATTATTTGCAGGCAGGAACCATTTCATATATAAATGTGTTCTTCTTCCTCGCAATAGCGATAGCCATGATTGTATTCGTAATTGCAGTCCATACGGCCTATCGCAGGGTTCCAATATCCTATGCCAAGCGGATTGTCGGCAACAAGCAGTATGGCGGACAGTCCAGCTTCATCCCGCTGAAGGTAAACCATGCGGGAGTAATTCCAATAATCTTTGCGTCATCCGTGCTGATGTTTCCAGTAACTATTGCCCAGTTTATTGATAACTCCTGGGTAAAGGATTTTGCCGGGTATTTTGCGTGGGGTACACCGCTACATACAGTAGTTTATGCACTACTTATTATCTTCTTCACGTATTTTTACACCGCGGTTACTGTAAAGATATCGGATATGGCAGAGAATCTGAAAAAATACGGCGGGTTTATCCCGGGCATCCGTCCGGGTGAGCCTACTGCAGAATATTTAGATCATGTCATGACTCGTATCACCCTTGCAGGTGCATTCTTCCTAGCCTTTATTGCTATCCTGCCTACCGTAATAGCTGGTGCCACCCATATGGACGGTGTCAACTTCGGCGGTACTGCACTGCTTATCGTAGTAGGTGTTGGCCTGGATACCATGAAGCAGATTGAATCCTTGGTAGTGATGCGACATTACGAAGGCTTCATGAAATAAGGAGGAAAATCATGCATATTCTTTTGATGGGCCCTCCGGGAGCCGGCAAGGGCACCCAGGCAGCCAATATTGTTAAAGAGTTCAATATCCCACATATTTCCACTGGCGACATGTTCCGTGCCGCTATCAAGGAAGGGACCGAGCTGGGCAAGAAGGCCAAGGCATGCATTGATGCCGGCAACCTTGTTCCTGACGAGATTACCGTAGGTATCGTCAAGGAGCGTCTGGCTCAGGATGATTGCAAGAAGGGCTTCATTCTGGATGGCTTTCCTCGTACTGTGGAGCAGGCAGATGCACTTAGCAAGATTCTTGTTGAGCTGGGTCTTAGTCTCCAGAGTGTAATCAACATTACTGTTCCTTCCTCCGATTTGGTGGAGAGGGCAGTAGGTCGCAGAATCTGCCGCAGCTGCGGTGCCACCTATCACATCAAGTTCAGCCCTTCCAAGGTTGCTGACAAGTGTGATGCTTGTGGCGGCGAGCTTTATCAGCGTGCAGACGACACCGAGGAAACTATGAAGAATCGGCTGTCAGTATACGAGGCACAGACAAAGCCATTGATCGAGTATTACCAGAAGGCTGGTCTTTATGTAGAGATTGATGGTCGTCAGGCAATCGACAAGGTTTTTGCAGACGTTGTTGAAACCCTGAAGTAAAAGGAGTCATTATGTCTAAGCAAGATGTAATTGAAGTTGAAGGTAAGGTTCTTGAGGCATTGCCAAATGCAATGTTCCAGGTAGAGTTGGAAAACGGTCATGTAGTCCTGGCCCATGTTTCCGGTAAGATTCGCATGAATTTCATTCGCATCCTGCCAGGTGACAAGGTTACCATTGAACTGACCCCATACGACCTGTCCCGGGGCCGTATTACCTATCGTTTTAAATAGTCAAAACAAGGCTTTTGACAGTAACAGTATATGAAAGGGGCATAACGCAATGAAAGTTAAACCATCGGTTAAACCTATTTGTGAAAAGTGCAAGGTTATTAAGCGTAAGGGTCGCGTAATGGTTATTTGCGAAAACCCAAAACATAAGCAGAGACAGGGATAATTTTAGAAGGAGGTGCTTGATGTATGGCACGTATTGCCGGTGTAGATTTGCCACGTGATAAGAGAATTGAGATTGCATTAACATATATCTATGGTATTGGTCTTACCACTTCCCAGAGATTGCTGAAGGAGACTGGTGTAAACCCAGATACCCGTACTCGTGATTTGACTGAGGATGAGGTTGTAAAGCTTCGTGATATCATTGACAAGCAGGTTATCGTAGAGGGTGACCTTCGTCGTGAGCAGTCCCTGAATATTAAGCGACTCGTTGAGATCGGCTGCTATCGTGGTCGCCGTCATCGCATGGGTCTGCCAGTTCGCGGACAGAATACAAAGAACAATGCTCGTACTCGCAAGGGTCCTAAAAAGGCTGTTGCTGGTAAGAAGAAATAAGGGAGGGCTAAAGAGTGGCAGTTAAGAAGTCTGTTCGTCCTAAGAAGAAGGACCGCAAAAATATTGAATTTGGTGTTGCTCATATCAGCTCCACCTTTAATAACACTATCGTTACCTTGACTGACAAGAATGGTAATGCACTTTCCTGGGCAAGCGCAGGCGGACTTGGTTTCCGTGGCTCCCGTAAGAGCACTCCTTTCGCAGCACAGATGGCAGCAGAGGTTGCTGCAAAGGCTGCTATGGAGCATGGCTTGAAGCAGGTTGATGTTTACGTTAAGGGTCCTGGTGCCGGCCGTGAGGCTGCTATCCGTTCCCTGCAGGCTACCGGCCTTGAGGTTAGCATGATTAAGGATGTTACCCCAATTCCTCATAATGGATGCCGTCCGCCAAAGCGTAGAAGAGTTTAATGGGAGGTGCAAGAATAAATGGCAATTGATAGAGTACCAGCACTGAAGAGATGCCGTTCTCTCGGTATTGAGCCAGGCGTTGTAGGCCTTGGCAAGAGTTCCAAGCGTCAGCCTCGCCGCACCCGTGGCAAGGTTAGCGAGTATGGCACTCAGTTGAAGGAAAAGCAGAAGGCTAAGTTCATCTACGGTGTACTTGAGAAGCAGTTCCGTGCTTACTACGCACGTGCAAAGAAGATGCCAGGCATCACCGGTGAGAACCTGATCAGCCTCCTGGAGAGAAGACTTGACAACGTTGTATTCCGTCTCGGTCTTGCTTCCACCCGTAAGCAGGCCCGCCAGGTTGTCCGTCATGGTCATATTACTGTTAATGGCAAGCGTTGTGACATTCCATCCGCACTTGTTAGCGAAAATGATGTAGTTGCAGTTGCTGAGAAGAGCCGTTCCAACGAGTTCTTCAAGGCTTTGGCTGAGTCCAACAACGCACTCAGCACTCCTGCCTGGATTACTGTTGGTGCCGATAACTTCACCGGTACTATCACTCGTTTCCCTGCACAGGATGATTTCGATATCCCTGTTGACAGCCAGGCAATCGTCGAGTTGTACTCCAAATAATAATTTCCGTGTATTTTTTGCATTCATTATCGGATATGTACTTAGATACATTGAGTTATTGAGGAGGGCAATTCCACATGATCGAAATCGCAACACCTAAGATTGAGATACAGGAAAATAATGAGGATCTTTGCT
Source organism: Anaerotignum sp. (assembly GCA_963626225.1). GTDB lineage: Bacteria > Bacillota > Negativicutes > Selenomonadales > Selenomonadaceae > Anaerovibrio. The sequence continues at coordinate 9,329 of CAVFWX010000059.1, forward strand.
ATGGTAAGTTCGTCTGCGAGCCTATGACCCGCGGCTACGGCATTACCATTGGCAACAGCATGCGCCGCATTCTGTTGTCCTCTATTCAAGGTGCAGCCATTACCTCCGTTAAGATTGACGGTGTGCTGCATGAGTTCTCCACAGTTCCTGGAGTTCGGGATGATGTTTCCAACATCATCCTGCACTTAAAGGAGCTTCGTCTGAAGCTGTACAGTGATGAACCAAAGGTTATCCGTCTGGATATCCAGGGTGAGCAGGAAGTAACCGCAGCAGATATCATCCATGATGCTGATGTGGAAATCCTGAATCCTGACCTTCATATCGCCACTGTCAACGAGACTGGCTCCCTGAAGATAGATATGGTTGTAGAGCATGGCCTGGGCTATGTTCCTGCAGAAAAGAAAAAGAATCAGGACAACACCATTGGCGTTATTCTGGTGGATTCTATCTTCTCACCGATTCGTCGAGTAAATTACAAGGTTGAGGATGTTCGTGTTGGTAATGCTACTGACTACGATAAGCTGACTTTGGAGGTTTGGACCGATGGATCCATTCAGCCTGAGGAGGCTGTCAGCAAGGCAGCAGCAATTCTGATTGGCCGTTTGAAGCTTTTCCAGAACCTGACCGTAGTTCCAGAGGTGGAATTCCAGCCAGAGGCGGAGGAAGTGGCTGTCAGTGAGCCTGTTGTCAGCAATCCAGAGCTTGAAGCTCTTCTGACAACCAGGGTAGAGGATATGGACTTGACTGTTCGTTCCTTTAATTGCTTGATGCGGGCTGATATTAAAACTGTTGGTGACCTGGTAAGCAAGACTGAGGATGAGATTATGAAGGTTCGTAATCTGGGCCGCAAGTCTTTGGACGAGGTTAAGGACAAGCTGAAATCCATGGGTCTTTCCCTGAAGGAAGGCACTGGTTCAGCACTGGGAGGATTCCCTGAAGACGATTCGGAAGCTTGATTTTACATTATTTTTTGATACAAGGAAAGAGGGAAATAAATGGCTTATAGAAAGTTAGGTCGTGATTCTAGCGCCCGTAAGGCACTGTTTAAGAGCATTCTGACTTCCTTCTTCAAGCATGAGCGCATTGAGACTACCGAGGCTAAGGCTAAGGAAATCAGCGGCCTTGCTGACCAGCTGATCACCCTGGCAAAGCGCGGTGATTTGGCAGCACGCCGTCAGGCTATTGCTCAGCTTGCTGATGAGGATGTTGTTAGAAAGCTGTTCACTGATATTGTTGAGTACGACTCCGTTAAGAACCGTCAGGGTGGCTATACCCGTACCCTGAAGCTGGGCGTTCGCCGTGGCGACGCAGCTCCTATGGTTATTCTCGAGTTGGTAAAATAATCAGCTGTTGCAATTTAAAGACTGCTGTTTCTTCGGAAGCAGTGGTCTTTTTTTGCGTTAAAGACAGTTAGAGTAACGCTGGAAGTATACCCCCGTCGACTCGCTCTCGCTCATACCTCGACCTAGGGGATGCTAAGCTCTCGTGAGCAAGCTCACGAATCACTAAGCACCCAGGTCGAGCAATGGTCTCCTTGGGGTATAGCTTCCAGCGTTATCCTTTCTAGCTCCCTAAATATTCGTCTTTTAACTGCTTTCTTGGGATAGGCAGAGGTATGGTATGTGCCATGTACAGGCCTTAAATGAGCCTTGGCACTTAGCGATTCAGAAATCAATGCGAGATGCCGTTAGGCATTGAGTGGTTCATTTCTGAGAGCTTAGTGTCCACTAGGCGAATTTAGAGCGAGAGCGTGCCTGAAATGGCACTACCATACCTCGCTAAGCTAAATTATAAAAAAGATGAATATTTGACGAAAAATTTCATTGACAAGCTAAATGAAAAATGTTATCATTTTCAAGTCGAATAAAAATGAAATTGATAATAATTATCAATTAATGAATGCGATTCATCTTTTTGAGGGGAGAATAAATATGGACTTTTTAGGAACGATTGCTCATTGGTTTTCCAGCGGCGGTATTGTCATGTACGCTTTGCTGCTGTGCTCCATCATTTCCGTGGCCATCATCATCGAGCGGGCCAAGTATTTTAAGGCAAGAAGCGTAGACAGCAAGAAATTTACAGAGGTGCTGGAGGACAATATGAATGCTCATAGCATTCATGAGCTATACATAAAGTATAGGGGCGAGAATACCACTGCTGCGGTTGTAGCATCTGCTGCCTTTAGAGCTGTTGTACGGGGCCGGAATCCTGAGCATGCCATGGAAAGTGCCGCCCAGTTGGAAGCTGCCAAGCTAAAAAAAGGTCTGGCTGTGCTGGCCACAGTAGTTACCCTTTCTCCAATCCTTGGCTTGCTTGGTACGGTGGTAGGCATGATTCAGTCCTTCAGCGTATTCAACCTCCAGGAGGGAGCTCCAATGGCCATTACTGGCGGTGTGGGAGAGGCTCTGGTAGCTACTGCTTCCGGCCTGGCTGTTGCCATTATCGCCCTGGTAGGCCATAGCTATTACGGCTACCGCCTGGACAATATGATGACTTCCATTGAGCAGCTAGGAGATGT
>CAVFWX010000060.1:0-11695 GCA_963626225.1 Anaerotignum sp.
GTTAGCAAGGAGCTTGTCTGAGGACAGGCTCTTTTGTTTTGTGTAAAAATATATGGTAATTAGTACCTGAAATTGTTGTATTTAGTATATTACTGCCTCTATTCTTGACAATAGTCCTATTTCTTTATATGATTAATCATATGTATTGCTGAGAAAATTATCATTAACAGTACTTAATATAGCAGGATTGATTGTATGGAGAATAATAGAGATAAATTTGGCAAAAATATTTTTATTGCCGGTGACAATGGTTATTTGGGCAAATATCTTGCCCAATATATAACCAAGGAGGGCTGGCAGGCTGTTGACTGCCGAGATGAAAGCATGAGGCTAAACAATCCTTGGGCTGTGGTGTATATTTCAGACGGATATGAAGATGCCACATTGCTACAGGTTATGACAGATGCCGCCAAATATAGGGCAACGAGATTCCTGTATATTACCAAAGGCTTGCCAGGACAGGTATGCTATGAGGATTTTGTTCTAAGCTGGGCAAAGTCCCAGGTTATGCCAGTCAGCGTGATTCATATACCTGAGATTTTTGGGCCGGGACAGAGGGTGGAAGAAAGCTGCTTGGCCAGGTTTTTGGCTGCCCTGCATACCAACTCCAGATTTGTTTTTGCCGGAGATGACAATAGGCAAGTTCCTATACTCTACGTGCAGGATGCTGCCTTTGGGATTTTTTCAATTTTGCAAAGGGAAATTGCTGACAGCAGGATTGTGCTGGAGGGAGAAGAAAAATTCAGCTTCACCCAGATTGTCCTATCTGCCAATGGTTTTGCCAGGTTGCCTCATATTGAGATTGTCCATAGAGGTGAGGACTTCTATGAACCTGATAACTGGTTTGAATTGCCTGAGGAAGCGGTCTATCATTATAGGCTGCAGCAAAAATATCCTGTCCTTGCCACATTGAAGGAAACCTATGAGAATACAGGACAACAAACTGATATTCTGGAACAGAAAACGGAAAAGGAAAATACATTCAGCTTCCTGGGAAACTTTAGGCCTTATTTGGAGAATATAGGCCTTTTTGTGCTGGTGCTCGTTATCAGCTATTTACAGGGAAAAACACCGGTAAATGAAGCAACGGGACTGGATATTTGCTATCTTTATATTATCATTATGGGAATTATGTATGGCAAGTCCCAGTCTATGCCTGCCGTTATTCCATCTATGGCACTGCTGACCTGGGGGCTTTTGAACCGCCATGGGGAGCTTGCCAGCATTCTTTATCTGCCGGAAAATCTTTTTCACTATACCACATATCTATTTTTGGGCGTATTTACAGGCTATGTGGCAGACAGCTGGCACAGCAGAGAGGATTCTTTGCTGTACAAGCTGCGGCATTTGCATCAGCAATATGGTTTTTTGCAGAAAAACTACCAGTCTGCCATTGCCATCAAGGACAAGCTGTACCACCAGATTGTCAATTCTGATGACAGCATAGGATGGCTATATAGTATTGTCCAAAAGCTGGATACGGTAGAGGTGGAAAATATTTTTACCCAGGCAGCTGTTATTGCCGGCAAGGTAATGAATACAGAAAATGTGGCTATTTATGTTATGGACAAAAGACAGAGCTATTTACGTCAGAAGGTACGGCTAGGGGACAAGACCAGCAGGCTGCCTCATTCCCGTAAGGTGGAGGATTCAGCTCATATCCGCAATATGCTGGAAAGTCATCATCTTTTTGTGAACCACGGCCTGCAGGCAGGACTGCCGGATTTGGTAGCACCTATTATATATGATGGCAGGGTAATTGCCGTTATTGAGATCTATGATATGGATTTTGACCAGTGGAGCATCTATCAGCAGAATCTCCTGTCTGTTACTGCCCGCATGATTTCCATTTCCATGGCCAAGGCTTATGCTTATGAGGAGGGCATCCAAAACAAGAAATATGTGGAGGGAACGCGTATTATGCAGGAGCCTGAGTTCAAGAGATATCAGGAGAGCATTAAGGCTAGGGCAGAGCTGCAGGATGGAGCAAAAAATATCCTACTGGAACTGGGCACTGACAATGTAAGCTATCAGGAGTTGGATCAGAGAATGATTGGTAGCATACGCCAGGAGGATGTGGCTGGCATTATGGCAGGCAGGGTGTATATCCTGCTGGCAAATACAGATAAAAAAGGCTTGAAGTTAGTAGAGCAGAGGCTGGCCAATAGAGGCATCGAATCAAAGGGTTATAGGGAGCTGGTCTAGGATGACAACAGAAATTGGACTGATATTGCTGGCCTGTCATATCCTTAGTGTACTGGCAACCTATGTACTGGCAAGAAAACAAGGAGATGCTATTCAGGCTGGCACGGAGGCTACTATTGTGCTGCTGATGCCTGTGGCCGGATTTATCCTTGTGTGTGGAAACAGGCTTTTCAGGGCAGCTGGTGGAGCCAGGAGCCATATTGATCCCCATAAGCTTATGAATCAGAATAATGTTTTTACCAATATGATCAGCTATGACGAAAATGTCATACCCCTTCATGATACATATCTTCTGGAGGACCAGCAGGCACGGCGGAAGGTATTTTTGGATGCTGTAAAGCAGAATGTACTGGAAAATCCTAAGGTACTGAAGATGGCTACCATGGATAATGACAGAGAAATTGCCTATTATGCAGTATCTATGATTTCCGGCCATATGGAGGAGCTTGAGGCTGATTTGCAGCAGATGGAGACTAAGTTGGCTCATCGTGCTGGTGATATAGGGCTACTGAAGGAATATGCAGAATTGCTGAAGGAATATTTGTCCCAGGATTATGTGGATAAAATCACTAAGAAGGAAAAAGGACGGGCTTATGCAGAGGTGCTGACAAAGCTCCTGCAGGAAGAGCCTGACAATATGGAATATATTCAGGAAAAAATCCAGATGGAAGTAAAGCTGGGGAATTATCAGGAGGCAGAAACATATTGTGAAGCCTTCCGGCAGCTTTATCCTGACAAGGAGGAGCCTTATATTGCCTATATGAGGCTGTATTTTGCTGTCCATGATGGCCAAAGGCTGCAGGAGAAGCTGCAAGAGCTGAAGCAGCTGCCAATAACCCTTTCGCCAGAGGCTTTGCGGCTGGTTCGTTACTGGGGAGGTGCCAGCCATGGATAATTTCAAAAAGGAAATATGGGTTATCTTCTTCCTGACAATAATTCTCGGGGTATTTTTCCAGCTGAATCGAATGGATACCCTGCTTCATATAGATGCCTATAGCAACAGCTCCAGAGGGGGCAGTGTGCAGCAGGCTGGCCAGGAGCAGCTGTTGCCTAGGGAAAGCTTCCTGCTGGTTTATGATCCTGTGGATGTACAGAGTGTTCTTACCAGGCACATTGTGGAGAAGATATTCCAGGAGCAGAAAAAATCCGTAAACACCATACCTATTTATCAGCAGGCAGTGCTGGATAAAAATTGCCGGGGAGTTATCCTGGCTACCAACAAGCTAAACAGCATTGCGGCCTTGCCTGCTATTGAGGCTTATGTGGAGCAGGGAGGCAGTGCGGCTGTACTTCGCAATCTCCAGGGAGATTTGCTGCCGACTGAGATGCTAGGGAAGCTGGGAATAGCCTCCCTGGGAAATGAGATTTCAGCCAATGGCATAAGGGTGCCAGGTATCATGCTGCTGGGGATTCAGGGCTTTGGCTTTGATTCAGATATTTATACCACTTCCATTGCAGAGGTGCAGCTGCTGCCTGATGCTGTGGCCCAGGTAACCTCTCAAAGGGGGGAGCCTATTATCTGGAGCCATAGCAGTGGTCAGGGCAGGTATCTGGTGTGCAACAGTCGGGAACGGGATGACAAGAACAATTATGGCATTTATACAGCCCTCTTGAGCATGTTGGACGAGGATTATATTTATCCTATTATAAATGCCAAGCTGTTCTTTATTGATGATTTCCCATCTCCTGTTCCAGAGGGAAATTTTGACCGTATTTATCAGGAAACAGGCTTGAGCACAGCAGATTTTTATCGCAAGCTTTGGTGGCCGGAGATGCTGGACAACGGTGAAAAATACGCTATAAAGTATACAGGCTTGATTATCGAGTCCTATGGAAATCAGGTAAAGGGCCCATTTTATCCTCTTGCCAATGGTGAGGCAAGAAACAATATGATTGTTTATGGTCGGGAACTGCTGAAAGCTGGGGGAGAGCTGGGAATCCATGGCTACAATCATCAGTCCCTGGCTCCTGCCGGATATGGCCAGGAGAAGCTGGGGTATACGCCTTGGGAAAACCAGCAGGATATGGAGGAATCCCTCCAGGAGTTGAAGCGGTATGTGGAGGATGCCTATCCTGGCTATGAAATACATACCTATGTGCCACCATCCAATATTTTAAGCCCGGAGGGAAAGGTGGCTGTGAAAAATGTCTTTCCTCACCTAAAGGTTTATGCTTCCTTGTGGAATGGCCTGGCCCATGCCAAGGAGTATTTCCAGAACTTCCAGGTAAGCAATGATGGTGTATGCGAAATCCCTCGAGTATCCTCAGGCTATGCCCCATCCCAGGAGGAACTCTGGGAAGGCTACAATGTCATTAATTACAATGGCGTGTTTTCTCATTTTGTCCATCCAGATGAAATATTTTATGAGGAAAGCAGCGATCTTACCTGGACGGCCATGAGCCGGGGCATGAAAAACATGTTGTCTGACTTAAATAGCCGCTTTGGTTGGCTGCAGCCTGTTACGGCTACTGAGGCTGCCAGCAGGATGGAGGATTTCTTTGCCATGGATTACCGGCTAGAGAGAAGCAAGGAAGGCATAACGCTTCATGTCTGGGGCTTCCAGGAGCCTTTGAGCTTTATTCTACGCAGCCATAAGGCGATTGGGGAAGTCAAGGGGGGCACAGCAAGGAAAATCCAAGCTGATGCCTATATACTGACTATAGAAGAACCGGAATTTGAGATAAGATGGGCAGGTGGTAGCCAATGAAAATATGCTTGCTGGTAGAGGGAGCTTATCCCTATGTAGTAGGGGGCGTTTCTTCCTGGGTGCAAATGCTGATGGAGGGGCTGCCGGAGCATGAATTTTTCATCTACTCCATAGGTGCTGAGGCCAAGGACAGGGGCAAATTCAAATACAAATTTCCTGCCAATATGACAGGCATACAGGAAATATTTCTGGATGAGATTCTTAGCTGCCGTTCCCCGAAGTTGCAGGAAAATATTCTCTCACAGGCAGAAAGACAATGTATCTATGATCTGGTAGTAGGGGAAAAGCCAATTGATATTGACCAGCTGATACATATTTTTTCCCAGAAAATGCACAAGAAAAATCCTCTGACCATATTTATGAGCAGTGATTTCTTTGATATTATCAGCCGGGTTTATGCAGATAAATACAGCTATTTGCCTTTTACGGATTTTTTCTGGACCATGCGGTCCATGCTGCTGCCTATGTTTTATTTCTTCCATGAGCCACTGCCGGAGGCAGATGTATATCACACAGCAGCTACAGGCTATTGCGGGGTTATGGCTAGCATGGCAGCCAAGCTTTATCACAAGCCTATGCTTATAACGGAGCATGGCATATATTCTCGGGAGAGGGAAACGGAAATCGTGAAATGCGGCTGGACGAAGGGAGATTTCAAATCTGTATGGATCCAGTATTTCTATAATATAGCTAAGGTGGCATACGGCTGTGCCAATAGGGTTATTACCCTTTTTGAGGCAAATGCCCGGACAGAGCAGGAGCTAGGCTGTGATCCTAGCAAGATCCAGATTGTGCCCAATGGCATAAGGACAGAGAGGTTTCAGGACATACCGGAGCTGCAGGACCATGATGGACCTATAGTAATTGGTGCTGTGGTGCGGGTGGTGCCCATCAAGGACATCATTACCATACTTAGGGCATTTTTGCTGGTGCAGCAGGTCTTTCCAGATGCTATACTGAAGGTGATTGGCCCTTATGACGAGGATCCGGATTATTACCGCATGTGCTGTCAGACAGTGGAGACACTGCAGCTGAAGCATGTGGAATTTACCGGCTCCCTAGATGTGGCAAAGGCATTTCCAGAGATTGATATTATGGTGCTGTCCAGTATTAGCGAGGGGCAGCCTTTGGCGGTGCTGGAGGGACAGGCGGCAGCCCGGCCTTTTGTTACCACAGATGTAGGATGCTGCCGTGAGCTTATTTATGGCGGCACACAGGATATTTTTGGGCCTGCCGGTGCCGTGGTAGCCCCTATGGACTATGAACAGATGGCCAAGGAAATCATCCGCCTAGGAAGAAACTTTCGTCTAAGACGAAAAATGGGGCATATTGGCAGAAGGCGTGTGGAAAAAAGATATACCTATGAGAATTTTGTTGAATCCTATAGGAGAATTTATCAGGACATGAAGGGGGGCAAGGGCTGATGGCAGGTATAGGCTTTGAGTTGAAGAAATTATTTGATCGGCGTACCTTGACGGGACATGCCATGGCCTATGGATATTCTGCCGTTATTACAGCCGGTCCTTTTGCTTTGTTGACTGCCATGGTGCTGGCCATACAACTTTTATTTGCCAACTACGGCATCAGTATGGAAGAAAGCCAGCTGTATGTGGGGGCAGTGGTATATACCTTCGTTTTTTCCCAGCTAGTGTCCTGCGGCTTTGCCATTGTGATTACCAGGTATCTGGCAGATTGTCTCTATGAGGGAGAGTATGACAATGTGACAGCCTCCTGCTATGGCATTATATTGCTGTCCCAGATGGTGGGAGCACTGCTGGCCTTGGCATTTTATTGGGACAAGCCCCTGCCTTTGTATCTAAAGGTTATAACCTATATTTTCTTTATGGAAATGATTGCCATGTGGCTCCAGATGGTATATTTAACAGCTTTGAAGGATTATAAAACCATCTTTGTCAGCTATATATCTGCTGCCCTGGCAACCATTGCCTTGGCATGGCTGAATTTGCAGCTGGGGCTGTTGGAGCCAGTGGTAGGCACCTTGGTGGCCATGTGCATCGGCATGGGGGGACTGGTGCTGGGCTTTATGGTGCAGATTACCAGGTATTTTGGCTTTCCAGCTGAGGGTATGAATTTTGAGTTTTTGCCTTATTTTGAAAAGCATAGGCGGCTTTTCTGGATTATGCTTTGCTACACCTTGGCCCTGTATGTAGCCAATTTTATTATTTGGCAGGGAGATTGGGGCATAACAGTGGCAGGCACATATCTTTTGTCACCACGCTATGATGTCATTACCTTTTATGCATTTTTGTCCGTGCTGCCTATCATGATTATGTTTGTAGTGTCCATGGAGTTGAAATTCTACGAGCAATATGCTATATATTTTACATATATTACACAAAAGGGAAATTTCCAGGAGATAGATGATTCCCGCAAGGATCTTTTGCATACCTTGTGGACGGAGTTCAAGAACATCATGGAGTTCCAGCTGGTATTTTCCTTGATGTTTTTGGCAGCAGGCAGCTATGTGTTGTCTCTGGGAGGAGTAAGCTATCAGGATGTAAATATCTACCGGGTATTGGTGCTGGGAGCTTTCTTCTGCGGTATCTTGCAGGTAGTATATACCTTGTTGCTGTATCTGGAAGACCAGCGTGGGGCTATGATTATAACAGGCACTTTCCTGGGAGCAAATATTGCATTGGGCATAGCAGGGTATATGCTGGGGGAAATCACCTATGGATTTACCTTCTTCTTATCCTCTGTGGCTGCCTGTGGTGTGGCCATTTGGCGTTTGCAGTATTTCTGCCAGCGGATAAATTATTATGTATTTTGTAGCAGGCCGGTGTTTTTGGAGCCACCCCATGGCATATTTGCCAAGGTGGCAGCCAGGCTGTATAGTGATAGAATAGATTTGGAAAGGAGGGATGATGTATGAGGATGACCAGGGCACGGCATCGACGTATGTTGCGGAGAAAGGCACCGGGATATCATAAAGGCAAAAGAATTGCTGCTGGTATGCTTATAGGTATGTCTGCTGCCCTTCCTCTGAAGGCACAGGCAGCTATGACAGTGCTCCATGACATAAAATCCGACTTTGACTATATGGAGGATAGCTTCTCCAATATCAAGGCATTGGATGCAGCCAAGGAATATGTGGCACAGGCAGAAAACAATGTAGCTCTAGCCCAGCAAGCTCTGCAGGAGGCAGAGGAAAACTGCCTGGAAGCAGCAGAAAATCTCTCCCTGGCCCAAGGCAGTCAGAAGGAAGCCCGGGAAATTGTTGCACAGTCCCAGCAGGAATTGCAGGCCACAAAAGCAAGGCGGGTGGAGCTTACCAAGGAGGCCATTGCAGCCCAGCAGGCTGTGGCAGACTATCTGCCTACCTGGTATGCGGCTCAGGGGGAGCTGCAGCAGCGGGTGGATGTCCAGGAGGCAGCTGCCCTGAATCGTCCAGCAGGCAGCTATGGGGAAAGGGTAATGTCCGAGTCTGAAGCCCAGCGAGCACAATGGATTGCCCAGGCCTGGGCGGAGGCTGGCTACGAAAGCAACCGCTTGCCAGAAATAGAGGCACAGTTTAGCGGGGGTAATACTGCAGCTGATGCTGAGGCAGCAGCCGCTGCCCAAGCAGAGCTGGATGCCTATTGGGAACGCATGGCGGAGCTGGAGTATGCCACGGATTCTGCCAGGGAGTATTTTGACTCAGTAAGTGAGCATCTTGATGACTTGAAGGCACAGCAGCAGGAGGCTGAGGAAGCAGAGGCAGAAACTCGGCAGGAGGTTCTCCTGCTGGAAACGGAGCTAGGGCAGAATCAGCAGGGACTGCGGGATGCCAATCAAGAAGCAGATGATGCCCAGCGTTATGTTCAGGAGGCAGAAGCCAACAGGCAGCAGGCCAATGAGGATTTGGATGCTGCTATTCAGGATATGGTACAGGCCAGGTATTCCCTCCAGCATTTTGGCGAAGGCATGGGGCTGCAAAAGACCCTGGAATATTATAGTTGGCAGGGTGCTGGCAACCGTAGCGGACATCAGCTGTACAACGGCAATTACTTTTACTGGTCCAGAAACAATTATGAATTTACCCTGAGCAATGGCACTGTCATGTCCAATACGGGATTGGAAAATGGCAATATGTCCGGATTGACAGACACCACCATATCTGCCATGTATACCAACAAGCATCCTATTTTTGATGTGAAATATGGACTGGAAATCAATTTGCCAACAGGCAGCAGCAGGACGCATTACAATGCCATTGTACCGGATTTTCTGGCAAGGGTGTCTCGGCTTTCTGAGGGATGGAATTTCACCCCTAGGGTGGATGTAACCAAGCATATTGGCAAATATACTACATGGCATTGGCGTAGTAGCTATTCCCTGCGGGGAGCCTATGAGGAAGAATATGATGATGGGATTGGCACCATGCATCCTGGGGATCAGTGGTCCACGGAGCTGGAGTTCCTTCATACAGATGCCTGGCAGCAGTACATGATGAAGCTACAGTATGTCAACAATGACAGCAGGTCAGTCGTTACAGGCTTGAGGAACGATAATGGCTTTGTAGAAGGGGATAATCTTAATGCCAGAGCCTATGGCAGGTTCTGGTTTACCCCAAAGGATTCCTGGGCATTGTATACAATTTGGTCCCTGGACAAGGCAGCAGTCTTTGAAAATACAGATATTGCGTCAGGCTCCGGCATTCATAGGCTGTATTATGGTGCTGGCTATTATCATCAATTTGATGCCAGGAGGCAGCTGCGTATCTTTGGCAACTGGATGCGTTCCACTGGAGAGGCCTATGACCCACTGGCAAATCAGAACTATGCCAGCGGCAGAAGATTTTCCGTTTCCTTGGGCTATGACTGGAGGATGGATGACAGGAACAGCCTGTCCCTGGATTTGGAGCGGGCTGTGCTCCGGCAGCAGGGAGCTGACAATTATCGCAGCTGGGGCGTTATGCTGAACTACAATAGGAGCTTTTGATGAAAATGAAAATAATGGTACTAGCTGTGGGATTTTTTGCAGCAGTAGCAGGGCTGCACCTATATGGCAATCATGCCCAGGCAGAAAGCCATCCAGCCTATAGGCAGGAAATGAGCTGGCTAATTTGCAATATCAAGGACTATGGCGTAGAACATCACCAGGGTAATTTCTTTGTCATAGCCAATGGAGGAGCAGGTCTGATGGAGGCCAATGAGCTGCTGCCCCAGGAGCAATACAGCAAGCTGACGAAAAAACTGGACGGGGTTATGGCTGAGTCGGTGAATTATGGCTGGGATATGTCCATGGACAATCCCATGCCACCGGAAGAACAAGATGAATACCACCGGCTGTTGACCAATGCCAAAAGTCAGGGTATAGTGCCCATGGTGCTTGATTATTGCCAGGAAAAGTCGTACACCCAGAAATCCTACAGGGAAGATAAAGCCCATGGCTATCTGGGATGGGTATCTGCCCGCAGGGAGTTGGACAGGCTGCCTAAAGAGCTTCCTCATAATGACAATGATTTTGCCTGCGAAAAGCTATCCCAGGCAAAAAATTATCTGGTACTGTTGAATCCTGAGGCGTTTCCGTCACGAGAAGCCTATATAGGCAGTCTGGCAGCCAGCAACTACGATTTGCTTATCATAGATGCCTACTATGGAGATACCGTGCTTACTCCCGCAGAGGTGGCACAGCTGCAGAAAAAGCCTAATGGAGCTAAACGATTAGTGGCGGCTTATATGAGTGTGGGAGAGGCAGAGGATTATCGTCCATATTGGCAAAAAGCATGGGAAAGCAATCCTCCTGAGTGGCTGTGGACTGCCAATGATGATTGGGCAGGTAGCTACAGGGTCAAATATTGGGATAAGAAATGGCAGCAGATGCTGATGGGAAATCCTAATAGCTATTTGGATAAAATTCTGGCAGCAGGCTTTGATGGAGCTTTCTTGGATGTGGTGGATGTATTTTATGAATTTGAACACCTTGCCAATCCTTGAAAAAGTTGTTAAAATATAAAGTGTATTATCATAGTGAATAGAGCAGAGGTGCATAAAAATGTCCAAACTTATAGATAATCTTACGGATTACGGCTGCAATGTAAAGGAAGCCATGAGCAGGTTCCTCAACAATGAGGCCTTTTACGAAAAATGCTTTCACAAGTTTGTGGAGGACAAGTCCTTCAACAACCTGACTGAGGCTGTTGCAGCAGGAGATATCAGAGCTTGCTTTGAGGCTGCCCACGATCTGAAGGGTACCAGTGCTAATATGGGCATTACCCCTGTAAATACGCTGATCGTGGAGATTGTGGAGGAATTCCGCAAGGGTGTAATGCCTGAGGATATCCAGGATTCCCTGACAAAATTGACTGCTATCAGAGAAGATTTGAAAAAAATTGCTGAATAGGGCTTGCATTATTTATATTATGCTGTTATAATTGTTGATGTTGTGCAGGAAAGAGCTAAAGACGGGCTCTTGAAAAAGTATAAAAAAGTGCTTGACAAGAGTTAAAGATTATGGCATAATATTTCTTGCGTTGTCGGGGCGTAGCTCAGTTTGGTAGAGCACCTGGCTTGGGACCAGGGGGTCGTAGGTTCGAATCCTGTCGCTCCGACCACTTCTTTTGCGTCTGTAGCTCAGTTGGATAGAGCAACGGCCTTCTAAGCCGTGGGTCGGGGGTTCGAATCCCTCCTGATTCATTCCCTTGCGGGTGTAGTTCAATGGTAGAACGTCAGCCTTCCAAGCTGAACACGTGAGTTCGATTCTCATCACCCGCTTTTTTTTATGCGGATCAGTAGCTCAGTTGGATAGAGCAACGGCCTTCTAAGCCGTGGGTCGGGGGT
>CAVFWX010000061.1:0-11608 GCA_963626225.1 Anaerotignum sp.
TTCTAAGATTATATCTTATTAGGTCGGGCTGTTACAACTATAGTTTACCACAACAGTCCCATTCAATCCACTCGTTAGCTTATTCCAGGCACCAAAACTAAAATATTTATTGTAGAGAAGGCCTTGAAGCCATCCTACTGATCCGCGCGCTATGGCGACGGCCTACCCGAATAGCAACGGATTAACAATTGAATAATATATCAGCTCAATAGGGTGAGCTGACCAACAACCAAACGCTAGGAGCAATCCGAAGTCTGGCCGGTCAGCTACACCCTTATTTCAATGGCTCGGTTTCCTCCTAGCAGAAATTCACAGGAGGAAATCTAATGAAAACAAATCAGAAACTCACAGACACTTATATGCCCATCAGCCGCAGTGATGCAAAGGAAATGGGCTTTAAGAGCAGCGACATCGTCATTCGTCGCATCGGCATCAAGAACGTGACCTGTATCAAGACCCAGGGAACGTCCGAGTTCGCAAAGCGTTATGCGACCATGCTGGACTCTGAGGCAAGAGCGGAACTTCGCAAGAAGCGTTGCTTGCTTCCAGACGGCAAGGGCGGCAGCATACGCTGCCCGGAGTGCAACAGCTGTGAAAAATGCAAGAAGCGCCTGGAGTTTGAATTCAACACTGGCAGGCCGCTGTCTCTGGAGCAGCTTATGCAGGCTGATTCTGAGGATGACAAAACTCTCGATATTGCTGGCCAGTCTGAATCAGAAGGCGACATATTAGCTCACATCATACTGGAGGACCTGCTTTCTTACCTTGGTACTTTCAAGGATAAGCGTTACGACCTTATCTTCCAGATGCTCTACGACAACTGGGGGACTAAGGAAATTGCTGACGAACTGAGCATGCCATGGTCAACAGCAAAGGACGCCATAAACAAAGTCCGCCAGCTCGCACAGGAACATACGAAACTTACAAGAGACTAAAACTGAGTAGCCCGGAGGCTGCTCATTACAATGTAAATACATTACTTTCCGGTCTAAAGCATATATTGAAACCAAGCCTTATAAAAATGCTATTACACCGAAAGAAGAAATTTTAAAAGCATATCGTAAGTATATGGAAATGTAACTATCAGGCGCCTGGTTGATGAATCCCATCAGCCGGGTGCTTTCCTTATGTCCTGAACCTTTCACCGTTTGGTGTGCACCCGGGCAAAATGCAACCTCTATCGTTTGCGGTGGTGTGCACTTTTTAGCGATAGAGGTATCGACCTGTTTCCCCAGACCATAAAAAATAAGGCTTTTCCGATTTCTATCGTATCTTTCAACGATAGCTTTCAGAAAAGCCTTTGTTTATAGGGAGCTTCAGCCCCTTGGTGTGTGCATTTTTGACAGCAAAACAACCGTCTCCACATGGCTGGTGTGGCTGAACATATCTACAGGCTGTACTTTTTGGGCCTTGTAGCCTAGCTTGTCCAAGATAGCCATATCGCGAGCCAGGGTGGCTGGGTTGCAGGATACATAGACGATGCGGCATGGGTTCATATTGGCAAAGGTTTGGAGCACTTGCTCAGTGCAGCCGGCTCTTGGCGGGTCTACTACTACCACATCCGGGCGGATGCCCTGCTGGTAAAGTCTTGGCATTACCTTGGTGCAGTCCCCAACGATAAACTCTGCATTACGTACGTTGTTCTCTCGGGCGTTTTTCTCAGCGTCCCTGATGGCCGGACTGACGATTTCCACACCGTAGACCTTATGGGCCTTCTGTGCCAGGTAAAGGCTGATGGTGCCGGTGCCGCAGTAGGCATCAATAACAGTTTCCTTGCCGGTAAGCTGGGCATATTCCAAGGCTTTGTCATAGAGCCTTTCTGCTTGGCGGGTATTAACCTGGAAGAAGGAGCGGGCAGAAACATTGAAGCGATATTTTCCCAATGCCGCCTTGATGGTAGGGGCACCCCAGAGAATTTTTGTATCACGGCCCAGGATAACATTGTTCCTGTAGGTCTGGATGTTCTGCTGGATGCTTACAAGCTGGGGCAGACGGCTGCGGAGCATCTTTACTAGCTCCTTTTCCCGAGGCAGTTTGTCGGTAGCTGTTACCAGTACCACCATCAACTGGCCATTTACGCCGGTGCGGGCTACCACATGGCGCATAATGCCACGGTGCTTGTCCTCATCATAGACGGAGATGCCCAGCTTGTCCATGATATCACGGACAGCGTTTATGGCCTCGTTGTTCACATTGTCCTGTATCAGGCAGCGGGAGGCATCAATTATTCTATGGCTGCCCTGGGCAAAGCAGCCGATGATGGTTTTGCCCTTTTCTCTGCCAATAGGAAATGCTACCTTGTTGCGGTAGTTCCAAGGATTTTCTGCTCCCATGGTAGGCAATACCTTCAGGCCCTTCAAATGGCCGATACGCTCAATAGCATCCTGTACCTGCTGCTGCTTCAGCTTTAGCTGTTCATGATAGGCTACATGCTGCAGCTGGCAGCCACCACAGGCCTCATAGATAGGGCATTGGGGCTTCTCCCGGGCTGGACTGGCTTCTAGGAGTTCTAGGAGCTTGCCGGTAGCGTAGCTTTTCTTTACCTCCTGGATTTTAACCTTTACCCTTTCCCCTGGCAGTGCCGTAGGGACAAAGACCGTAAAGCCGTTAAAACGACCTACGCCCTCGCCGCTGCTGCCCAGGCTGTCAATCTTGATATCATATATTTTGCCTGCTTCTACAGGAATCCTCTGCATGAAATATCCTCCCAATATACACAAAATCACGAAACTTATCTTTATATTTTAGCATTTGCAATGGGGGCTTGGCAATGTATAATATGAGATAGGTTGATTTTTAGGATTAAGGAGAAAACGGATGAATAAGGAAATATTAATGGATGCCATAGAGCAGTACAAGGCAGATTTTGTGGGAAAAACATGGCCTGATGAAAGCTTCAAGTGGCAGGCAGTAAAATGCTTTCAGGATAAGTGGGATATTGCTGCGGAGGATTTTGCAGGAATGTTGAGTTCTGCCTTGGCAGATACAGAAAATCTTTTAGCTTCAGCCAATAATTTTCCTAGAAGTATGCTGATATACTTTGCGGAGAAAGCACCAGAGGATTTAAGGGCAATGTTTGTTGAACTGTTTGACGAGGGGCAAGAGATAGTTGATAGAATCCTGAACTTCAAGAAGAAAGCCCAGGATTTGCTGGCAGAGTATGGTGATGAAACTACGCCTAATCATTATCAGACGGAACATGCCATAACAACATATTTATGGCTGAGATACCCTGATAAATATTATATTTACAAGTTCACAGTGGCAAAGAATGTTTCCCAAAGGCTGGAGACAGGCTATGAGTTCAAGCAAGGCTCATATGAGAAGAACCTGCAGAATTTTTATGCCCTTTATGATGAGGTGCATACAGAGGTGACAAAGGACGAATCCCTTATAGCCTTGTTTAAATCCCAAGTGACAGAAAAAGAGTATAAAGACCCAGCTTATCGTACCCTGGTTACGGATATAAGCTATTATATCAGCGAAAATTATCAAAAAACTATTGAGCCAAAGCGTGAACCCGGGAATATGGTTAAGGATGCTCCTATGCCAAATCAGCCTGAATCATATACCAAGTCAGATTTTCTTAATGATGTTTATATGTCCGAGGTTAAATATGACAAGCTGGTGACCCTGCTGAAACGAAAGAAAAATATTATTCTCCAGGGTGCCCCCGGCGTGGGCAAGACCTTTGCAGTCCGTAGGAGGGCCTATACAATTATGGGGGAGAAGGATGATAGCCGAATCAAGCTAGTGCAGTTTCATCAGAATTATTCCTATGAGGATTTTGTCATGGGGTACAAGCCTGATGGTGATGGCTTCAGGTTGCAAGAAGGTGTTTTCTATAGGTTTTGTGAAAAAGCCAGGAGAAATCCTGACAGGGAGTATTTCTTTATTGTTGACGAAATTAACCGAGGTAATTTGAGCAAGATCTTTGGGGAGCTGCTGATGCTGATAGAAAATGACTATCGGGGGACTGCAGCAGTGCTGTCAGCCAATGGCCAGGCATTTTCCGTGCCGAAGAATCTGTATATTATCGGCATGATGAATACGGCAGAGCGGAGCCTTGCCATGATTGATTATGCCCTTCGCCGTAGGTTCAGCTTCTTTGAAATGGAGCCTGCCTTTGAGTCAGAGGGATTTCGCAGCTATCAGGCAAATCTACATAGTGAGCAGTTTGACAGATTTATAGAAAAGATTGTGGCATTGAACAAGGAAATGCTAAGGATGCTTCCTTGGGCAGGGGCTTCTGCATTGGACATAGCTATTTCTGCGGCTTGATGGAGAATAATATAGGCGAACTGCAGAGCATTTTGGAATTTGATATTCTGCCAATGCTGTCAGAGTATTGGTTTGACGACAGCCAAAGGTTGCAAAAGTGGCAGAATGTGCTACAGGGTGTATTCCATGACTAATATTTTCATCAAGAATATATATTACATGCTGGCCTACGTCTTTCAGTCCCTGCGTCAGGAGCAGTATAGAAATATTGCAGGGGAGGAGTTTGAGAATATCCATAGCCTGTTTGCTGCTATCCTGGCCAAGGGTTTAGGCTGTCAGCTGAAACAAGGTCTGTATGGGGATGTGGAGGCAGCATACAAAAATGTGTTAAAGAAGGAGTTGCTGTATTTTAACCAAGTGGATATGGTGGAGCTGCGGCGGATTCACTGGAATCGCATCGCTTTCAGGCGAAGCAGTTCAAGCTATCCTTTGCTGCTGGGAATATGCCGCTTGGTGGCAGAGGGACTGCTGCTGACTACAGAGCAGGGCATGCTGCTTTATGCCGGAACAGAGAGCGGAATCCAGCCGGATCAAGCATATCAGATCCATGGCAACAGGATATCAGTAAAGAGTCTGAATCTTAATTTGCCCTTTAAGGAAATTACCCGGCAGCTGAATAAAATCATCAGCTCACATTTTCCAAGGATAATCTCTAGTTGCTGATTGAAAAATTTTGTCATAATTGCAGGATTTTGTCGTATAAGTGTAGAATATCACATTTCGGATAAAAGACATTTTAGAAGGGAATGATAATTCATGAGTAATCATATTGCAGCAGAAAAGGGGCAGATTGCAGATAGAGTTCTTTTGCCAGGGGATCCTCTCCGTGCCAAGCATATTGCGGAGACTTTTTTTGATAATCCTCAGTGCTATAACAACATTCGTGGCATGTGGGGCTTTACTGGTACCTACAAGGGGGTGCCTGTTTCCGTACAGGGTACTGGCATGGGCATGCCGTCCATTGGCATTTATGCCCATGAGCTGATGGCAGACTATGATGTGCAGAAGCTTATTCGTGTAGGTACCTGCGGTGCCAACAGCATGGATGTCCATGTCCGTGACGTAGTTATTGCCCAGGCTACCTCTACTACATCTGCTATTCCTGACCATATATTTGGGCCTGCTACCAAGTTTGCTCCTATTGGCGACTTTGACCTGCTGGAGAAGTCCGTGGCTGCAGCCAGGGCAAACAAGATTACCTGCCATGTAGGCAATGTACTGTCTGCGGATCGTTTTTACGATGAGGAGATTGACAACGAGAAGCTGGTAAACTTTGGTATTCTGGCTACTGAGATGGAGACTGCCGAGCTGTATCTTCTGGCTGCCAGATTCCATCGTCAGGCGCTGGGCATCTTCACTGTTAGCAATCATATCGTAACAGGAGAGGAGACTCCGGCTGAGGAACGTCAAACCAGCTTCAACGACATGATTAAGATTGCCTTGGAAGCTATTATCCAGGACTAATGAAAATACCATCTGCCCTTCTGGGCGGAATATGCAAAGGAAGTAATACATTATGGCTAAACTCACACTGGAAAAGGCGAAGGAAATCCTGCAGAAACATACCACAGAGGAGCATCTTTTTGTTCATGCAGCGGCAGTAAGTGCTGCTATGGGCGCTATGGGAGAGCACTTTGGGGAGGACAAGGCATACTGGGAGGCTATCGGCTATCTCCATGATGTGGATTTTGAAAAATACCCTCAGGAACATTGCTGTCATGTACGGGAGCTTTTGGCAGAGGAGCCAGTGGATGAAGAGGATATGGCCAATATCATCGCCCATGGCTATGGCATCTGCACTGACGAGGTAGAGCCAGCAACTGCTATCCAGAAGTCCCTTTTTGCGGTAGATGAACTGACGGGCATTATCCACGCTTACGCCTTGATGCGTCCCGAGGGCATGGAAGGCATGGCAGTAAAAAGTCTGAAAAAGAAGTTCAAGGATAAGAAATTTGCCGCCAAGTGTAACAGGGAAATCATCACCAAGGGCATTGAGGACCTGGGCATGGAGCTGCCGGAGGTTATGGAGCTTTGTATCAAGGGTATGAGTGAGCACAGTGATGAGCTAAAATTAGGCTGAGACTGTGCCCTTTCAGCGAGATTCTTACACATTGAAGCAGGATATTTGCAGATAGGATTTGACAGACATTCTTTTATGTGCTAAGATAAATAAGCTGATGTGCGGGCGTGGCGGAACTGGCAGACGCGCTGGACTTAGGATCCAGTGCCGCAAGGCGTGGAGGTTCGACCCCTCTCGTCCGCACCATTTAATTTTATACCACAAAGACGATGAGGAAGAGGAGTACCTGCTGTGGTAGCTCAGAGAGGGCACGGCTGGTGTGAGTGCCTGCTATAAGGTAGGGAAGGTAGCTTCGGAGTTGCCTGGCTGAAGGAATGTTGCGTAGGCTGGGACGCAGGGCGGCGTTATGTCATAAGTGTGCAGAGCATTTACTGCAAATTTAGGTGGTACCGCGGAGAATATGCTTCTTCGCCCTATGGGGCGAGGGAGCTTTTTTATTGAAAAAATACCGTAAAAGGAGTTTGACAAGATGGAAGAAAACAACATTCCTAAGGTTTATGACCCGAAGAGTTTTGAGAAGAAATGGTACGGCTACTGGGAGGAAAACAAGCTGTTCCACGCTGTTGTAGACGAGGAAAAGCAGCCATATAGCATTGTTATCCCACCTCCAAATGTAACTGGCCAGCTGCACATGGGCCATGCCTTGGACAACACCCTTCAGGATATCCTGATCCGCTGGCGGCGGATGCAAGGCTATAATACCCTGTGGATGCCTGGCTGCGACCATGCAGGCATTGCAACTCAGGCTAAGGTAGAGGGGGCTCTCCGGGCTGAGGGAACCAACCGCTATGAGCTGGGCCGTGAGAAGTTCCTGGAGCGGGTTTGGGAATGGAAGGAAAAATTCGGCAGCCGCATTATGAGCCAGCTTCGCAGTCTGGGTTCTTCCTTGGATTGGGACAGAGAAAGATTTACCATGGATGAAGGCTGCTCCAAGGCTGTCCGTGAGGTCTTTGTCAGTCTCTATGAGAAGGGGCTGATTTATCAGGGAACCCGCATTACCAACTGGTGCCCAGATTGCAACACCGCCATTTCCGATATAGAGGTGGAGCATGAGACTGAGGCAGGCCATCTGTGGCATATCCGCTACCAGATTAAAGGTGAGGAGGGCTATGTAGAGGTAGCAACCACTCGTCCTGAGACCATGTTTGGCGATACCGGTGTGGCCGTAAATCCAAATGATGAGCGTTATGCTGATTTGGTAGGCAAGACTTTGATTTTGCCGGTAGTAAACCGTGAAATTCCTCTCTTTGCTGATGAGTATGTTGATTCTGCCTTTGGTACCGGTGCCGTAAAGGTAACTCCTGCCCATGATCCGAACGACTATGAAATGGGCCTCCGCCATAATCTGGAGCAGATTAAGGTTATTTCCAACACAGGAAATATGACTGAGGGTGCTGGCAAGTATGAGGGCATGGACCGCTATGAGTGCCGCAAGGCTCTGGTGAAGGAGCTGGAGGAAATTGGTGCCCTTGTATCCGTTGAGGATCATGAGCATGCAGTAGGCCATTGCTCCCGCTGTCACAGCACCATTGAGCCAATGATTTCTACCCAGTGGTTCGTAAAGATGGAATCACTGGCCAAGCCTGCTGCTGATGCGGTAAAGAATGGGGATATCAAGTTCGTGCCTGAGCGGTTTACCAAGATTTACTGCAACTGGTTGGATAATATCCGTGATTGGTGCATTTCCCGCCAGCTGTGGTGGGGGCATCGGATTCCTGCCTGGTACTGTGATGACTGTGGCGAGACCACCGTATCCCGTACCGATATAGAGGTTTGCCCTAAGTGTGGCGGCAAGCATCTTCATCAGGATGAGGATGTGCTGGACACCTGGTTCAGCTCCGGACTGTGGCCATTTGAAACCATGGGCTGGCCGGAGGAGACTCCAGAGCTGAAGCAGTTCTACCCAACCAGCACCTTGGTGACAGGCTATGATATCATCTTCTTCTGGGTTGCCCGTATGGTTATGATGGGTCTGGAATTTGGCAAGGATATTCCGTTCAAGACCGTCTACATCCATGGCCTGGTTCGTGACGAGCAGGGCCGCAAGATGTCCAAGTCCCTGGGCAACGGCATTGACCCAGTAGAGGTTATTGATCAGTATGGTGCAGATACATTACGGTTTATGCTGATTACTGGCAATACTCCAGGTAATGATATGAGATTCATCAACGACCGTGTAGTTGCCACCAGAAACTTTGCAAACAAGCTGTGGAACGCTTCACGCTTTATGCTTATGAATCTGGAAGGCTTTGACAAGAGTTTTGTGCCTGAGGTGCAGGACTATACCTTGGCAGACAAGTGGATTTTGTCTCGTTTTGCCAAGACTGCTCAGGGAGCTACTGCTAACCTAGAGAAGTTCGAGCTGGGTGAGGCTGGCCGCCTGATTTATGACTTTATCTGGAACGAGTTCTGCGATTGGTACATTGAGCTGGCCAAGGCTCGTCTTTATGACAAGGAAAATGTACGCCCTCGCCAGACTGCACAGTATGTACTGGGTTATGTATTGGAGCGTACCCTCCGCCTGCTGCATCCATTTATGCCGTTCATTACGGAGGAAATCTGGCAGCATATTCCACATGAAGGCATCAGCATCATGGTTTCCGAATGGCCAGGCAATGACGAGGCAGGCCTTTCTGCCCTGGTAAATGAGGCCGATGAAAATGCCATGACTGCTATCATGGAGTCCATCAAGACCATTCGTGCTCTTCGTCTGGAGGTAAATGCTGCACCAGGCAAGAAGAGTGAGGTTATCCTGAACTTTACAGATGAAAATCTCCGTCAGGTATTCCAGGAAAATCAGGGCTATCTGGCTGTACTGGCTGCGGCTGAGCCTGTTACCATGCTGGCTGCTGGCTCAGACAAGCCGGAGAACGCCATGGCTGGCGTAGTAAACGGCGTGGAAATCTATCTACCGTTGAAGGGACTTATTGACGTAGAAAAGGAAACCGCCCGCCTCAACAAGGAAATGGCTACCCTGGAGAAAGAAGTAAGCCGCCTGGAGAAGAAGCTGGGCAACCAGGGCTTCCTGGCCAAGGCACCTGCTGATGTAGTAGCCGGGGAGCAGGAAAAGCTGAAGGGGTATCAGGAGAAGCAGTCAGCTGTCAAAGAGAGATTGGCATATCTGGCTACGCTGTAAACTAAGATGTTAGTATGCCAGCATAGGGGATAACCACGTCGGGACGCTCTCGCTATGGAGTTCGCCTAGCGGATGCTAAGCTCTCGTGAGGGGCTTGATAGCTGCTCGCTATCAAGACTCACGAATCGCTAAGCACCGAGGCTCTCTACATCCCGACCATGGTTATCCCGCTATGCTGTCTTGTTCGTAGTGAGCATTAGATTAGAGATTTTCCAGCTATAGGAGGGAAGGAAGATGAATTATAAGGAAGCTTTGGAGTATCTGGACGAGTTGAATGTTTTTGGCATCAGTCTGGGGCTGGTGCGGATAGAGAAGCTTATGTATCTGCTGGGGGAGCCACAGAAGGCCTACAAGACCATCCATGTCACAGGCACCAACGGCAAGGGCTCTACCACAGCTATGCTGGCATCCTGCCTGCAGGCGGCCGGCATCCACACCGGCATGTATATTTCTCCCCATCTTTCCTCCTATACGGAGCGGGTGGTCATTGATGGCAAGCCTGTATCTGAGGAGCAGATGGCAGATGCCCTAAGCGTAGTGCGGGATATCTGTGAGTTTATGCGGGGACAGGGAGATGAGCAGCCTACCCAGTTTGAAGTGCTGACGGCTGCAGCTTTTCTGCTGTTTAAAAAGGCTGGGGTGGAATATGCTGTCATTGAGGTAGGTCTGGGAGGCCTATTGGATTCCACTAATGTCATCGTGCCGGAGGTTTCGGTGATTACCAATGTGACCTTTGAACACGCAGACAAATGTGGGGGAACCTTGGAGGGCATCGCCCGGCACAAGGCTGGCATAATCAAGGAAGGGGTGCCGGTGGTAACAGCTGCTGATGGCATGCCTTTGGAGATTATCCAGAAAACCGCTGCAGAAAAGCATAGCCAATGCTATGTAGCAGGCCGGGACTATGAGGTGGAGGCAATGCGGCCTCTGGGGCAGCTGTCTATACCGCCAAATCTTGGCTATACTGGCAATGGAAGTCCTTCCAAGGAATTGCAGGATATGCAGATGGAGGCACTGTCCAGGCTTCATCTGGACTGCAACGAATGCGAGGCAGGCCAGCAGCTGGTGTCCTTTACCGGAAAAAATCCTGTTTTTGCCAATCTTAGCTACAAGCTGTCCTTGTTGGGGCTCCATCAGGTGGCAAATAGCGGTGTAGCAGCAGCGGTATTTATGGTGTTGGCAGCCAATGACCTAAGATTCACTCAGCGGGCTTTAAAGCAGGGCATGAAGCAGGCTGTATGGCCGGGACGTTTTGAGCTGATTGGTGGCTATGGCTACAAGGTGCTGATAGATGGAGCCCACAACCCAGCCGGTATCACCACCCTCAGAAACAGCTTGGATTATTATTTCCCTCATGAAAAGCGGATTTTCCTGCTGGGTATATTGAAGGACAAGGACTATAAGTACATGCTGGAATATCTGCTGCGGCCGGAGGATACAGTGGTAATGACCACGCCAAACTCAGAGCGTGCCGCAGAGCCAGCAGAGCTTCTGCCCTATGTCTGTGCTAATGCCAAGGAAGCCATCCCTGAGCCAGCTGCCGCCCTTGCTAGGGCACAGCAATTAGCAGCCCAGAAAGAGAACCATAAGGATACTATCCTAGTATGTGCCGGGTCCTTATATCTAATTGGGGCATTAAGGGAACTATTGGTTAAGTAAGGAAACGCTGGAGGTTGTACCCTAAGGAGACCTTTTATCGACATCGGCACTAAGGCTGAACTGACCAAAGTCATCAGCCCATCTTCGTGTATCTTTGCCGTCCTTGCGTTGTCGACAATCCTCGGCATAGTCATAGCTATGCCTGCGACTTGTCTCCTAGCAAGATATAGCAAATCTACACAAATCTGGACTAATGCATCCAGTCAGCTCACCCTTGCGATTCGTAAGCCAAGCCCCTCACGAGAGCTTAGTGTCCGATATGTCGATACAGAGCGAGAGCGAGTCGACGTGGATACACATCCAGCGTTTTCGCGTGTTTTCAGTAATATAAAACCCACAAGTCGGTTACAAGCTGTAACTGATTTGTGGGTTTGTTAATTTATATGGTTTTTAAAATGGGCTTACATCTGGCGATAGATGCCGATTACCTTGCCCAAAATGGTAGCATCCTT
>CAVFWX010000062.1:0-11576 GCA_963626225.1 Anaerotignum sp.
TGAAAAACTGAGAAAAACGGAGTATTTGGGAGATATTGCAAGATTATATAGGGAGGCAGTCAAGCAGGAGCAGGCAAATTTTGCCATTGTAACAGATAAATTTGTTAGAAGCACCATACCGCACCGTTCAAGACTGGGTAGCAGGTAAGAAAAAGCCACCTACATGGTGCCGGAAACTAATTATCGAGAAAATCGAAGCCAGCATATAAAGACAAGAACATAATACATAAAATACAAAGCCAGTCGATTTTTATACATCGACTGGCTTTTTCATTGTCTGCACGGGAGGCTGGATTTGTCTACAAATTGTATACAATGTCATTTCGTCCTAAATTTCAGGGATAAGATTTGGCCACAACTATTGCATAAAATGTAAAATTTGTGTAAAATAAAAACAGAATATACAACCTTGAATAAAACTTTTATACAACGAATAAAAATGGATGTGAGGAATAATGTTAAGGAAATATGCTACTCAGGCTGTAGAACTTACCCAATACATAATAGAAGAATATTGGCAGAAGAATCCCCAGCCACTGATAGAGCATCTGCATGAGAACATTCTTTGGATTGGCTCCATGAATGAGGAATACTTCCACGGCAAGGACATCATGGTACATAGGATTCAGGAAAATGTCAATGCCATGCCTATGGTGTATTTGGATAACCAGGAGTATGAGGTTGTTCAGAGAGAAGGAAGCAGTTGCGTGGTTGTAGGCAGGTACAGGGCCTATACCCAGCCGGAGTCCGGCATCCTGCTGTCAGAAAAGCAGAGGGTGACCTTTGTGTGGGAAAAGGCTCCTACAGGGCAGAAGCCGGAGTTGTTGATTCGTCACATCCATCTGTCCAACGTGCTCCATATCCAGGAGGATGATGAGCGTTTTCCTACCAAGGCTGGCAAGGAGAACTATGAATACATGATGCAGGTAACAGCAGAAAGAAGCCAGGGAGCAGTTGTAGCCGTGAAGGATGTACATGGCTTTACTCGTATAGTCAACTATTCAGATATCATGTACCTTACATCGGATCGGAACTATATCCATCTGTACATGTCTCACAACAATGAGGACATTAAGGTACGTTCCAATCTGTCCACCTTTTCTGAAAAATTGCCAAAGGGCTTTTTACAGCCAAGCAGAAGCTTCAGCATTAACAAGAGCTATGTGAAGTCCTTTGATGGTCGCATATTGACCATGATTGATGGCAAGGAATTTAGGGTTCCGGTTATAGCGGTGAAAAGGCTGCGGGCATATCTCAGAGGAGATATTGAGGAATAAACTAAGCAGCCCAGGATTTCTGTACCTATAAAAAAGCCTCTTATACCTCTAAATGACTTTACAAGTAGTAGATGATGATATATAATAGAAGAGAACATAAGTCGTACCCCCCCCCCGAAGGAACATACGCTTTGAGGGGCGTAGATGGAGGTAACATTGCTTTCCATGGTACTGTAGAATTGTTCTACTATGTATCCCCTTGAGGGATGTAGAATGTTTCAAAATCATGGCCTAGGAGGGCTTATTATGTACAGGATTCGCAAAAATATCCTACCTGCCATTATAGCAGTTGTGCTTTTGGTAGTTGCTATTCCGCTGTATCGTTCATATATCCAGCGAGAGATATACAGGGAAAATTCATCCCTGCTTATGACTACTTATACCCAGGTCAATCAGACCTTTACCATGTTTGCCCAGCGTAATTGGAGCGTGCTGACGGATTTTGGGATAAGTCTCCATTGCTTGCAGGAAAGCCAGGGGCTGGAGCATCTGTGGCAGTCATGGAATGAACGAAAAAACAGTTGGCAGTATAGTGATTTCTATTTGTTTAATGAAGAATGTGACTTTTTGACAGTTTCCGGACGCAAAGGCAATGCTGATAGCATAGAGAATGTTTTCCAAAAGATGTATGAACAGGGAGAGCCGGTGATTGCCACCTATACAGCCTCCAATGGTGAGTATAAATTTGTATTTGCGGCACCACTGAAGCAAAGCTTTACTCTGGATAATGTTACTTATACCGGGATTGCTGTCAGCTACGATACTGAGGAAGTGGAAGGTATGCTGTTTGCCAGGGTATATGAGGAAGACAGCACCTGCTATGTGGTGGATGCAGCTGGAAATACGGTGTTGAGTTTGAAGCCACGGTATAAAGGGGAGCCAAATCCAGGCAACATCTTTGAGTTTATCCAGAATGATGTAAGCTTTATTGAAGGCAACAGCCGGGAAATACAAAACAAGATTCAGCTTGGAGAAAAAGCTGATGGTGAGTTTGAGGGCGAAATGGCAGCCTATTACCTGGTGTCCCAGCCTTTGGGAATCAATGATTGGAACATTGTGGCCATTGTGAACAAGGATGCTGTAGATTCTAGAAGCGAGAGCCTGATATCCTTGACGATTGTCATAATAACAGCTTTGGCAGCTTGCATCATGATATTGATTATCCTGTCCTTGCGATTTTGGGTGGAGCAGGATAGAAAACAGCATAAGGCACTGGAAAGCATGGCCAATACTGACGGCCTGACAGGGCTTTTCAATGAAAGAAAATTTAGCTTTGTGCTCCATGAGAAGGAAAAGAAAAAAGAGTCCTTTGTGCTGTATTATCTGGATTTGGACCATTTCAAGCCTGTAAACGACACCTACGGCCACGACATGGGGGACAAGCTGCTGAAGGAAGTTGCAGGCCGGTTGCAACAATGCATCAGAGGTGGGGACTATGCCTTCCGCATAGGCGGAGATGAATTTGCTCTGATTGTTAGTGGAGATTTGGATGAAAATATTCGCCAGGTTGTTAAGGAAAGGATTGTAGAATCCCTGCTGAATGTTTATGAGATAGACGGCCAGGTGCTACATATCGGTGCCAGCTGTGGCTATGCAGCATATCCTGAGGAAGGAGAATCTGCAGACGGGATTCGCATTTTGGCGGATCAGAGGATGTATGCCGAAAAGGAAATAAATCACCAAAAGGCAAAGGATGCCGATAATAGATAGTAGAGCGGGATATACCCGCTGGGAATCACGTGCCCCCTGATTAGGTTCAGGGGGTATTTTTTTAGGAGGAAAAGCTATGTCCATTGGGGAAAATCAACAGGAGATATATAAGCTGTTGCAGTCTGCACCTCTTGCAAAAGGCTTGAGTCAGAAGGAGCTGGGGGAGTTCCTTGCCTCCAGCCAGGTAAGGCTGGGTAAATACAGTGATGGAGAGATAATTTTTCATGAGGGTGACAGGTCGGACAGGCTTTTTCTGCTAATACATGGTAGGGTGGAGATTCTGGCGAATACCTACTCTGGCAGGCAGCTGATATTGGGGGAGGTGGAGGATCCAGGGGATATCTTCGGGGAGGTATATTTTTTCCTGGGACATAAGAAATACGATATGTACACTCAGGCTGTAGGAGAGGTACAGCTGCTGGAGATCTACAGCCAGCTGCTTTTGGGCGCTCGGCAGGAGACTATGGCTCTGACTCTAAGGTTGCAACAGAATCTCCTTAGGATCATTGCTGGGAAAACCTATTTTATACACAATCGCCTGAAGGTGCTGTCCTGTGGCTCCTTGCGGGAAAAAATAGCTAGATATATCCTCCAACTGCCCCATAAAGGGAAGCTGGTACAGCTGCCGGGAGGCCGGGAGCTAATGGCAGCCCACCTAGCCGTTGCCCGCCCCTCTCTTTCCAGAGAACTAAGCAAAATGCAGCGTGAGGGAATCATATCCCTCGAGAGAAACCAGCTAGAAATTATTGATGTAGAAGCATTTGAGGCATTGCTGTAACATTTGTTACGGACATAGGCTGTATTTTCCCTTATAATAAACCCAACAAAACAAAAATGTGTATTATACCTAGGAGGGGAAGTTTTTATGGAGAATCAGATGTTTTGCTATCAGTGCCAGGAAACTGCCGGCTGCACCGGCTGTACCAAGGTTGGTGTTTGTGGAAAGAAGCCTGAGGTAGCCGCCATGCAGGATTTGTTGGTATATGTTACCAAGGGGGTAGGTGCGGTAGCTGTTGCCCTGAGAAATGAAGGCAAGGCTGTAGGCAGTGACATTGCCCATTTGATTACGGCAAATCTCTTTATGACCATTACCAATGCCAATTTTGACGAGAAGGCCATTGCCACTCAGATTGCCAAGACTCTGGAGGTAAAGGCTGGTCTGTTGGCACAGGTTCAGGATGCTGATAAATTGCCTGAGGCTGCTCAGTGGCAGGGAACTGAGGCAGAGTATGCAAGTAAGGCAAAGACTGTGGGCATTCTTGCTACTGAAAACGAGGATGTCCGCAGCCTCAGAGAGCTGATTACCTACGGATTGAAGGGCCTTTGTGCCTATATGAAGCACGCCAATGTGCTGGGTTATGAGGATGAGTCTATTGACAGCTTTGTCCAGACCGCCCTGGCAAAGCTCTTGGATGACAGCTTAGACGGTGGGGCACTGACTGCCCTGGCTCTGGAAGCTGGCCAGTATGGTGTTGCTGGCATGGCTCTCCTAGACAAGGCAAATACCGAGTCCTACGGCAACCCTGAGATTACATCTGTAGATTTAGGTGTAAGGAAGAATCCTGGCATTTTGATTTCCGGCCATGATTTGAAGGATTTGGAGATGCTCCTGGAGCAGACCCAGGGTACGGGGGTAGATGTCTATACCCATGGTGAGATGCTGCCAGCCCATTATTATCCTGCTTTCAAGAAGTATGAAAACTTTGTCGGCAACTATGGCAATGCCTGGTGGAAGCAAAAGGAGGAGTTTGAGGCTTTCAACGGCCCGATCCTTATGACCACCAACTGCTTGGTACCGCCAAAGGACAGCTACAAGGGACGGGTATTTACCACCAGTGCTGTAGGTTTTGAGGGCTGCGACCACATTGAGGCTGATGCCCAGGGCCACAAGGATTTCTCTGCCCTTATTGAAATGGCCAAGAAGTGCCAGCCACCAACAGAGCTGGAGCAGGGCAAGATCGTAGGGGGATTTGCCCATGAGCAGGTATTTGCCCTGGCTGACAAGGTAGTAGAGGCTATCAAGTCCGGTGCTGTCCGCAAGTTTGTGGTTATGGCAGGCTGTGATGGCCGCATGAAGTCCCGTGACTACTATGAAGAATTTGCCAAGGCCCTGCCAAAGGATGTTATTATTCTCACCGCTGGCTGTGCCAAGTACAAGTACATTAAGCTGGATTTGGGAGATATTGGCGGTATTCCTCGGGTGTTGGATGCAGGCCAGTGCAATGATTCCTACTCCCTGGCTCTTATCGCTCTGAAGCTGAAGGAGGTATTCGGCCTGGCGGATGTAAATGAGCTGCCAGTAGCCTACAATATTGCCTGGTACGAGCAGAAGGCGGTTATCGTACTGCTGGCTCTATTGCATCTTGGGGTAAAGAATATCCACCTGGGACCAACCCTGCCAGCCTTCCTGTCACCAAATGTAGCCAAGGTACTGGTGGGGAATTTTGGTATCGGTGGCATTAGCACCGTAGAGGAAGATATCAAGAATTTGATTGGATAAAAACTAAATAGAATTAAGGATATAGGAAGCCTGTCTTGAAGCATTGGCCAGTAGCTAATGTCATCAGGGCAAGCTTTCTTTTTTGTGTCTGTTAAAATGAAATTTTTGCCAGGAAAAGGATTTTTTGACATTCGTGTCGAATGTAAGACAGAGCAGAAAGCGGATATGGTTTGGCTGGTTAAAAGTTTTTTGCATGCAACAAGGAAATGTTGTATCATAAAATGTGCTTATGGCACAGTAGATTTTTGTAGAAGGGAATTTTTATGATAACCAAGGAATTGATAAATGAGATAAATGAACTTTCCAGAAAGCAAAGGTCAGTAGGTCTGACTCCGGAGGAGAAGCAGCGGCAAGCGGATCTGCGGGAAGCATATTTGGCTGGTTTTCGGGAAAACATGAGAAATGTTTTGGATAGAATTGAAATTGTAGACGAAATTAAACATTGATGAATATCGGAGCTTAACATTCAAGGAGATTTGGCATAAAAACAATTAAATCATTCCTTAAAGTTATGCTTTTGCACCAATTATAACTGATATAAAAGCATAAATAATAATGACAATCAATTGGAAGCGTAAAATGAGGCAACAATTGAAATTATGTTCAAAGCTTTGTACAATTGGTCATACAAATTATGAAAAAATAATCTGTATTTATAGTTTTTCGTTGACAAGGCCATGTAAAGACCTTATACTTAAAACATAGAGATTGTTAGGGAATTATAGGAGTTTTTCCGGGGTTAACGAGTAAGTATATTATATTTTAAGGAGATGTTTTATATGTCCACTAGTGCAACAAATTTTGGTCCTGTAAAGATTACTGAGACCGTACTGCGTGATGCTCATCAGTCCCTGCTGGCAACCCGTATGCGTACGGAGCAGATGCTTCCTATGCTGGCATCTTTGGACAAGATCGGCTACAATGCATTGGAGGCCTGGGGCGGTGCAACATATGATACCTGCCTGCGTTTCCTCAATGAGGATCCATGGGAGCGTCTCGATACTCTGAAGGCTCATCTGAATACTCCTATCCAGATGCTGCTCCGTGGCCAGAATCTGCTGGGCTACAACCACTACAGCGATGATGTGGTTCGTGCCTTCGTAAGAAAGGCTTCCGAGCATGGCGTTGGCGTATTCCGTATCTTTGATGCATTGAACGATGTTACCAACCTGCGTACTGCCATTGATGCTGCTCTGAACGCCAAGGAGAAGCCACATGTACAGGGCTGCCTTGTATATACCATCAGCCCATTCCATACCAATGAGACCTTCGTTGAGCTGGCTAAGCAGCTTCAGGAGATGGGGGTTCATTCCATCTGCATCAAGGATATGTCCGGTCTGCTGAAACCTTATGTAGCTGAGGATTTGGTTCGCAAGCTGAAGGCTGCTGTGGATTTGCCAATTGAGCTTCATACTCATTACACTTCCGGCTTTGGTTCCATGACTTATCTGAAGGCTATTGAGGCTGGCGTTGATATTATCGACTGTGCCCTGTCTCCGTTGGCCAACGATACTTCCCAGCCTTGCACCGAAACCATGGTAGCAACCCTGGAAGGCACTGAGAGAGATACCGGCCTGGATCGTCAGGCTATGGATCCTATTGCCAAGCATTTCCTGCAGGTTAAGAAGGACATTATGAAGGAGTTCAACCTGCCTGGTTACTTTGATGTAAATCCAAAGGTTCTGGACTTCCAGATTCCTGGCGGAATGCTTTCCAACCTGGTAAACCAGCTGAAGTCCATGGGTGCTGCTGACAAGTATCAGGAGCTTTTAGATGAGATGCCTCGTGTTCGTGAGGATCTGGGCTTCCCTCCATTGGTAACTCCATCTTCCCAGATTGTAGGTACCATGGCTACCATGAATGTTATTATGCAGGCTAATGGTCAGCCTCGTTATTCTATGGTTCCAAATGAGGTTCGTGATTTGGCTCGTGGCAAGTTCGGCAAGACTCCAAAGCCAGTTAAGCCTGAGGTTCTGGCTGCCATGAAGATCAAGCCTGAGGAAATGATTACTGATTGTGCTATTGAGGATGCCAAGGCTCCTAAGATGGCTGACTTCCGCAAGGAGCTGGCTGCCAAGAAGGTAGAGAAGAAGCTGGCTGGCATCAAGGCTAGTCTGGCCAGCGTAGATGTAGATATCTACGAGCATGTTCGTGATGCACAGATTGCCAAGGTTATTGATGAGATTCCTGAGGAGGATGTACTGTCCTATGCACTGTTCCCTCAGGTGGCTCTGGACTTCTTCGAGAAGAACGGCCGTCTCTGATATATATTTTTATAGACATTTTGCCTTACGGCGGGGATTATTCCCCGCCGCTTTTTATATATAGAATTTTATGTGCCTTGAAAAACTAGAGTACATAGCCTTGGGTAAATATTGTATCATTTGCCATGTAACATTTCAGGTGTTATAATTTATTGGTTATAGCAATAAATAGGGATTTAAAATAATATTGTGTTATATATGGAGGTTTTATTTTGGTTGAGCTTTTGGCACCGGCAGGAAGCCGGGAGGCTTTGGCTGCTGCTGTAGAAAGCGGTGCCAATGCCGTATATCTGGCGGGAAATATGTTTGGGGCCCGGGCCTATGCAGATAATTTTGATGAGGAAGGGCTGCGGGAGGCCATTCATTTTGCCCACCAACGGAATGTCCATGTCCATGTGACGGTAAATACTATTGTGGATGATCAGGAGCTGCCTCAGCTGAAGAAATATCTCAGGTTCCTTTATGAAGCTGGTGCAGATGCGGTTCTGGTACAGGATTTGGGGGCAGCCCGTCTGGTGCGGGAAACAGTGCCGGAGCTGCCGATGCATGCCAGTACTCAGATGACGGTGCACAATCTGGATGGAGTTCAGGCATTGGAGGCCATGGGCTTTAGTCGGGTGGTATTGTCCAGAGAATTGTCCCTGGAGGCTATCCGCCATATCTGTGCCCATGCCAAGGCAGAAATAGAGGTTTTTGTCCATGGTGCCCTTTGTGTATGCTATTCCGGCCAGTGCCTCATGAGCAGCATTATTGGCGGACGTAGTGGCAACCGTGGCCGCTGTGCCCAGCCATGCCGCCTGCCTTATGCCTTGGTGGATGAAGATGACAATGACCTGTTGGCAGGCAGTGCAGGACAGTATCTGCTGAGCCCAAGGGATTTGAATACCACGGAGCTGCTGCCTCAGTTGCTGGAGGCGGGGGTATCCTCTCTGAAAATAGAGGGAAGGATGAAGCGGCCGGAATATGTGGCTGTGGCCGTGGGCTGTTACCGTCGGGCGGTGGACAGCTGGCTGGCTGGGAAATTTGGCATCAAAACAGAGGACACCAAGGCATTGGCACAGATTTTTAACAGAGATTTTACCACGGCATATCTGGAGAAAAAACAAGGCCGCAACATGATGAGCGACAAGCGGCCAAATAACCGTGGCCTAATGCTGGGCCGGGTGCTGACCTATGATGGCGGGGCCGGTCTGGTAGCCATGAAGCTGTCCACTGAGCTGGCCCTTGGGGATCAGGTGGATTTCTGGGTAAAGGTAGGTGGCAGGGTAACTGCCACTGTCCAGAAACTGTATATTCTGAAGGAACAGAAAAGCAAGAACGGCAAGAACAAAAACAAGAAAAATCCCCAGCAGGGCATCAGCCAGCAGAATCTCATACCTGTGGAAAAGGCAGAAGCAGGCACAACGATAGCATTTTCAATAGATGGTAAGGTATTCCCGGGAGACAGAGCATTCAAGATTTATGATGCAGCACTGATGAATACAGCCA
Source organism: Anaerotignum sp. (assembly GCA_963626225.1). Lineage (GTDB taxonomy): Bacteria > Bacillota > Negativicutes > Selenomonadales > Selenomonadaceae > Anaerovibrio. The sequence continues at coordinate 9,240 of CAVFWX010000062.1, forward strand.
AGTCCATGTACAATACCGGGGCTCCTGTCCGTCGTTATGGTATCAAGACATGGGTAAGGGCTGCGGTGGGAGAGCCACTGCAGATCCGCATGGAGGATGAAGTCGGTCACGTGGCAGAAGCAACTACGGAATTTATTGGCCAGGCAGCTCAGAAGCGGCCTTTGACCAGAGAAATTTTGGAAAAGCAGATTGGCCGTCTGGGTACCAGTATTTTCCAGCTGAAGGAACTGGTGATGGATATTCAGGGCGAGGTTATGGTGCCTGTCAGTGAAATCAACGAAGCCCGCCGTCGGTGTACTGAGTCACTGGAAGCACAGAGATTGGCAGAATTTGACCAAGCAGCCAGGGAATTTTCCGCCAAGGCAGCAGATAGCATCTGCCAGGGTGTGAAAAATATCCAGCAGAGGGTAGCTGCTCGTAGAGAAAGCATAGCTGCCAGGGATGAGGATAATAAAAAATACCGCCGGGGCACGGTGGTAACTGCCGTAGTGGATAGCCTGGAAAAAGTGAAGGCTGCTTTGGAGGCAGGCTCTGGGCGGATTGTCTTTGGCGGTGAAAGCTATACCCATAAGGCTATTACCTTGGATATGTACCGTCAGGCAACAGAAATGGCCCACAATATGGGGGCAGCCATTATCTTTAATACCCCAAGGATTATCCGTGACGGGGAGCTGGAGCATTTCCACAAATGGCTGCAAAATGGGGCAGCCTGTGAGCCTGATGGCATCAGCGTCCACAATATCGGCAGCCTTCATGCTGTTAGGGAGCTGACGGAGCTGCCTATTGAAGCAGATTATTCCCTTATCAGCTATAATGTGGAAACATTAAGGCATTTGCAGGAATTGGGGGCAGATAGGGCGGTGTTGTCACCAGAGCTGAATATGGCCCAGGTGGAGAAGCTGGCTCAAGAAAGCCCTCTACCACTTGAATGCCTGGTAGATGCCCATTTGGAGCTGATGGTATCAGAATATTGCTGTACAGGCAGCTTCCTAGGGGGCTTGGATACAGGCCGTTGCAGTGCCCCATGTGTCAATATGGGAAAGAAATTTTATCTGAAGGATAGGAAGAATATCCGCTTCCCACTGGTTATGGATCAGTACTGCCATATGCATTTGCTGAATGCCAACAGGCTCAGCATGCTGCCTCATGCTATGAAGTTGAAGACTATGGGTATCAAGGGACTGCGTATAGATGGCAGATATTTGTCTGCCAGTGAACTGGGAAAAACCATCAGGAATTATGCAGTTTATATGCAGCATAAGGGGGAGCTGTCTCCAGAGGAGCGGGCAGCGGCCGAGGCATTGGAAGGAAAGAATATAACCAGAGGGCATTATTTCAGAGGTGTTCTGTGATAATAAAAGCATATATGGGTGTGCCTCCTGCAGATGGGCAGCCATGTAGTTTGCTAGATAAAGTATTGGTTTAAATTAGGAGAATAATAATTGAAGGAAGAATCTTTTAAGGTTTTAGAATATAAGAGAATACTGTTCAAGTTGCGGGAGAAGGCAGCTACCAAATTGGGCAAGGAGCTGGCAGATGGCCTGCGGCCTGTTAGCGAGATGGAGGATGTAAAAGATCGTCTGCGGCAGACGGCAGAGGCTGTTTATGTTTCCTCTGTGGCTCATCCACCTATGGGGGGCATCAAGGATATTAGGGAGAGTATCAAGAAAATCGGATTAGGTGCTGTTCTGGATCCATTGGAGCTGTTGGATATCCTCACCACCATGTATGCCATGCGGGAAATCAAGAAATTTTTCAAGGAGCTGGAACTGGAGGCTCCTATCCTGAAGAATCAGGCTCGCTGTCTGGAAATTCTGGGCCAGCTGGAACGGAATCTAGAGCATATCGTCGATGAACATGGCAATTTGCGGGATGATGCCAGTGTGGAGTTAAAAAGAATTCGCCGGGAAATCAAGTCTAGCCAGGCTCGCATCAAGGATCATCTGGCTGGGATTTTGCACAACAACGAATACCAGAAGTATTTTCAGGAAGCCATTGTCACCATGCGTGGTGATAGGTATGTAGTGCCTATCAAGCTGGAATACAAGCAATATTTCCCAGGTATTGTCCATGATCAGTCCGCCACTGGTTCCACCGTATTTATTGAGCCTATGGCGGTGGTAAATCTCAATAATGACATTAAGCAGCTGACGGCGGCGGAACGCCACGAGGTGGAACGGATTTTACGGGAGGCTTCCCAGCAGATTCGCAAGAACGACAGCCAGCTGATGGATAACTGTGAAATCATGGCGGAGATAGATTTTGCCTTTGCCAAGGCGGGACTGGCCTATGAAATGAAGGCCACGGAGCCAGTGATAAATGAGGAGGGCTTTACCA
>CAVFWX010000063.1:0-11459 GCA_963626225.1 Anaerotignum sp.
CTGCACATAACAGTTACTCCCTATGCAATAATACTGAAGTGTGCTACAATAAAAAGTACGATTTCTATGAAGTAGAAAAGTGAGGTTGAGCTGATGATTCATATGAAAGATGTCACCAAGGTATATGAAAATGGTGCTGTGGCATTGGACAATATCAATGTTGATATAAATAAGGGCGAGTTTGTGTTTTTGGTAGGCTCCAGCGGTGCAGGCAAATCTACCTTCATCAAGATGCTGTTTCGGGAGGTGCTGCCTACCTCTGGAATTCTTATGGTCAATGGCAAGGATGTTATTCGCATGGCCAATAAGGAAGTACCATACCTTCGTCGCAGGCTGGGAGTCATCTTTCAGGATTACCGCCTGTTGCCGGACAAGACAGTTTATGAAAATGTTTCCTTTGCCATGCAGGTTATTGAGGCTCCCCGGCGTCTGATGCAGAGAAGTGTCAACTCCGTGCTGGATATTGTAGGTCTTAGGGACAAATACAAATGCTTTCCCAACCAGCTTTCTGGCGGTGAGCAGCAGCGTGTGGCCATTGCCAGGGCTATTGTAAACAATCCGGCCATTGTTATTGCTGACGAGCCAACAGGCAATCTGGATCCGGAAACCTCTTGGGGCATAATGGATATTTTTCAGCGGATCAATGCTGCTGGAACCACCATTGTTATGGCTACTCACGACAAGACCATTGTAGATGCTATGCAGCGGCGGGTTATTGCTATTGAGGGCGGCAAAATCGTAAGAGATGAGGCAAGGGGAGGCTACGGCTATGAAAATTAGAACCTCTGAATATTTTATCCGTGAGGTTTTCATGTCCCTGCGGCGAAACAACTGGATGTCACTGGCCTCTATTGGCACAGTGGCAGTGTCCTTGTTTATCTTCGGCATGTTCCTGATGCTGGTGCTGAATATGAACAAAATGGCAGAATCTCTGGAATCCCAGGTGCAGATAAATGTTTATCTGGAGGACAGTGTGGACAGGGAACAGGCTAGGGATATAGAAAAAGATTTGCAGGAGCTGGAAGGAGTTCAGGCTGTCACCTTTGTGACAAAGGATGAGGCTATGGAGAAGTTCAAGGAAAGGCTGGGAGACCAGAAATCCCTGTTGGAGGCCTTGGATGATACCAATCCACTGCCAGATTCTTTTGAAGTGATGATTACCCAGCCGGATCTGGTAAAGAATGCCGCAGCCACCATTGAAAAATGGGATGGGGTAGAGTCGGCCAAATACGGCCAAGATGTTATGGAGCATCTCTTTGACATCACCAGGCTTATTCGCATCTTTGGCTTTGCCTTGATGCTGGTGCTGGCCTTTGCCACCTTGTTTATTATTTCCAACACCATCCGCTTGACGGTATTTGCTAGGCGGAAGGAAATTGCCATTATGAAATACGTTGGTGCCACAGACTGGTTTATCCGCTGGCCATTTGTACTGGAGGGCATGGTGCTGGGGCTTTTTGGCAGCATTATTTCTGTCATTGCTTTGCGGCTGGTATATACCGGCATTGCGGAAAAAATCTATACCACATTGGCATTTTTCCCGCTTATACCGGAGGAGCCTTTCCTGACCTATATAACAGTGGTGGTTATTCTCAGTGGCATGGCCATTGGCTCTATCGGCAGTGCGGTATCTATCAAGAAATTCCTGAAGGTATAAGGACGGAGGCAGAATATGTTCATTAGACATGGCAAAAACAGCCTGGCCAGGCTGTCCCTGTCGGTGCTGCTGGCTTTGTCCATTACGGGCACTGCTTTGGCAGATGATTTGGAGGATCAGCTGGCGGATCTTCAGCGGCAGGCAGAGGAACAGCAGGTTGCCAAGGAGGAAGCTGCTGCCAAGGTAGAGTCAGTATCTGAGCGGCTGAGGATTATCCAGGAGGATTTGAAGGCAGCCACTGCCTCTTATAATGAGGTAAAGGAGCAGCTAGATACTGTAGAGGGCAAGATTGACGAAAATACGGAGCTGCTGGAAAAGACCCAGGCAGACCTGAAGGACAAGAATAGGAAGCTGCAGAGACGGGTGCGGGATATCTATATCAACGGCCAGATTAGCTATATTGATGTGCTATTTGGAGCCAAGGATATTTCTGATTTGATGAGTCGTATGGATGTGCTGAAACGCATCATTAAGCATGACTATGACCTGATTATGAAGGTAAAAGAAGAAAAGGCTGTAGTGGAAAAGGCCAGGGAACAGCTGGAGCAGGACAAGGCTGAGGCTGAAAAGCTGGTGGCAGAGGCTCAGGATAAGAAGGACATGGTAGAAATCAAGGAGGCAGAGCAGCAGGAACTGCTGGATCAGGCTATCTATGATAGAGATACCTCGGAAAGAGCCTATGAAGAACTCATGGCAGCATCAGAGGAGGTTGCCAATATGATCCGCCGCAGCCAGATGGCACCGGCATATTCCGGGGCACCGGCAGGAGCAGGCGGCATGATTTGGCCTCTGGGGGGCCCTATTACCTCAGAATTTGGCTGGCGTACCCATCCAATTTTCGGCACCGCAAGATATCATAGCGGCCTGGATATTGGTGGTGACTATGGCCTGCCGATTTATGCGGCTGCCAGCGGCACTGTTATCTATGCCGGCTGGATCAGCGGCTATGGCAATGCGGTAATTATCGACCATGGTGGTGGCATTACTACCCTTTATGGACACAATGATTCCCTGAATGTTAGCGAAGGGGAGTCAGTCAGCCAAGGACAGGTAATTGCCATGTGCGGCTCTACAGGCAATTCCACCGGGCCTCACTGCCATTTTGAGGTTCGTGAAAACGGTGAGCCAGTAAGCCCATACGGTTATTTGTAATATCTAGGGTTATAACAAGGATTGACCAAGATGAAAAAGATTATTTTAACAGTAATAGCTACGGTGGCTGCCCTATGCGGTGCCCTGGTTTTTGGCATCTATGCACTGCTGGGGGGAAGCTGGGAAAATGTAATACAGACAGGCAGGCTCATCAGCACCATGGCCTTTGTAAAATCCCAATATGTGGATGATGTACCACTGGTGCAGATGGTGGACGGTGCCATTGACGGCATGGTAAAGTCACTAGGGGATAAGCATTCCCTGTATATGGACGATGAAAAATTCAAGTCCTTTATGCAACAGACGGAAGGTAGCTTCGGTGGGGTAGGCATTGTTATGGGCTTCCCACAGCCGGGAGTGTGCCAGGTAATGTCCGTTATGGAAAATACTCCAAGTGCCCAAGGAGGCATCCAGCCTTTGGATGAAATCACCCAGATAGACGGAGAGCCCGTCACCGATATGGCACCGGAGGAAATGGCTGCCAAGGTTCGGGGAGATGAAGGCACCCAGGTGGTGCTGACCATCCATCGTCAGGGCCAGGAGGATTTTGATGTAACCCTCACCAGGGCCAATATTCCTTTGGTAACAGCCAAGGGAACCATGGTGGAGGATACCAATATTGGCTATATCCGCATTGCCTCCTTCAGCGAAAATACCGGCAAGGAATTTGCCAAGGAGCTGTCGGAGCTGAAGGAAAAGGGTATGCAGGGGCTGATTATTGACCTTAGAGCCAATCCGGGAGGCTTGATTACCTCCTGCGTGGAAATAGCCAACCAGATTATCCCTGCTGGGGAAATCGTGTCCATGACGGATCGCAGCGGCCATAAGACCGTTTATGAGTCCCAGCTGGACAGCTTCGGCTATCCTATAGTGGTGCTTATTGATGGCAACAGTGCCAGTGCCTCGGAGATTCTTGCCGGAGCTATTCAGGATCGGCAGCTGGGTACTATAGTTGGCACCAAATCCTACGGCAAGGGCTCTGTTCAGACCATGATGGCTCTGAGCCATGGGGACGGGCTGAAGCTTACCATTGCCAGATACTATACACCGTCAGGCCGCAGTATCGACGGCACAGGCATCGAGCCAGATGTAGAGGTGGAGTTGCCGGAGAATGCTACTCAGGATGTGCAGCTACTAAAGGCAATAGACGTCATGAAGGAAAAACTGAATCAGTAAATCTGCCTTATAGGGCATAAAGGAACGCTGGAGGTTGTACCCAGGTGGAAAAATATTAGTCCATCTGGGCGGCTTCCGGCGTTTTTTGTGGGGAAGTTTTTTCAGATTTTAATCTTTTTCTAAGAAAACTATAATAGAATATGGAAGTAACTTTTAAAGATGAGAAATTTGCTAATTTTCACCACAAGGACGGTGTGTTTATGAAGAAAACCAAGCTTTTATTGGGAGCCATCCTAATGGCTGGCAGTATGCTGGGCTATATGCCTGCTGGCAGCTGTATGTCCCTTTCTCTGGAGGATGCAGTGGATTTGGCACTGAAGAACAACCCAGATGTGCTCATAACCCAGCTGGGAGAGGATACTGCCAAGGCAAGCCTGAAGCAGGCCAGAGGCCAGAACAGCATTAGCTGGAAGGCTAGTTCCAATTTGGGGCGTTCACAGTCAGCAAATGTGGGCTGGAGCAACAGCAATAGCAACAAGATTTCTGCTTCCCTACCGCTCTATTCCGGGGGAATAAATCAGAACAATATTAAGAGCAGCGAGCTGGGGATGGACATTGCCCAGCTGAAGACACTGCGGAAATGGGAAACTACCCAGCTGGATGTTATCAAGGCTTATTACGATGTGCTGGAATCCAAGAAAAAGATTTCTGTATACCAGGACAGCGTGGACAAGTACCAGCAGCATCTCTTGAATGTAGAGCAGCTCTATGGAGCCGGCAGCAAGGCAAGGGTAGATGTGCTCCGTACAGAGGTGGAGCTGGCCAATGCTCAGCAGGAGCTGATTAAGGGCAAGAATACCTATGACAACAATCTCAGCACCCTGCGTAATTTGATTTATGTAGACAGCGACGAGCCATTGGAGCTGACAGACGATTTTGCCTACGTGCCATTTAACGGCAGTGTAGGGGAGTGTCTGGATTTTGCCTTGGACAACCGCAAGGAGCTGCTGATTGACAATTATCAGGTGCAGCAGAAGGAGCTGGCAGTAAAGAATGCCAAGGCAGGATATTTGCCTACCGTTGACCTGTCCCTAGGAGCAGGCTGGGATAAGCAGGTTTTGCCAGATGGCGGCAACCATGAATACAGTGCTTCTGTTGGTGTCAGCTGGAATATTTTTGACAGCGGCGTTACAGAGGGCAAGGTTGATGCGGCCCAGACAGAGCTGAAAATTGCCCAGGCAACTTTGCTTAAAGACAAAAATGATATAGATTTGGCTGTGCGGAAGGATTACAACAGCATGCGGGAGGCTGAGGAGCGGTTCAACTCCACCCAGACTGCAGTAAGGCAGGCAGAGGAAGATTTCTTCATAGCCAATGAAAAGTACAAGGCAGGTGAAGGAATTATGCTGGATATTATTGATGCTCAGGAGGCTCTGTCCACCGCCCGTCATAACTATATCAGTGCCCAGTATGATTATGCCAGGTACAAGGCTGCCGTAGAAAGCGACATGGGAGGGGCCAACGAACCGGCTCTTATTAGTGAGAACAAGTAGGGGGATGAATATGAAGCTAAGTGGAAAAGTTAAAGCCATTGCAGCAGCTGTAGTCATTATTGCAGCGGCAGTAGGTGGCTATATGTATTATAGCAGCCAGCAGGAGGCAGCCAAGGCAGCTGCCGCCGTGGAGTGGGTTGATGTGGAGCGTCAGAACCTGAAGTCCACCGTATCTGCTACAGGCAGCATCCGTCCGGTGGATTCCGTAGAGGTCAGCTCCAAGATTACAGCCCGTATCAAATCCGTGCTGGTAAAGGAAAATGACGTGGTAACTGCGGGACAGACCGTGGCCATTTTGGATGGCAAGGACTATGAGGCCACCAAGGACCAGGCTACCTATAAGGTAAGAAATACCCAGTCCAAATTCAACCGCACCCAATATCTCTACTCCATTGGAGCCAAGTCTCAGGAAGAGCTAGAAGATGCAGCCTATGATTATGACAGTGCAGAAAGTAGTTTGTCTAAGACTGAGTCTGATTTGGCAGAAACCGTTATCACCGCTCCTATGGACGGCATTGTGGTAGGTGAGCCAAAGAGTGCCGGTACCATGGCAGTACAGGGCAACAGCAACCCTACTGTTATTATGACCATTGCAGATTTGTCCAAGAAGCAGATTATTGCCAAGGTTGATGAAACGGATATTGGCAGCGTAAAGGTAGGACAGAAGGCAACCTTTACAGTAGATACCTTTACTGACAGAACCTTTACGGCTACTGTTTCCAAGATTTCCCAGACTGATGTTACCAACAGCTGGAATATTAACTCCACCAGTAATAGCAGCTCCAGTTCCAGTAGCTCTGCCAGCGTTATCTACTACTATGTAGTGCTGGATGTAGATGATCCTGACGGGGTGCTGCTGCCAGCCATGACTGCCCGGGTAGAAATCATTACGGATGAAAAGGAAAATGCCCTGGTAGTGCCTATTTCTGCCCTGAAAACTGATTCCACCGGTTCCTATGTTATGGTAGCCAATGGCAAGGAGCAGGAAAAGCGTTATGTAAGCACCGGCATCTACAGCGATGAATATGTGGAAATTCTGGATGGCCTGTCTGACGGCGACAAGATAGCCATTAGCTACAAGACAAGCAGCTCATCCAGTTCCAGCAAGAATAATATGGGCGGTCCGCCACCAATGTAATCAAGGAGGAAAGGCTATGCAGGAAAAAAATGAAATAGCAATCCGCCTCCGTGGCATCAAAAAGCTGTATCAGATGGGTGATCAGCAGGTGGCAGCCCTCAACGGCATTGATTTAGATATCAAGCGGGGAGAATTTGCCGCCCTTATGGGGCCCTCTGGCTCCGGCAAATCCACTTTGATGAATATTTTGGGCTGTTTGGATCGTCCTACCATTGGTTCCTATGAGTTGGAGGGAAAGGAAGTAGCTCATCTTTCTGATGATGAACTGGCCATTATGCGAAACAAGCATATAGGCTTTGTCTTCCAGAACTTCAACCTGCTGTCCCGCATATCCTCTGTGGACAATGTGGCACTTCCCTTGGTATATGCCGGGGTGGGAGCCAAGGAACGGCGGGAGAGAGCACTGCATTATCTAGAAGCAGTAGGCCTGGCAGAGCGTGCCGACCATCTGCCTAATGAGCTTTCCGGTGGACAGCGGCAGCGTGTAGCTATCGCCAGAGCATTGGTAAATGACCCGGAAATAATTATGGCAGATGAGCCAACAGGAAATCTGGATACCAAATCCACCAAGGAAATCATGGAGATTTTCCAGCGGATGCATAGCATGGGCAGAACCATTATCCTGGTAACCCATGAGCCGGATATTGCGGTCTGTGCCAACAGGCAGCTGCTGGTGCGGGATGGCGTTATTACCAGGGACGAAGGAAAGGGCGTGGTACTGGATGTTGTTTAAGGAATGTTTTCTCATGGCATTTACCGCCCTTTATGGCAACAAGCTCCGCTCCCTGCTGACCATGCTGGGCATCATTATCGGTGTAGGTGCTGTTATTGCCATGGTATCTGTAGGTATGGGTGTCCGCAGCAACGTGCAGGAATCCATTGCCAGCCTGGGCAGCAATATGCTGATAGTTTCCCCAGGTTCTTCCAACCGCAGCGGCCCAAGGGGGGCTGCCGGTTCCATGAAAACCTTGAAATATGATGATGCTAAGGCTATTGAAAGCAAGATACGGAATATTGACTATGTATCCCCTAGTGTTAGCAGCAACTACCAGATTGTATATGGCAATCAGAACTGCAACACCAGCGTGCAGGGCGTAACTCCTGGCTATATGGATATCAAGTCCCTGACAGTGGAGTCCGGTTCTTTTATTACAACGGACAATATGAATAAAAGGGATAGGGTGGCTGTCATAGGTACAACAGTTGCCACCAATCTTTTTGGAGATGAAAATCCTGTAGGCAAGAATATCCGTGTCAACAACCAGCCTTTTAGGGTAATTGGCCTGCTGGAAAGCAAGGGACAGTCCTCCATGGGGCAGGACCAGGATGATGTGGTTATCATTCCTCTCACCACTGCCCAGGAGCGTGTGCTGGGCATTACCTATGTGCAGTCTATCAGCATTCAGGTGTCTGACTCCAAGTATATGGATCAGGTACAGGAAGATATTGAGACCTTGCTTCGCCAGCGGCACAAGATCGTGGGAGGCAAGGAGGATGATTTCCATGTGCGGAACCTTACCAGCCTCATGGAAACCATGACCCAGACCACCACCATGATTACCCTTTTGCTGGGCAGCGTGGCAGGCATTTCCCTTATCGTTGGTGGCATTGGCATTATGAATATCATGATGGTATCTGTAACGGAGCGTACCAGGGAAATCGGCATCCGCAAGGCCTTGGGAGCTACCTTTAACAACATCATGATGCAGTTCCTCATAGAATCTGTGGTCATTGGTGTTATTGGGGGGCTTATAGGCATTGTCCTAGGCTGTGGCCTGTCCTCATTGATTGCCAGCGTAGGCGGCTTCAATACGGTTATCACCTGGCTGCCAATCGTCGTATCCTTCAGCTTCTCCGTAGGCATCGGCCTGCTTTTCGGCATCTTGCCAGCAAGAAAAGCAGCCAAGCTGGATCCTATTGAGGCATTGAGATACGAATAAAAAAGCAACACCAAATACCGACCTTCAGAATCTAGGAAAGCTGGTTCTCAGAGGCCGGTATTTTTGTGGGAAAAATGACCTTGCCAGGTAAATAAAAATTTAACCATATACTTGCAATATCTTCAATATAGACATATAATATAACTAACAAATGAAAGACAATTTTAGTGATTTCTGTAAAATACAAATAAATACTCTGGTAAACGTGTTTAGCCAGCCCTGGCATAACGCCAAGGCCATGTGTGTATAGCTTTAGGAGAGGAGTGTTTGTTATGGAGATGAGATTTTACAGGTGTCCCCATTGTGGCAATATCATTGTAAAGCTGGAGGATTCTGGGGTGCCGGTTATTTGCTGCGGTGAGGCCATGGTGAAGCTGGTGCCGGGAACTAGCGATGGGGCTCACGAGAAGCATGTTCCGGTAGTGGAGCAGCATGATGAACAGGTCAAGGTAACGGTAGGATCTGTAGAGCACCCTATGCTGCCGGCACACCATATTCAGTGGATTGTCTTGGTGATGGAGGATGGCTATCAGGTGAAATACTTGCAGCCAGGTACAGCACCGGTGGCAGAGTTTGTCCTGCCAAAGGATAGCAAGGTAGTTGCAGTATATGAATATTGCAATCTCCACGGCTTGTGGAAAGCTGAGTAAAAACTAAAACAGCGGTGAAGTCAGTGCTGTGATGCTGGATTCGTCGCTGTTTTTGCATATTATTGAAGCGGTCTGGGCGTGAAAGCATTGGGGTGATATGATGATGTATAAAATGCCTTTAGGGGTGGAAAATTTTCGGGATTTGGTAGAGGGCGGCTATGCCTATGTAGACAAGACCTATGTTATCAAGGAGCTGCTGGATAACGGCATACCTGTCACCCTGTTGACCAGGCCAAGGCGATTTGGCAAAACCTTGACCCTCAGTATGATAAAGGAATTTTTTGATGTAAAAAACAAGGCTCAAAATATTTTTGAGGGGTTAAAGATTGCTAAAGCCGGGGAAGAATATATGCAGCACAGGGGGAAATATCCTGTGGTGTTTATATCCATGAAAATGGCAGCAGCCGGAGGTTGGCAGGAAACATATAGCATAGTCAAGCTGATTATCAGCAGAGCTTATAGTGAATATAAGTATTTGCTGGATTCCGATGCACTGGACGAGGATGAAAAAGCATATTATAGACGAGTTAAGCGGGGCGGCGAGGAATGCTGCTATGCTGACTTGTTGGGAAGCCTTAGCAGTCTTACGAAGATGTTGTATAAGCATCATGGCACAAAACCTATACTGTTGATAGATGAATATGATGCACCTATCCAGTATGCCTGGGAAAAGGGCTTCTACGATGAGATGATTAGCTTCATGCGGCAGTTTTACAGCGATGTGCTAAAGACCAATGAGGCATTGAATTTTGCTCTGCTTACTGGAGTACTGCGGGTAGCAAAGGAAAGCATTTTCAGCGGGCTTAACAATCTCATGACTTGCTCCGTTCTGTCGGAGGAATACAATGATGCTATAGGTTTCACCTATGAAGAAGTAGCTAAGCTAGCGGAAACTGTAGGCAGGCAGGACAAGCTGCCGGAGATAAAAGAATGGTATGACGGCTATAATTTCGGCGGGGCGGAAATCTATAACCCTTGGTCGGTAATACAATATTTTCAGGCCAAATGCAAGCCGGGAGCATATTGGGTAAATACCTCTGCCAACGGCATTATCCAGCGGATGATGCAGGGATTAGAAATGCAGATGGAGATGGAACTCCAGGATTTGATGAATGGTGGCAGGGTATGGGCTACGGTTCATGAAAGCATCGTTTATGCGGAGATTGGAGATAATGCCGATGATTTGTATTCCATGCTTATGAATACCGGGTATCTGAAGCCTGTGAATATTGCTGCAGAAAATAACGCTGACGTGGAACTGCAGATTCCCAACAAAGAGATTCTAAGCCTGTTTAGTACGGAAATTTTCCGAAATTTGAATGGCTATAAAGGAATAACCTATGTGCGAAATATGCTGCGTTATATGATATCAGGAAACGTAAAAGGCTTCAGTATAAACTTGGAAAGTATCCTGAAAAATAATGCCAGCTATCACGATACTGCCAACGGAGAGAGCTTTTATCACGGCATGATGCTGGGATTCTGCGTACTGTTGAAGGACACCCATATAGTGAAATCCAATAGGGAAAGCGGCTATGGCAGATTTGACTTGGCTCTGTTGCCAAAATCCCCAGATGGCCAGGGAGTTATCCTAGAATTCAAGCGGGCAGAATCCGAAGCACAGCTCCAGGAAAAAGCCAAGGAAGCACTGCAGCAGATTGAAGATATGGCATATATGACAGAGCTACAGGAACGGCAGATACATAAGGTATGGAAATACGGCATTGCTTTCTATGGGAAAAGAATAGCCATGGAGTGCGGAGAGTAAAAACTAAAACAGCGGTGAAATCAGTGGAAAGGACTGTCATCATCGCTGTTTTTTGTGAAAAATTTCCAGGCATTAAGTTTTTGCATACAAATGACGATATAATAAACAGTGACATGTCACGCAAACGCACCTGCTAGCAACAGGAGACAGTCACAAAATGCAATGGTAGGGGGGCGTATGCCCATGCCAAGGATGACAATGGGAAAATACGCACAATTTAATATAAATGTAAGTAGCCTGTGGAGTAAGTCTGCGGGCTTGTTTTGGTGCGGAAAATGAAAAATACATTGATTATATGAACAAAATAACAGCAGATATGTTATTTGAAGGATTGTTAGGATACGGATTATTTAGTGAAAAACTGCCTCCAATATTTACAAGCAAAAAATTTGGCTCTTCGTTAGTTTGTGTGGGTAGAAAAAGCGTTTAGCCCCTTGTAAATATTGAAAAAGCATACATTTTCCTGTACGATTTTTTTGCTACAA